>CAZKTU010000101.1:0-7952 GCA_964555675.1 uncultured Oscillochloris sp.
CGATGTGGTTCTCGGCGATGCGGATCTGCTGCCGGATGAACCGAATGTCCGAGGCATTGAGCTCGAAGCCCTGTCCGATCGGCGCTGCGACCGCCGCGGGCGCCGAAACGCCCGTCCCGATTACCGAGACGAGCATGGCCATGATCATGGTGACTGACCACCACTTCCGAACCGTTCCGTGCTGCGAACTACCTTGTACTGGATTCACGGTCCCCCCTTGTATCGAAGACGGCACAACGCGCGAATTGCACGTCCCTCGTCGGTTGCGGCCCATGGCGAACAACAGCGTGCATGACGTTGCGGGCGCCCAGCCCCCCGGGACACCCAGCCACACACAAACCCTGAACTTCCAGGATGGTTCGCATTTGGGCTCAACCACTCGGTGTTGCTAATATATCGCAGAGGTTGGGCTCAGAATAAGCTGACAAACGTCTTGATCAGTCTGGGACCTTCGATATGGAGTCCTGGACTTTTTTCTACCAAATACAGATATGTCCGGGACGTTAGTCGGGTGTGTGCCCTGACTTTGTATAGGTTGGCATGGCTTCCCTATGCGGAATAAGGCTTGATGGCGAATCTTCCCGGACTCGCCCTGGTCCCATGCTCGATCGCTGCATTTTGCTGTGCAGACTATGGTGAATGACGTGTCATAACCCCTGTTACAGCTTGTTCAGATGAACGATTTGTTAGGAAAGAGCCAGAATTATATGGCTTTCCCGGGTGATTAAGGCGTAGAGGCGTCCCGCCCGCTCCACGCAAAAGCGGGCGCGCGGCATACGAAAGTTGCCGCGCGCCCGCCTTTAGTCCCGGCCTGATCCGGCCCTTAGCCCCAGCCTAGTTCGTCGGGAGAGCCCTGCTTCTTTTTGCTGGGGCCGCCCTCCTCGTCGTCTTCGCCCAGCTCTTCGTCGAGCATCTGGTCGACCATTTCGTCCCAGTCCTCGCCGGCGTCGTCGCCCAGCTCTTTGCCCAGGCGCTTGGCCCAGCGAGCGATCGAGCGCGGGTCGCTCTCGTCGAGCCCGGCCAACGTCGATGGGTCGGCCAGGGACTCGATCCGCTCGTCCTCAGACTTGAGGGTGGCGAAGCGCGAGACGGCCCGGCGCACCTCGGCGTTGCCGCAGCGTGGGCAGGCCAGGCCCGGGGGGTCGTCGAAGCCGCGCACCAGCTTCTGGAACTTGCCGTTGCAGGCCGGGCAGAGGTACTCGTAGATCGGCATGGCTAGCTCACAACCTCCTCGATCAGGGGCGGCGCGGCCACAGGCTCCGCGCCGATCGTGTAGGCGGCCAGCAGGCGCGGAACCGCCCGCTCCAGAGCCGCCTGGGTCGCCGCGTGAATCGTCAGCAGGGGCTGCCCGAGGTAGATCTGCTCGCCCACCCTGGCCTTGAGGGACAGCCCCACGGCCAGATCGATCGGATCGTCCTTGCGCGCGCGGCCCCCGCCCAGGTCGTTGACAGCCAGCCCCAGGGTCATGCCGTCGATCGCCGTCAGGTAGCCCGCGTGGGGCGAGGGCAGGTCCAGCCGCAGTGGGGCCGCCGGCAGGCGCTCGGGCGCATCGACCGAGGCCAGGTCGCCGCCCTGGCCCGCCACCATCTGGCGAAACTTCGCCCAGGCCGCGCCGCTCTCGAGGGCGCCGCGCAGCAGCTCGCGGGCCGCGGCGTCGTCGTCGCGCAGGCCGGCCATGCGCACCAGCTGAACACCCAGGGCCAGGCACAGTTCGACCAGGTCGGGCGGCCCGGCGCCCCGCAGGGCGGCGATAGCCTCCTGGACCTCGAGGGCGTTGCCGATGTTGCGGCCCAGGGGCTGCTGCATCGAGCTGAGCACCGCGGCCACCTTGCGCCCCGCCAGGCTGCCGATCGCCACCATGGCCCGGGCCAGGCGGCGCGCGTCGTCGAGGGTATGCATGAAGGCCCCGCTGCCGTACTTGACGTCGAGCACGATGCAGTCGGCGCCGGCGGCGAGCTTTTTGCTCATCACACTGGCCGCAATCAGCGGGATCGACTCGACCGTGGCGGTCACGTCGCGCAGGGCGTAGAGCTTCTTGTCGGCGGGGGCCAGGTCGCCGCTCTGGGCGGCCACCACCAGGCCCACCTCGCGCACCAGGCGCCGGAACTCCTCGCCCGTGAGGGCCGTGCGGAACCCGGGGATGCTCTCGAGCTTGTCGATCGTGCCCCCGCTGAAGCCGAGGCCGCGCCCGCTCATCTTGGCCACGGGCAGGCCCACGGCGGCCACCATCGGGGCCAGCACCAGGGTCGTCTTGTCGCCCACGCCGCCGGTCGAGTGCTTGTCGACCGTCAGGGGGGCCAGGTCGTGCAGGTCGAGCATGTCGCCGCTATGGGCCATGGCCAGGGTCAGGTCTGTGGTCTCGCGGTCGTCCATGCCCCGCAGCACCACGGCCATCGCCCAGGCGCTCATCTGGTAGTCTGGGACTGCGCCGTCGGCGTAGCCCCGCACGAGCCAGTCGATCTCCTCGGTCGAAAGCGCGTGGCCGTCTCGCTTCTTCGCGATGAGGTCCACCATGCGCATAGGTCTACTCCTCGGGAGGGTCGCAGGGAGGGCAAGCCCTCCCTGAAAAACCCCATGTCCGTCCTGTGGCGTGCCGCAAGCATGGCTTGCGAGCAATTAGCCCTTCAGGGCCTTGATCGCCCGTGGCAGCTCGGGCAGCAGGTCGCTGGCCAGGGTGCCGGCGTCGCCCAGCTCGTCGCGCACGCGGGCCCCGGCGGCGCCGTGCAGGTAGACCCCGACGGCGGCGGCGTCGAAGGGGGTCAGGCCCTGGGCCAGCAGCCCGCCGATCGCCCCGGCCAGCACATCGCCCGTGCCCGCCGTGGCCAGGGCCGGGTTGGCCCCATCGTGGACCAGGGTCCGGCCATCAGGGGCGGCAATCACCGTTGTGGCCCCCTTGAGCACGACCACCTGGCCCCAGGCCTTCGCCGCGTCAGCGGCCAGGGCCACGGCGTCGCCGGGCAGCTCGTCGACCTTGAGCAGGCGGCGCATCTCGCCGGGGTGGGGGGTGAGCACGAAGCCGCCCTTAGGCAGGTGCTCGGCCCAATCCTCGATCTCGGCCAGCAGGTTCAGGCCGTCGGCGTCGAGCACGGCGGGCGGCAGCTCCTGGAACTGCGGGGCGGCCGGCACCGAACCGCCGATCGCCTCGATCAGGAAGCCGACCCGGGCCCTGGCTTTGGGCTTGTCGAGGCCGAAGACGCGCTGCACGAACTCCTTGGTCGCCTCGCCCTTGCCCAGGCCGGGGCCGAGCACCAGGGCGGCATAGCTCTCGAGGGCTTTGCCCAGCTCCTCGAGGGCGTTCGGGCCGATCGCGCCCCAGTCGCCCTCGGGCACGGGCAGCACGGTCGCCTCGGGCAGGCGCCCGACCAGGCCGAGCACGGTGCGCCCGCCCGCCAGAGTCACCAGGCCGGCCCCGACCCGCGCCGCGCCCGCGCAGGCCAGGTAGGCGGCGCCCGGGTAGTGCAGCGAGCCGGCCACTACCATCACCTTGCCAAAGCTGCCCTTGTGGGCGTCGGCCGGACGCGCGGGCAGCAGGCGCCGCGCGTAGTCAGCGGTCAGCATATCGCTCATAATCGCCTCCAGATTTACGCTTGGGATCCCAATCTCGGCCAGGGCCAGCCGCCCGGCCCGGGCCCGCCCCGGCTGGAGCAGCAGGCCGTGTTTCATCAGGCCGGTCGCAACCGTCACATCGGCCTGTATGGCGGCGCCCGGGGCCGCCCCACTATCGGCGTCGACGCCCGTGGGCACATCCACCGCCAGCACGATCGGCCCTCGCCCCTGCTCGGCCACGCTCGCGTCGCGCCCCTCGTCCACGGCCCGGTTCACCGTCGCGATGATCGCCGCCAGGTCGCCCGCGACGGGGCGGGTGAGGCCGGCCCCCAGCAGGGCGTCGATCACCAGGTCGGCCTCGCTCAGCAGGGCCCGCAGCTCGGCGAGGCCCGCATCAGCGGCGGCTTCGCACTCGGCGATGTCGCGGGCGCGACAGCGCTGCCAGTTAGCGTCGGCCTCGGGGCCGCGGCGCCCATACAGGTAGAGGGTCACGCGGGCGCCGGCGTCGCAGAGGTGGCGGCCCGCCACCAGGCCGTCGCCGCCATTGTTGCCGGGGCCGACGAGCACGAGGACCCGGCGGCCCGCGGGCGCGCCGAGGAGGGTCAGCGCCTCCTGGGCGACGCCCCAGCCCGCCTGCTCCATCAGGCCCTCCCAGGTGGCCCCGGCGTCGACGGCCGCCTGCTCGAGGGCGCGCATCTGCGCGGTGGTGACAAGCTTCATGGTGGCGCTATTGTAGCAGGAATGTGCCGCCCCGTGGCGCCCAGAGCCTTGCCCCTACTCGGCCCCAATCGCCACGACGCTGGCCACGGCGTGCTCGTGGGTGTGCGAGAGGCTGAGGGCGATCTGGCTGAGCCCGAGGGCCGCGGCGGCGGCGGCGGCCTGGCCGTGCAGGCGCAGCTCGGGGCGGCCGGCGGGGCCGCGAGTTACCTCGAGCTCGCGCAGGTGCAGCGGCGGCCCCGTGACCGGCCGGCCCGCCGCCAGCCCGCTCAGGCCGAGGCCCAGAGCCTTGGCCGCGGCCTCCTTCGCCGCCCAGCGCGCCGCCAGCGACTCGTAGCGGGGCTTGCCGGCGGCCACCCCGCAATCGGCCAGCTCGCCGGGCGTGTAGACGCGCCGCAGAAAGCGCTCGCCCCAGCGCTCGACCGCCCGGCGCAGCCGCGCCACCTCCATAATATCCACGCCGTGGTAGAGCATGGTCTTCCCACCCATGCCTTACTGCTCCCCCACCAGCGACACCTCGGCCACGCGCGAGTCGTAGTCGTGGCCCTGGGCGAAGATCTGGATGCGCCGCAGGTAGCGATAGTCGGGCAGCCACTCCGGGTCGCGCAGGTCGAGGCTGATCTGGGCCCACTCGGCCTCGGCGACCTGATGGTACTTCATACCCGGCTCGCGCACGGCGAGCTCGTCCACCGGGGCGCCGATATAGACACAGACGTCGCGCTGCTCCTCGGGGTCCGAGGGGCTGTTGCGCTTGGCCACCAGCCGGATCATCACCGGGCACTCGACGCCGCGGTCGCCGGCGTTGGTCAGCGACTGATTGAGCACGCGCGCCCACAGGTTGAACTGGAGCGAGCGGTACTCTGAGATGTCGATGCCCGCCCCATTGACCCCTAGCTCCTGCTTGATGCCGACCGTGAAGCTGCTGGTCTGGCCGCCGACCCTGTAGAACCACGCGGCGGTGCGCCGGTCGGCCTGGTCGCAGTAGTTGTCGACGATCGGCGGCCGGCAGGTCTGGGCGAGCCGGAAGAAGCCCTGGTTTTCGGCCGGCAGCTCGGGGCCCGACCAGACCTGCCAGTACTGCGACCGGGGCTTGCTCGTGTCCGGGTCGTCGAGGGTCGTATTGTTATACTCAGTCTCGCTGAACTGGCTGAAGCCGCCGTCGCGCACCAGGTCCCAGCGGGCCGGCACAGCCAGGCCGGGGAGGCCGGCGGCGTCGACCAGGGCCCGCTCGCGGGCGCGCAGCTCGACCCGCGCGCCATTGGCGCCCACGATCACGGCCGAGCCGCTGCGCACCGCGACGTCGGCCTCGAGGCTGTTGCCCCCGTCGGGGCGGGCGACCTGGCGCTCGGCCGGGCGCATGTCGATGCTGTAGCTCCCGCCCGGGGCCAGCTCGACGACCGCGTCGCCGACGCCCACGCTGAAGCTGACCTCCTCGTAGGGCTGGCCCGCCTTGATATCGTAGCGGACGTAGCCGGCCTGCTGGCGGGTCGCCATACTGAGGGTGCCACTGTGCCAGCGGCTCGTGCGCAGACTGTCGATGGTCACCTCGGCGCCAGACCAGAGGTCGAGCTGACTGTCTTCGAAGAGCCTGATGCTGGCCACCTGGCCGTAGCCGGCCGAGGCTGCCGTGCGTACGGCGTCGCCCTCGGCGATCGGCTGGCCGTCTGCGGCGGCCTGGTAGAGGGTGCGGTCGGCGGGCCGCCAGGCGACCCACTCGGTTGGGCCGCGCACCACCAGGGTGCCGCCCTCGGCGCGCGTGGCAGTCCGGTAGACCGTGTGTATCTGCAGGCCGGCCCAGGTCAGCAGGCCCAGGAAGAGCAGCGAGAAGAGGAGGAGTGTGAGCCAGGCCAGGCTGAGGGTGCGCTGCTGGGCCGCGGCTCTGGTAGCCGGGGGCTGGTCGGCATAATGCATATGGTCGCCTGAAACCCCTTTTTCCGTCCTATGGCAAGCCGCAAGGTGAAACCTTGCTTTAGCGCGATACGCTGGCTTTGACGATCTTGAGCCGGGCGTCCACCGTCACATTGGCGACCAGGGGCGTCGCGCCGTCCTCGGCCTGGTGGTGCTCGCCCGCGAAGGTGAAGGTATACTCGCCCGCGGCGTCCAGCGGCGCCACCTCGGCGCGGGTCAGGCCGAGGCGCGCCAGCAGCTCGGGGCTGGGGTTGTGGTAGTGGCGGGCCGTCGCGACGGGCTGTACCCCTCTGAGCTCTGGCCAGTGGGTCGCCACGAAGCGACTGGCCACGCGCTGCGCCTCGGCCAGGTGTGTCTCAACAGGCGTCGCGGCCGCGCGGGCGCGCCGCTCGAGCCGGGGCGTGACTCTCGTCCGTCCGCCCACTCCACGCTGCTTCGAGATCATCGTCACCTCCTGCCAATGCTGTGGCCCTTGCCGCGCCGTCAGCTCAATTGTAGCGCCGGATCGCCATAAAGTACAAATCCGAGCAGAGTCTTCACGTCGTCGGCGTCCGGCTGGCCCCGTTGCAGCAGGCGCGCCCGCAGCATGTCGGCCTGGGCCGTCATCAGGGCCGCGCCGCTGCGGGCGCCCGGCCTCAGCAGGCCGGCGATCAGCTGCTGGGCGAGCAGGTCCGACTCGCTGGGCGGCAGCTCGGGGGCGCCATACGTCAGGCCGTGGGCCGCCACCACCGCCGGCGCACCCGCCGCCAGCAGGGCCAGGGCCAGGGTCCGCTCTTCGCCGCGGGCCGCCAGGCGGGCCCCATAGCAGGCCTGGCTGATCACGGCGGCGCCGCGCAGGTCTGCCCCGCGCAGATCGGCCGCGCTCAGGGCGGGGGTCAGCTCGGTATCGCCGGGGGCCTGGCCGAACCAGCCGTCGGCGTCGCGCACCCCGTGCAGGTTGCAGTAGATCACGCGGGCGCCGCTCAGCTCTGCGCCCCGGGGCCGCGCGGGCGGGCTCAGCAGCGTTTGCGCATCCGCGGCCCCGGCCTCTGCCAGCACTTGGGCGCTGACGGGCGCCCAGCGCGCCGCGCTCAGGGCCACCACGCGCGCCGGGGCGCTCGGGCGGGCGGCGTGGGCGGCCGCGACCAGGCCCAACAGCTGGGCCAGCAGGTCCGGCTCGGCCGGCGTAGCGTCGGGCGTGCGGCCGACGGGCCAGCGGGCCATCAGGTTGCTCTGGTCGGCCAGGCCGTAGACCAGATCGGTCAGGATCGGGCCGTCGCTGTCGGGCACGGGGTTGGGCAAGTTGCCGAAGGGCACGATCTCAGGCCCGCCGACGATCCAGAGGCTTGTGATCGGCGTGTCGCGGGCGGCCAGGGCCGCGGCCAGAGCCTCCAGTTGCGGCACCAGGGCTGTTGGGGTCAGTGCGGCGGGGGCGATCCCCAGCTCGGGCGCGCCCGCCTCGGGATCATAGGCGCGGCTGAGCAGCCCGGCCGCCGTGCGGGCGGCCAGGGCCGCATCGAGGGCGGCCAGGATGGCGGGGGCGGCGGGGCCGTAAGATGCGGCGAGCCGCCGCCGTGGGGCGAGGGCCAGGTGCATCAGGCTTGCCCGAAGGCGCCAAGGGCCAGGGCCGCCGCGCCCAGCAGGCCGGCCTGGTCGCCCAGACGGGCCAGCTCGATCGGCACCTCGGCGTAGAGCGGCACCTTGACGTGGGCGTAGGCCACCGCGCGGGCCCGCTCGATCAGCCCCGGGTTGTTCAGGGCGACGCTGCCGCCCACCAGGATGATCTCGGGGCTGAAGGTGTG
>CAZKTU010000101.1:8052-17522 GCA_964555675.1 uncultured Oscillochloris sp.
TGGTCGAGGATCATGAAGCCCAGCTCGGCGCCCGAGCCCATGCGGCCCTGCACCAGGCGCCCGTCTTCGATCACGCCGCCGCCGATGCCGGTGCTGACCGTCACATAGACCACGTGGCGCAGGCCTATGCCCCCGCCGAAGCGCCACTCGCCCATGGCGGCCATGTTGGCGTCGTTGCCCAGGGCGACCGGCTTGCCGCTCTGTTCAGCGACCAGCTGGCGCAAGGGGAAGGCCTCCCATCCCGGCAGGTTGGGGGGCGAGTAGACGATCCCGCTCTCGGGGTCGAGCGGGCCGGGTGCGCCGATGCCGATGCCCAACAGGCGCCCGCCCGCGGGCAGAAAGAGCTCAACCTGGGCGCAGAGCGAGAGCATGCGCCCGACGACGGCGAGCGGGCCCTCGTGGACGAGGGTGGGGGTGCGTTCGTGGGCGACAATGCGACCGTCGGCGGCCACCAGGGCCGCCCGTAGCTGCGTCCCGCCCAGATCTACGGCGATGACATAGTCCATAGGGCGATTATACCACCACGGACTCGCACGAAAAAGCTGAAAACCCTTGACAGCACAAGTGTTTGCTTGCTATAATCATCCCTACAAACGTTCTACCGCGCGGGGCCGCTCACGTTGCGGGGCCATGGTCCCTCGCTGTGTGTCCCTGATGGGTCAGGAACATGCTCGCCGTTGGCCCCTGCCTGGGCTGCGGCCTGATGAAAGGACAGGGCCTATGCGATCTGCCGACGGACTATCCCCGCGCCAGGAGAAGATCCTGGGCTACATCCAGGAGTTCTTGCACAAGAACGGCTACCCGCCCGCCATCCGCGACATCCAGAACGATCTGAGCATCAGCTCGACTTCTGTGGTAGCCTACAACCTGAAGGCCCTGCAAGAGAAGGGCAAGATCGCCCGCGACGGCAAGGTTTCGCGCGGCATCACCATCCCGAACGGCGCGAGCCCCGCCCTCGTGCTGCCCCCCGTTGGCGGCGGCTACATGGTGCCGCTGCTGGGCGTGATCACCGCCGGCTCGCCCCTGCCCGACCCTGAGGATGTCAGCGCCGACGACGCCGAGAAGATCGAGGTGCCCGCCGAGTTCGCCTCGGCCGACAAGCTGCGCGACGTCTTCGCCCTGAAGGTGCGCGGCCACTCGATGATCGACGCCCTGATCGACGACGGCGACATCGTGCTGCTGCGCTTCCAGCCCAACGCCGAGAACGGCCAGATGGTGGCGGCCCGCCTGATCGACGAGAACGCGGTCACCCTCAAGCGCTTCTACCACGAGGGTTCGCGCATTCGCCTCCAGCCGGCCAACGTCACCATGGAGCCGATCTTCTCGACCCCCGACAATGTCAAGATCGAGGGCCGCGTCGTCGGCGTGATGCGCACCATGGTCTAGGGTTGGGGGCTGGCGCCCGCAGCGCATCCCACCCTCAACCCCCAGCCCCCTCTTTCTAACGAAGAGGGGGCTTTGTGCTTTGTGGCCCGCTAACGCTCGGCGTGCCAGCCCTGCCCCAGCCCGGCCCGGGTCGCCCAGTCGCCGAAGGCCTCGCCCGCGGCCCGCTCGGCGCGCCAGCGCTCGAGCAGATCGCCCAGCACCCCCGGCAGCTCGGTCGCGCGCACCCCGGCCTGATACAGGCGGGCCAGCCGCGTGCCCCCCGGGCTGCCGCCCACATAGACGTTGTAGAGCGCCAGGCTGCGACCGATGATCCCGATCTCCGCCGCCGGCGGGCGCGAGCAGCTATTCGGGCAGCCGCTCAGCCTGATGTTCACCCGCTCGCCCCCCAGCCCGCGCTCCTCCAGCTGCCCCAGCAGCGTCGGCAGATAGCGCTCGGCCTCGGCCACCGCCAGCCCGCAGGTGGGCATGGCCGGGCAGGCCAGGGCGTGCCGGCGCAGCGTCGTCAGCCCCGCCTCGCCCTCGCGCGTCGCGAGGCCGTACTCGCCGATCAGGGCCTCGACCCGCGGGCGGTCGGCCGGCGCGATGCGGGCCAGCACGATATTCTGCTGCGGGGTCAGGCGCACCTCGGCGCCCGTCAGCGCCACGATCGCCCGTAGGCCCGCCCGCACCCGCTGCGCCCCCTCGTCCTTGACCCGCCCGCTCGCCACCCAGACGCCCACCAGCCAGTTGCCGTCGGCCTGCTCGTGCCAGCCCAGGTGGTCGTGGGCCGCCGCCGGCCCAACCTCGGCCGGGGCCTCCAGCGCCCAGCCCAGGCGGCGCGCCAGCTCTTCGCGGAACCAGGCCACCCCGCGATCCTCGAGCACATACTTCAGGCGGGCGTGCTTGCGGTTGGTGCGGTCGCCCTCGTCGCGGTAGATCGCACTGGCCGTCTCGACCACCTTCAGGGCCTGCTCGGGCGGCAAGAAGCCGACCTTGTCGCCCAGGCGCGGGAAGGTCTCGGCCTTGCCGTGGGTGCTGCCCAGGCCCCCGCCGGCCAGCAGGTTGAAGCCCCGCAGGGCCGCGCCGTCGACCACCGCCTCGAGGGCAAGGTCGTGGGTGAAGAGGTCGACGCAGTTGTCGTGGGGCAGCCCGATCGCCATCTTGTGCTTGCGCGGCATGTAGGTCGGGCCGTAGAACGACTCCTCGCGGCTCGGCGCGACCTTGACCTTCTTGCCGTCGGCCAGCACCTTCTCGCCGTCCAGCCAGAGCTCGTAGTAGGCCGTGCTCTCGGGGATGAAGCGGTTGTTGATCTGCTCCGCCACCTCCAGCAGGCTGTAGTTGTGGCCGGGCAGCAGGTCGGCCACCGGGCAGGTCACCACATTGCGGGCCACGTCGCCGCAGGCGGCATAGGTAGTGACCAGCCGCTCGTTGAGCGCCTTGATCAGCGGCTTGAGGTTGGCCTTGCCGACCCCGTGGAACTGTAGGGCCTGGCGCGTCGTGATGCGCAGGGTGCCGTTGGCGTAGCTGCCGGCCAGCTCGTCGGCCAGCAGATACTGCTCGGCGGTCATACGCCCGCCGGGCGCCCGCGTGCGCACCATGAACTGCCAGGCCCGGCCCTGGCCGGCCTTCTTGAGGGCCTGGCGCTGGTCGCGGTCGTCCTGCTGGTAGCTGCCGTGGGACTTCAGCAGCACCTCGGCCTCGTCGCTCAGGCTGGGCCTGCTGAGATCGGGCACCTCCTCGAGCAGCACGCCCCCAAAGCCGGGGTTGGCTAGCTTGATCTCCTCGACGTGGGACACGGGCTTCGTGGGGTCGGTGATGCTCATGCGCGGCTCCATAATCTAGACGGTTCGCTCGGCGACCGGCTCGAGATAGCCGAGGGTCTCGAGGGCAGCGAGGATGCGCGCCGCGCTGGCCTCGGGCGACTCCGCGCCGCTGTTGATCGTCACCTCGGGGTTCAGCGGCGCCTCGTAGGGGTCGCTCACCCCGGTGAACTGGGCGATCTCGCCCGCCAGGGCCTTCTTGTAGAGGCCCTTGGTGTCGCGGGCGATCGCGGTCTCGAGACTCACGTCGACGAACACCTCGACGAAGCGCCCGATCCGCGCCCGCACCTCGTCGCGCACCTCGCGGAAGGGCGAGATCGCCGCGGCGATCGCCACCACATCGTTGCGGGTCAGCACCTCGCAGACCCAGCCGATGCGCCTGATGTTGGTGTCGCGGTCCTCGCGCGAGAAGCCTAGACCCTTCGAGAGGTGGGTGCGCACGACGTCGCCGTCGAGGATCTCGACCTTGCGCCCGCGGGCCCGCAGCTCGCTCTCGAGCAGGTTGGCCAGGGTGCTCTTGCCCGCCCCCGAGAGGCCCGTGAACCAGATCGTGAAGCCGGTGGTCATAGTGGGCTGTGTCCTTCTGTGATGGCCGAGGTTACCCGGCGAGGCCCCAGCGCTCGCGGACGCGGCGCTCGAAAGGAGCGAAAATAATCTGGTCGATGCTGACCCCGACGATGACGATCAGCAGCATCACCGCCATCACCTGGGCGGCGTCGTTCAGGTCGCGCCCGGTCTGCAGCAGGTTGCCCAGGCTGAGGGTGAAGTAGAGCAGCTCGCCCGCCATCAGCGAGCGCCAGGCGAACGACCAGCCCTGCTTGAGCCCGCTGAGGATGGCCGGCAGGGCCGCCGGCAGCACCACCTGGGTGTAGAGCGCCGGCCCGCGCGCCCCCAGGTTGCGGGCCGCCTTCAGGTAGAGCGGCGGCGTGTTCTTCACGCCCGCCTCGACCCCCAGGATGATCGAGAAGAGCGCCCCGAGCACCACCACGAAGATGATCGCCCGCTCGCTCAGCCCGAACCAGAGGATGGCCAGGGGTAGCCAGCAGACGCTCGGCAGGGCCTGCAGGCCCAGCACCAGCGAGCCGAGGGTCTCGTCCAGGACCTTGATCCGCCCGATCAGCAGTCCCAGGGTCAGCCCCAGGGCCAGCGAGATGCTGTAGCCGATCGCCAGGCGCTGCAGGCTGACCAGGGCGCCCGTGATGAAGGTCCCCTTCTGCAGGCCTTTGAGCAGGGTCTCCAGCACCGTGAGCGGGCCGGGGAAGAGGTAGGGCGGCCAGATCCCCGCGCGGGCCACGCCCTCCCACAGGGCCAGCAGGGCTAGGTAGAAAACCGCCCGGCGCACCCAGGGCATGATCGCCTCGCGTCCGGCGCTCGTCGTGCGCGGTCGGCTCTGCAGCGCCTCAGTGGCCATGCTGACCTCCCTCGGCGCCCGCCGCGTGCAGCACCGCCAGGATCTCGGCGGCCTGATCGACCAGGGCGTGGTCCTCCAGCCGCCGCGGCCGCGGCAGGCGGATGGTAAACTCGCGCACGATCCGCCCCGGCCGGGGCGAGAAGACCAGCACCCGGTCGCCCAGGGCCACGGCCTCGCGCACGTTGTGGGTCACGAACAGAATCGTCTTGCCCGTCGCCGCCCAGATCGTCTCCAGCTCGGCCTGCAGCCGGTCGCGGGTCAGGGCGTCGAGGGCCCCGAAGGGCTCGTCCATCAGCAGCACCGCCGGGTCGATCGCCAGGGCCCGCGCCAGGGCCACCCGCTGGCGCATGCCGCCCGAGAGCTGGTGGACATAACTGCGCTCGAAGCCGCCCAGGTTCACCAGCTCGATAAAGCGGCGGGCCGTGGCGCTGCGCTCCTCGGCCCCGACGCCGGCCTGTCGCAGGCCGAACTCGACGTTGCGCTGCACGTCGAGCCAGGGGAAGAGGGCGGCCTCCTGGAACAGCAGCACGCGGTCGGTGCCGGTGCCGCGCACCACGCTCTCGCCCGCCCAGATCGTGCCGGCGCTGGCCGGCTCGAGCCCGGCCACAATGCTGAGCAGGGTCGACTTGCCGCACCCCGAGGGGCCCAGCAAGCAGACGAACTCGCCGCCCCGCACCTCCAGGTCGACCGGCTTGAGGGCCTCGACACTGCGCCCGCGCGACACAAAGGTCTTGCTGACGCCCGAGATGCGCAGCGGGATGCCGCCGGGCTGTGGCTGGGTCGCCGTCGTCGCTCCCGCCCGCGTCGGGTGTACCTCACCAATGATGCGCTCGGTCATCGGTGCTCCTTGGCGCTGCTGTGAGAACAGGCTTCACAGAATACGCAGATTATGCGCTTTCTGCGCGCCCGAGTCGAGAGGCCGCTACGGCAGCGCGATCGGCGTCAGCTTCTTCGCAGCCAGGACCTTGTTGAGCGGCTCGAGGGCGTAGATGCCGCTCAGGTCGGGCTTGCTGTCGCCCAGGAAGCCCAGCTCGAAGGCGTGGTCGGCCGAGACGAACAGGGTGCTCGCCAGGGGGTCATAGGTGAAGTCGACCGTCGTGAGGGCCTGGTCGAGCACCTCGCGCGGCAGCGGCGCCGTGGTGATGCGCTCGATCTCCTGGTTGACCAGGCCCTTGGCCTCCTCGGGGTTCGCGGCGATGTACTGCACCGTATCGACGTGGGCGCCCAGGAAGGCCTCGACCAGTTCGGGGCGCTCGTCGAGGAACTGCTTGCTGACGATCACGTGGGTGGTGACGAACTTGCCGTCGGGCCACTGCTCGCGCTCGTCGATGAAGACCTCGCCGCCGCCCTCCTGGAGCAGGCGGGTGGCCCAGGGCTCGGGCACCCAGGCCCCGTCGATCTCGCCCTTCTGGAAGAGGGTCAGGATGTCGGGGTTCTGGGTGGGCAGGATGGTGACCGTGCCGCCGTTGTCGGCGGTCTGCAGGCCGGCCTGCTGGACCAGGTAGCGCAGGGCGACATCCTGGGTTCCGCCGAGCTGCGGGGTGGCGAGCTTCTTGCCGCCCAAGTCGGCCGGCGAGGTGATCCCGGCCTCGGGGCGCACGACGAAGAGGGCCCCGCCCGACGAGGCCCCGGCGATAATGCGCAGGGCCGCGCCGTTGCTCTTGACATAGCCGTTGATCGCCGGGTTCGGCCCGATGTAGCCGATGTCGATCTCGCCGGCGAAGAGGGCCTCGATCAGGGCCGGGCCGGCGTTGAAGGTCTTCAGGTCGAGCGTGACATTGGGGCCCAGGGCCTCCTGGAAGCTGCCCCTGGCCGTGCCGACCAGGGCCACGGCGTGGGTCAGGTTCGGGAAGTAGGCCAGGCGCACTGTGGCGGGCGCGCCTGGGGCCGCCGGGGCGGCTGGAGTGCTCTGGCCACATGCGGCAATCAGCAAGACGAGGGGCAGGATAAACGCCGCCGCGCGAAGGTCTCTCAGCATTCGCATTCGAGGTACCTCCCTTACATTCGCCTGAAACATACGTTACGCCGCAGGGGCCGATTGTAAAGCCTCGATCAAGACCCGAGCCACCTCGGGGCGGGTGAACTCGGGCGGGGGCGCCTCGCCGGCGCGCAGCAGCTCGCGCACCTTCGTGCCGCTCAGCGTCAGGTGGTGGGCGCCGTCGTGGGGGCAGGTGCGCGACGAGGCCACGCTCGAGCAGGTGCGGCAGTAGAAGGTGTGCTCGAAGCGCAGCGGCGTGATCGCCAGGTCGCCCGGGCGCAGCGTGTCGAAGATGCGCTGGGCGTCGTAGGTGCCGTAGTAGTTGCCTACGCCGGCGTGGTCGCGCCCGACGATGAAGTGGGTGCAGCCGTAGTTCTGGCGGGCGATGGCGTGCAGCAGCGCCTCGCGCGGGCCGGCGTAGCGCATGGCGGCGGGGAAGACCGCCAGCAGGGTGCGCGAGGCCGGGTAGTAGCCCTGCAGCAGCACCTCGTACGAGCGCACGCGCACTTCGGCGGGCAGGTCGTCGTCTTTGGTCGCGCCCACCAGCGGGTGCAGCAGCAGGCCGTCTACCAGCTCGAGGGCGGCCTTCTGGATGTACTCGTGGGCCCGGTGGATGGGGTTGCGGGTCTGGAACCCGACAATTGTCTGCCAGCCCCGTTCGGCGAAGGCCGCGCGGCTCTCGGCGGGGGTCAGGTGCAGCTGTGGAAAGCGGGGGGCCGGCCGATCAATCAGCCATACCTCGCCGCCCAGCAGGGTCTGCCCCTGCCCGTAGATGCGCGCGACGCCGGGGTGGGCTTCGTCGGTGGTCTTATAGACCTCGGCGGCCTCGCGGCGCGGGTCGGCCGCGTAGCGCTCGCGCAGCTCGAGCAGGCCGACCAGCTGGCCGTCGGGCGCGTGGAGGGCCACCGGGTCGCCGTCGCGCAGCTGCTGGGCCTCGGCGCTACTCACGGGCAGGGTGATCGGGATCGGCCAGAGGGTCCCGTTGGCCAGGCGTCCCTCGCCGACGACGCTCGCATAGTCGGCGCGGCCGAGGAAGCCGCTCAGGGGGCTGAAGACGCCCGTGGCGATCAGCTCGAGGTCCGAGAGGCCGACCTCGGTCAGGGTGATGCGCGGGGCGTGCCGCGCACGGGCGATCGCCTCGTCGCGGGCGGTGCCCCGTAGCACCCGGTCGATCAGGGTCCCGCCGTGCGGGTTGATGCTCTGCGTGGTGGGCATACGTCTCCCCATAGCATTGCCGATGGCCCGACTGCCGATTGCCGACTCCGGCGCGTTGGGCGACGCTGCCCGTGGTGGTTCCGGAAGGATGCAGGATCAAGCTGGCGCGGGCTCAGGTATGTAGCCCGCATTCGGTCTTGGCGAAGCCGCTCCAGCGGCCGCTCCGCCCATCGTCGCCCCCCGCCGGACGGGTGCAGGGGACGCAGCCGAGGCTCGGGTAGCCCTGGTCGAGCAGCGGGTTGTACGGGACGCTGTTGGCGCTGATGTAGCCCCAGACCTCGCGCTCGCCCCAGTAGGCCAGGGGGCTGAGCTTCAGCAGCCCGTGCTTCGCGCTCCATTGAACCGGCTCCGTCGTCGCCCTGTGCGCGGTCTGCTCACGCCTGATGCCGCTGACCCAGGCCGCGTACGGGGCCAGGGCCTCGGCCAGGGGCGCGACTTTGCGGATGGCGCAGCAGCGGTCGGGGTCGCGCCCATAGAGCTCGGGGCCGTGGATGCGCTCCTGCTCGTCCAGGCTCAGGGCCGGGCGCCGCAGCTCGATCGTCACCCCATAGTGGCGCGCCGCCGCCTCGGCCAGGGCGTAGGTCGCGGGGAAGAGCAGGTCGGTGTCCAGGAAGATCACGGCCAGCGGCAGGCCCGCTCGGGCGACCATGTCGAGCAGAACCATGCCGGCCGCCCCGCCGAAGCTGCAGGTCAGGGCCGCCCTGGGGCCGAACTGCTCTGCCGCCCAGGCCAACAAGGCTTGCGGCGGCGCGGCGCGAAAGCGCTCGTTCAGCGCCCCGAGTTCGCGCTCCGACCAGGCCGCCGACAAGCGAGGGTTGGTGCTCATAGGGCTCCCGTGGATGAGCGCTGCGGGTGACGCTCGCGTGGCAAAATCTTAATATAATCAGTTTATAATGTCAAGTATGGAATCCTATCGGCGAGCACATCGGCCAGCAGCGGGTCGTAGCCTAAATATTCGGCTAGCACGATATGTGCGGCCGGGTGAGCAGCCTGGGCCTCGGCCACGGCGGCGGGCATATCCTCGGCCGCGTGGCCGCCGAACTGCAGCAGGTAGGGCACGACCACGACGTGGCCGAAGCCGGCCGCGAGCTGCTGCGCGATGGCGGCGGGGATGGCGGGCTCGTTCAGCCCGAGGTAGCAGACATCGACCGCGGCGAAGGCGTCGAGGGCCGCAACTTGCCCGGCGACCGCGACGATGGGCGCGTTCGCGGCGGGGTCGGGGCTACCATGGGCGGCGAGCAGCACGGCGCTGCCGGGGCCCGCGCCGGCCTCCTCGGCGCGGCGGCGCACCAGGGCGGCCAGGGCCGGGTGCGCGCCCAGGGGCTCGGCCTGGGCGATGGCGCAGTGCGGGTAGGTCGCCCGCAGCTCGGCGAGGGCGTTGGCCAGGGCCACCCGCGTGAAGTAGCCGGGCACAAGAAAGTATGGCAGCACCGTCACGGCGGTCGCCCCGCGCGCGGTCAGCCGGCTCATAGCCTCGTCCAGGGTCGGGCGGCTGTAGTTGATGAAGGCCGCGGCAGTCAGGGGCGCCGCGCCCCGCTCGCGCAGCCGTGTCGCCAGGCGCATCATCGCCGCCCCCGAGCCAGCCCTCAAGCTCCCGTGTCCGGCCAGTAGTAGCGCGTGCATGGGCTAATCGGCCGCCACGGGCAGCGCGCGCGCCGGGTCGAACCAGGCCAGGGCCGCG
>CAZKTU010000101.1:17622-21513 GCA_964555675.1 uncultured Oscillochloris sp.
CTAATCGGCCGCCACGGGCAGCGCGCGCGCCGGGTCGAACCAGGCCAGGGCCGCGTGCAGCCCGACCACCTCGCCGACCACCAGCAGGGCGGGGGGCTCGAGGCCGGCCTGGGCCACGGCCTCGGCGATGGTCGCCAGGGTCGCCACGACCAGCGTCTGCTCGGCGGTGCTGCCCCAGCGCACCACGGCCGCCGGGGTCGCGCCGGGGCGCCCGTGGGCGACGAGCTGGGCGCTGATCTCGGCCAGGCGCCCCACGCCCATCAGGAAGACCAGGGTGTCGATGCCATGGGCCAGAGCCTGCCAGCGCAGCCGCGAGTCGGCCCGGCCCGGCGGCTCGTGGCCGGTGACCACGGCGAACGAGGCGGCGTGCTCGCGGTGGGTCAGGGGGATGCCGGCGTAGGCCGGCGCGGCAATCGCCGAGCTGACCCCCGGCACCACCTCCCAGCGCACCCCGGCCGCCTGCAGGGCCTCGGCCTCCTCGCCGCCGCGCCCGAAGACGAACGGGTCGCCGCCCTTGAGGCGCACCACCCGCTTCCCTGCCCGGGCCCGCTCGACCAGCAGCCGGTTGATCCACTCCTGCGGCCTGGTGGGGCCGCCGGCCCGCTTGCCCGCGTCGATGATCTCGGCCTCGGGCCGGCACTCGGCCAGCAGCTCGAGGCCGATCAGGGCGTCGTGGACCACGACCTCGGCGGCCCGCAGCAGCCGCAGCCCCTTGACCGTGATCAGTTCGGGGTCGCCGGGACCCGCGCCCACCAGCGAGACCAGGCCCTGGCTCATGGGTGTACCTCGTGCTCGTGAGGCCGCTCGGGGCGCTGCTCGTCACACAGCCGGGCGATCGCCGCGGCCCGCGCCTCGGCGGGCAGGCCGCGTAGCTGCGCAGCCCCCGCGAGGGCGGCGGCATACCCAGGCCCGTAGCGCGCCGCCAGCTCGGCCCGCAGGTGGGCGGCGAAGCCGGGGCAGCGCCCGCCGGTCGAGACGGTCAGCAGCAGGTCGCCGCGCCGCACGCTGGCCACCGTGTGGAAGCTGCCCGCGCTCGGGTCGTCGGCCAGGTTGACCAGGATGCCCCTGGCCCGCGCCTCGGCGGCGACCCGGGCGTTGGCCGCCGGGTCGTCCGTCGCCGCGAAGGCCAGGGCCGCGCCCGCGAGATCGCCCTCCTCGTAGGGCCGGGCCCAATGCTCGAGGCGCCCCTCGTCGCGCCATGTGGCGAGGGTGGGCGTCAGGCCCGGGCTCACCACCAGGGGGCGCGCCCCGGCCTCGAGCAGGCCGGCCACCTTGCGCTGGGCGACGGGGCCGCCGCCCACGACCACGCAGCGCGCGCCGGACAGGTCGGTCAGGATGATCGGGTAGCTGGTCGCGGCCACGGCTCAGGCCTCTCAGTGCTGCTCCAGGGGCGCCAGCTCGCCGGCCTGGATGGCCACGGGCAGGTGGTTCTGGAAGGGCGGCAGCGGGCAGGTGGCGAAGCTGGTGAAGGCGCAGGGCGGGTTGTAGGCTCGGTTGAAGTCGAGCTCGACCAGGCCCGCGGCGGGCGGCGGGGTCGAGAGGTAGCGCCCCGCGCCGTAGGTCTCGCCTCCGCTGCTGCGGTCGCGGAAGAGGATCTGCAGGCCGCCGCCGTAGCCGGCCGTGGCGTCGAGGCGCAGCTCGCGGCCCTCAAGGGTGAAGACCAGAGCCCCCGGGCTCGGCTGCTCGCTGGTGTCGCCCAGGATGTTGGTGATCGCCAAGGGCCGCGGTGGGTCGTACGGCTCGAAGCGGGCGCTCAGCCTGTAGTCCGCCCGGGGCGCGTGCCAGCGACGCCCTGTGAAGGCGGCCCTGCTCGGGTGCTCGGGGTCGCGCACGCGCACGCCCAGACGCTCGCCCCGCCTGATGATCTGCAGCGTCACGCGCCCGACGCTCAGCACGTCGGGGGCGGCGCGCTCGTCCGTCTGCAGGGGCCGCAGCTCGGCCGGTGCCCCGTTCAGCAGCAGCGGCTCGCCGGCCGAGCTCAGGCTGACCACCCCCTCGCGCAGACAGATCTCGCCCACCAGGGCGGGGGCGACCGCGGGGTCCAGCCTGATGGCGCAGCCCTCGTCGCTGCCGACGCTGTTGGCGCCCTCGCTCAGCCAGAAGAGGCCGGCCAGGCTGAGCCAGCTGTCGGGCGCCCGCAGCGAGCGCTCTTGCTCGGCCCGCCAGGCCCCCAGTTCCTCCAGGTAGCGCTCGAGCGACGTGTCGGCCATGGATGCTCCGGAAGTTGTTGACATTCTCACCTCAGATTGTGGGATTTATAGCAGGAGACCCCGCCCCTGTCAAGGGCGGGGCCACTGCAGTATAACAAAAGCTTGCCGCGGGGCCGGAGGCGCGGAATGCTGCGGCTACCCCGCGCCCATAAACTGCGCGGGGGGCGGCACGTTCCACCAGGATTGGGTCAGGTAGCCGCCGGCGAGCAGCGCCGCCAGCAGCAGGGCGAAGCCGAGGTCGCTCCAGCGGGGGCGCCAGCGCCTGTTCGGCAACACAAGGTGTGAGCTGATCCAGCACAGGAAGACCGTGAGCAGGCTGTAGCCGATCATGGTCGCGCGATAGATCGGGATGACCACCGGCCCCGCCGGCCCGTAGTAGACCACCCCGGGGCCGAGCACGCTGAGCAGCGGCAGGCCCCCGTACGGGTCGCCGTAGCCGAACATAGGCATGTTGGCCATCGCGGGCTCGCCGCCCGTGGCGATCGTCGTGATCGAGAGCAGGGCGCTGAAGGGGTTGAGATAGACCAGGGCCGGCGGCGCCTGCTGGCCTGACGGGCCGCTGAGCTGGGGCCAGACCGAGGCGAGCAAGACCGGCACGCCGATCAGCAATAGCACCAGAGTATAGGCGACGGTGGTGGCCCGGGCGGTGCGCTGCATCAGGGTCGAGCAGAACAGGCCGATCGAGCCGAAGAAGACGGTCGCGATCAGCAGCAGGCTCAGGGCCTTGAGCAGGGCCGCCAGCTCGACCCCGCCGAAGACGAGCACCACGCTGAAGACCGGGATGGCCGCGAAAATCAGCAGGAAGAGATAGCTCAGGGCGGCCACCAGCTTGCCCCAGAGCAGCTGGGCGGGGCGCAGCGGGGTGGCGATGAGCATATCGTAGGTCAGTTGCTCGCGCTCGCCGCTGATCGCGCCGCTGGTCATCGAGGGCGCGAGGAAGACCACCAGCATCAGCTCGACGAAGGCCAGGCCCCTGAAGAGGGCCTGCCCGACCTGGGCGCTGAGCAGGGTGCCCCCGAAGCGCGACTGCTGCAGCATGATCTGGTAGATGCCGTACCCCGCCGCCGCCAGCAGCACCAGAAAGATGGTCAGGATCGCATAGGGCCGCACCCCGCGCATGCGCGTGCGCAGCTCCTTCACGATGATCGGGTTCATGGCGGGCCGCAGGCCCCTCGCCCCACGCATCGCCTGCCCCTACTCTACCGCCGTCAGGCGGAGGAACAGCTCCTCGAGATTCTCGGCCTGGGCCCTGAACTCGCTGACCGCGACGCCCTGGCCGACCAGGTGGGCGAGCAGGCGGGTCTGGGCCTCTTCGTCGGCGTCGTCGAGCTCGACCACCAGGGTCCGCTCGTCCGCGGGGTCGAAGCGCACACTCTGCAGATGCGGCAGCTCCGCCACGGGCGCCCCGGCCAGCTGGCGCAGGGCCGCCTCGGCCGCCTCGACGCCGCGCAGCACCCTGATCCGCAGGCGCGAGCCGCCCTGGAGCTGCCGGCGCACTGTCTCGACCGGGCCGCTGACCACCATCTTGCCGCTCTCGATGATCCCGATCTCGGTGCAGACCTCGGCCAGCTCGCTCAGGATGTGCGAGCTGAGCAGCACCGTCTTGCCCATCTCGCGCAGGGTGCGCAGCAGCTCGCGCAGCTCGACGCGGGCCCGCGGGTCGAGGCCGCTGGCCGGCTCG
>CAZKTU010000102.1:0-10378 GCA_964555675.1 uncultured Oscillochloris sp.
CCGCCCCGTCTACGTCACGTGAAATACGTAACCAGTTACGTATCTTCTCCAACTACTCGCAGGCCGAAGCTTTGTGGAGGGCGCAGCCCTCCACCCGCCCTTGCGAGTGAAACACCCCCTACGCTAGCAGCGCCGCGGCGACCTGTTTGAGCGCGGTGGTGACGCTATGCTCGGGGTAGCGCAGGGCGAAGATGTCGGTGCTGGCCAGGACCATCATCTCGTCGGAGTGGGGCAGCACCGCCGCCACCGGACACTTGTAGGTCTGCTCGACGCGCTGCTTGACCGCCTCCAGGTCGAAGACCGGCGGCACCTTGTTGACCACCAGGACCATGCGCGGCACGCGCAGTTTGCGCGCCACCTCGACGGTGACGCTGGTGCCCAGATAGTCTTGCTGGTCGGGGCGCAGCACCACCGCCAGGGCGTCCGAGATCGCGATCGAGAGCAGGGTCTCTTCGTTGAGCCCAGGGTGGGTGTCGATCAGCAGGATGTCGAGGCTGAGGGCCTGGATGAGCTGCTGGAAGCCGTCGTTGAGCAGGCTGACGTCGTAGCCCTCGCGCAAGACCCGCGCGATCTCGCCCGCCTTCAGGCTAGCCGGGATGAGATAGACCCGCCCGACCGCGTCGGCGCCCAGGCGCGCGGTCACGTCCAGGGCGGTCTGCTCGATCGCGCACTTGCCGTACAGGTAGTCGTTCAGCGAGTAGGCGATCACGCTCTCGTCGACGCCAAACAGCACGTGGATGCCGGGCGACTGGATGTCGGTGTCGATCACCCCGACCCGCAGGCTCTGTGCGGCGAACAGCGCGGCCATGTTGGCGGTGGTGTTCGACTTGCCCGTGCCGCCGCGAAATGAGTGGATCGAGATGATCTTGGCCACAAGGGGCTCCTTGTTCCGCTGATGGCGCCCGTAGCTGCTTCTAGGTGTAGTTTAGGCAACCATCGTTGAGAGATCGTGACTAAACGCCGGCCGGTCGGGGCAATTCCAGGCCACTTTGGCGGGCGGCCTCACGCGGAGCGCCGGTCATCAGGGTGCGCTGGTGCGCGCCCGTTCGACCAGGCGCAGCAGATCGTCCTCGCTCACCTGGCGCTGGGTCGCCGTCAGCTCCTTGACCGCGTGAAAGACCGCCTCGATCTGGCTCTCGCTCAGGGCGATGCCGCGCTGGGCCAGGGCCGCCCCGACCGAGCCCACGCTGCTCATCTTGCCGATCACGAACTCGATCCGCTCGGCCCCCAGGAAGGCCGGGGTCACCAGCTGGAACGACTCGGGCGCCACGAGCAGCCAGTCGATGTGGGGGCCGGTCTCGCGGCGCAGTACCCCCGCCCCGACCACGGGCTTGGTGTACTGGGGCGGCAGCCCCGAGCGCTCGGCGACCAGCCCGCTCAGGGCGGGCAGCAGGGTGCTGTCGGCGTACAGCGGCAGCGCGACCGTCTCGGGGCGCAGCAGCAGGTTGGCCACCACCTCCTCGGTCGCCGGCATGGTCTGGTCGCCCAGGCCGTTGACGGTGGTCGAGACCGCCAGCGCCCCCGCCCGCAGGGCGGCGATGGCGTTGGCCGTGCCGTTGCCCAGGTCGTTATGGCCGTGGAAGCAGAGCTCGGCCGCGGGCGCCGCCGTCGCTACGGCGCGGATCAGCTCGTAGACCTCGTGGGGCAGCATGCGCCCGATCGAGTCGCTGATCATCAGCAGCCCCGCCCCCGCCTCGCTCAGGCGGGCGCAGGCCTCGACCAGAAAGCCCGGCTCGGCCCGCGAGGCGTCGTTGAGCGCCACGTCGATCGCCGCCGCGTCGCCGCAGAGCTCGCGCCCCCAGGCCACCAGATCCAGCGCCTCGGTGAGCATGGCCGCCGGCGAGCGGCCGAGCCGCGCGTCGAGCATCAGCCGCGAGGTCGGGAACCAGAAGGCCACGCGCGGCGTCTCGGCCTCGCGCACGGCCTCGAAGCAGAGCCGCACGTCCTCGCGGGTCGCCCTGCCGCCGCACTGAATGTGGGCGCCCCTGGTGGCGCGGGCCACGGCCTGCACGGCGGCGAACTCGGCGGGGCTGATCGGCGGATAGCCGGCGTTGATGATCGCGCCTGGCAGGGCCCGGGCCAGCAGGGCCGCGATGGCGAGCTTGTCGTCGCGCAGAAAGGTCACCCCGGCCGTCTGCTCGCCGTCGCGCAGCGTCTCCTCGTTGATCGTCACCCGGTCGCGCCTGAGCCTGTGCTGTAGAGCCATCAGTCCTTTTCTCTGGCGGTTCGTCCGCCAGGCTCCCTCACGACCCGCCCGACGCGCCGTCCTTGCGCTGCTGGCGCAGCTGTGTGGCGCGGTCGACCAGGTTCTGAAAATACTCGGTCTCGGTGATCTCGCTGACCTGACGGCTGGCCTTCTGCTCGTCGATCTGGATGTTGAGCTGCTGAATCTCGTCCTGGAGCCGCTTCTCGCGCAGCTGGACCTGGACGGCCATCTGCTTGAAGACCCGCGAGAGCTCGGTGATCTCGTCGCCGACGCTGCGCTCGGAGAGGCTGTCGAGCACCGCGGCGTTGAGCGTGCCGCCGGCCATCTCGCGCGCCGCCTCGGTCAGGCGCAGCACGGGCCGTGTGATTGTGCGGGCGATCAGCGCCGCCACCAGGGCGATCAGGCCGATCACCAGGGCCCCGATCCACAGGATATTGCGTTGCAGCCGGTCCTGGGCCGCCTCGACGCTGGTGCGCACCAGGATGGCGTCGCTGTGGAACTCGGCTACATTGGCCCCGAGGGTTACCCCGCCGAAGATCCCGGCCTGTTTGTAGACGCCATGTGCGAACGGGATCGGCGCGTAGGTGATCGCCCGCTCGACGCCGGCCTGATTCACGATCGTCTGCAGGCCGGTCTCGTTGCGGGCCACGGCCTCGTACATTTGCCGGAAGCTGGGGTCGACCCAGTCGGCGAGGCGCAGGTTGAAGGGCTGGTTGCGGCGCTGCTCGGGCGGCGTCTCGGCGTTGACCGGCGCCACCAGCGCGCCCCGCTCGTCGAGGCCGCGCAGGCCGCCCAGGCGCGGGTGGGCGATCTGCCAGCCCTCGTGGTCGAACATCCAGGCGTAGTTGCCGCTGGCATAGTCGGGGAAGACGGTGTACTGCTCGTCGGTCGGCAGGATGTGGGCCACGAACTCCATAATGTGGCGATGGTCGAGCGACAGCATCACCACACCGTCGAACTGGCCCTGGGCGTCGAACACGGGCGTGGCGAAGCGGATCACGCCCGCGTACTTCTCGCCCTCGACCGCCAGGTGGGGGGTGTTGGGGTCGACGCCCCGCAGCTGCGCGTCGGTAGTGACGTGGCGGGCCGTGACGGGCGATACGTACAGCTCGCCCGGGGCCAGCCCCCTGGCCTCGGCGAAGTAGGTCTCGGAGCGAAAGCTGGTGTTGGCCGGGTCGCTCACGTCGCGCAGCTCGGCCGGCGGCACGACCTGGCCGTCGCTGACGCGCACCTGCTCGCGCCCCTCGCGGTCGATGTAGGCGACCTCGCGGTAGATCGGGGCCATGGTGCGCACTTCGACCGGCGCGGCGTTGCTGCCGCCCAGGTACCACAGCTCGCTCCTGTAGGTCTGGGCGAGCGCGAGGTAGGCCTCGGGCGTGCGCGGCAGCAGGGCCGCCGCCCGAGTGTCCTGCACCCTGGCCTCGAGGAAGCGCGCGACCGCCCCGGCGGTCTCGACGGTGCGCAGCTGCTGGGTCTTGAGCGACTTATCGTCCATCAGAGTGACGGCCGTGTCGCTAGCCTGCTGGCTGGCGGTGCGGTAGCCGAGCAGGGCGGTGATGCTCAGCAGGATCAGCGGAACCAGACTGATGCCCAGTAGCGCAATCAGAAAGCGCCAGAGCAGTCCCAGCCCTCGCCGTTGCGGCTGTGTCGCCGGTCGCATCGCACATCCTTATGAAAGCGTATTGGTCGCGGCACGCGACCACTAAGCTATACCAGCTACCCGTGGCGAGATCGTGACGGACCTCTGGACGATGTCTGGACGATCTCCAGCTATGATCGCATGTGTCACGCGATTCGTGTATTTCGATAATGGGTCGGCAGCTGCTCGCCGAAAGCGACCATGCGACGGGGAGGGGGACAGCTGCGCGATCCTGAGTGAAAGTGTGGTCGCAGGCTATGGAAGCCCTCCATCTGGAACTTCTTGGCGCCCCGCGGATCAGCCGCAATGGCGCTCCGGTGACCGGCTTCGTGTCCAGCAAGGTCCAGGCGCTGTTGTACTACCTGGCCCTGACCGCCCGCCCGCATACGCGGGCCTCTCTGGCCGGGCTGCTCTGGGGGGAGCTGCCCGAGCCGCAGGCGCGCATGAACCTGCGCCACGCCCTGGCCAATCTGCGCCAGCTCGTCGGCGACCATCTCCAGATCACCCGCGAGACGGTGGCCTTCGACCATACGGCGCCCTACTGGCTCGACGTCGAGGCGGTGCAGGGTCAGTTCGGCGCCTCCGCCGCCACGGCGCCCACGCCCGACCTGCGGCGGCTGCGCGAGGCGCTCGCGCTCTACCGCGGCGACCTGCTCGAGGGCTTCTATGTGCGCGACGCCCGTAGCTTCGAGGACTGGCTGCTGACCCAGCGCGAGCGCCTTCGCCAGCTCACGCTGCACATGCTGCACGGGCTGACCGCCGAGCTGCTCGAGCGGGGCGAGTACGTGGCCGCCCTCGACTATACGACGCGCCTGATCGCCCTCGACCCTCTGCGCGAGGAGGCTCACCGCCAGCTCATGACGATTCTCGCCCGCAGCGGGCGGCGCGAGGCCGCCCTTGAGCAGTATAAGCACTGCGTGCGCCTCCTCGCCGACGAGATCGGCGTCGAGCCCGCCCTCGAGACGACCGCCCTGTTCGAGCAGATCCGCACGGGCGCTCTCGGCCTCGATACGGCCCAGGTCCGCCTGGCGGCGAGCCAGCCGGCCACTGGGCGCCGCACCCTGACCCTGCTGGCCTGCCAGCTCGTCGGCCTCTCGGCCCTGGCCGATCGGCTCGAGCCCGATCAGTTCGCCGAGGTGCTACGGGCCTACAGGGCGCTGTGCGGCGACGTCGCCGGCCGCTTCGGCGGGCAACTCGGCGAGCATCGCAGCGACGAGGTGCTCGTGGCCTTCGGGCACCCCCATACGAGCCAGGACGACGCCCTGGCGGCGGTGCAGGCCGGCGTGGCCCTAGGCGAGGCCCTGCGGGCCTTTCAGCCCCTCGCGGCCCTGCCCGGGCCCCTCTCGTTCAGGATCGGCATCCACAGCGGGCTCGTACTAGTCGGCAGCCACGGCTCCGCGCCTGGGTCGCCGCTCAACATCGTGGGCCTGGCTCTGCATACGGTCCACCGCCTCCAGACCCTGGCCGAGCCGGGCGCGATCCTGATCAGCGCCGCGACCGAGCGCCTGGTGCGCGAGCAGGTGGATAGCCGCTACTACGGCGCCTTCCAGGTCGATGGGCAGGAGCAGCCGCTGGCGGTGTTCCAGGTGCCCCAGCGGCGTCAGGCCGAGGACTCTGCCGCGCCCGAGCAGGCCGGCGCGGACCCGGCCCTGTCCCTGATCGCGCTGGCCGCACAGACCCTGGGGCTGGGCGCAGACGAGCAGCAGGTTGGCCCCGGCAAGCGCCTCGATCACGCCACCACCCTCCAGCGGGTCCACGGGCTGGCCTTCGTCGCCTCGCTGCCGGGGGTGCGGCGCAGCGCCCGCTAGGGGGCGTTGTGGAGGGCGAAACCCTCCACAAGCCTGCGCGGAGGTTATACCGTGCGCCCGCCATCGACGGGCAGCTCGATCCCGGTGATGAAGGCGGCCGCGTCGCTGGCCAGGAAGACCGCGGCCGCGGCGATGTCGCTGGGCTTCGAGAAGCGGCCCAGGGGAATCGAGCTCAGGAAGCGCGCCCGGTTCTCGGGGGTGTCGGGCACGCCCATGAACTGGGTCATCAGTCCCGTCTCGCCCAGCACCGGGCAGATCGCGTTGACCCGGATCTGATCGGGCGCCAGCTCGACCGCCATGGTCTTGGAGATATTGTTGACGGCGGCCTTGCTGGCGTTGTACCAGGTCAGCCCCGGGCGCGGGCGCAGCCCCGCCGTCGAGCCGATGTTGATGATCGCCCCGCTGCGCCGCTCGCGCATCAGCGGCACCACGGCTCTGGCCATGTGGTAGACCGACTTCACATTGACCGCGAAGACCCGGTCGAAGGTGGCCTCGTCGATCGCCAGCAGCGAGGTGTTCTGGTGGGCGATCCCGGCGTTATTCACGACGATATCGGGCGCGCCGAAGCTGGCGACACAGTGGTCGACCAGGGCCTGCACCTGCGCCCCGTCCGAGACGTCGCAGACGAACGCCGACGCGCCGGCCCCCAGCTCGGCGGCGACGCGCCCCACAGCCTCGGGGTTGATGTCCGCCAGCACCACCCGCGCACCCTCGGCCACATAGGCCCGGGCGATGCCCTCGCCGAAGCCGCTGCCCGCGCCCGTCACGATTGCGATCTTGCCTGCAAGCTGACTCATAACTTTCCCTTTGCGGGGCCGCAGGCCCCGTACCCCGCCGCGGGTAGCGGCGAAGATCGTAACTCGGTTACGTTGGCCTACCCGTGATACTGCACCACCGTCTTGGTGACGCTCAGCTCCTCGAGGGCCAGAAAGCCCTTCTCGCGCCCGTGCCCGCTGCGCTTCATGCCGCCGAAGGGCAGCTCGACCCCGCCGCCCGCCCCGAAGGCGTTGATGAAGACCTGGCCGCAGCGTAGGGCTTTGGCGACGCGCTGCTGGCGCCCGCCGTTCTCGCTCCAGACCGCGCCGAGCAGCCCGTAGTCGGTGCCGTTGGCCAGGGCGATCCCGTCGGCCTCGTCCTCGAAGGGCATGGCCGCCAGCACCGGGCCGAAGACCTCCTCCTGGGCCAGGGCGCTCTCGCGCGGCACCGGGCCGAACAGGGTCGGGCGCACATAGTAGCCGCCCGCCGGAACGCCCGCCGCGATGATCCCCTCGGCGAGCACGGGGATGTCCGCGCTTACCGCCCGCTCGATGTAGCCGTGCACCCGTTCGTGCTGGCTGCGGTTGACCACCGGGCCGCAGTCAAGGTCCATGCTTGGGCTGCCGACCCGCACCTGCGCGAAGGCCTCGGCCACGCGGGCCACGAACTCGTCGTAGATCGCGCGCTGCACCAGCAGGCGACTGCCGGCCGTGCAGGTCTGCCCGGCGTTCTGCAAAATGGCCCGCACGATGATCGGCAGGGCTCGCTCGAGATCGGCGTCGGCGAAGACGAGGTGGGGCGACTTGCCGCCCAGCTCGAGTGTGCACTTGACGAAGTTGCGCGCGGCGGCCTGCCCCACCAGCGCGCCCACCTCGCCCGAGCCGGTGAAGCTGATGAAGTCGATGCCCCTGTGGGCCGCCAGGGCCGCGCCGGCCTCCTCGCCGTAGCCGGTGACGATATTCAGCGCCCCGTCGGGCAGCCCGGCCTCGGCGGCCAGCTCGGCCACCCGCAGCACCGACAGGCAGGCGTCCTCGGCGGGCTTGAGCACCGCGGCGTTGCCCATGGCCAGGGCCGGGGCGACCGTGCGCCCGAACATCTGGGCCGGGTAGTTCCATGGGATGATGTGGGCGGTGACCCCCAGCGGCTCGCGCAGCAGCTGCACGTTATAGCCGTCGAGGAAGGGGATGACCTGGCCGTGGATCTTGTCGGCCGCGCCGCCGTAGAACTCGAAGTAGCGGGCCAGGACATTGATGTCGTTGCGCGCGGTGCTGAGGGGCTTGCCCGCGTCGCGCGCCTCGAGCTGGGCCAGCTCCTCGGCGTGGTCGAGCACCTTTTGCGCCAGCCGCGTCAGGATGCGGCCGCGCTCGGTGGCCGTGCTGCGGCCCCAGGGTCCCTCGAGGGCCTTGCGCGCCGCCGCTACCGCCAGATCGACGTCGGCGGCCCGCCCCCGCGCGATCGTCGTGAACTGCTCGCCGTCGCCCGGCGCCACCACCGGAATGCTCTGCCCGTCCTGGGCCGCCTGCCATTTGCCGCCGATCAAGAGCTGTGCGCTCATCCTCTGCTCCCTCTGGCTGAAATTGTCCACACCGAGTTACGCTCTTCGCCGCTCCCCGCGGCTGGGGGCACGGGGCCTCCAGCCCTCCCGTTACCGGCTCAGAGCCGCCAGGGCCGCGGCCCCGCCGCGCCGGATCAGCTCGCCGTCGTTCACAACCGTGATCAGTTTGTAGCCCAGCTCGACCAGTTCGGGGGCCGCGGCTACGTCGGCGTAGATTGCGGCGACCAGGCCGCGCCGCGCGCAGGCCGCGGCCGCCGCCGCGAGGGCCGCCCGCAGCCTGGGCTCCTTGAAGTCGACCGGCAGGGGCAGCCCGAGGCTCAGGCTCAGGTCCGAGGGGCCGACATAGAGCCCCGCGATGCCTGGGACATCGGCGATGGCCTCCAGCTGCTCATAGGCCGCCGCCGTCTCGATCATAGGGAAGATCAGCGGCGTCGCGGCGATCTCGGCCAGGCTCGCCGCGCCGTGGGCGATGCCCACGCGGACGGGCCCGTAGCTGCGTATGCCCTGCGGCGGGTAACGGCAGGCGGCCACCAGGGCGACGACGTCGGCGGGGCCGCCGATCATCGGCGCGATCACCCCGGCGGCGCCCCGGTCGAGGGCGCGCATGATCGCCGCCGGCTCGCTCCAGGCCAGGCGCACCAGGGTCGCGCAGCGCCGCTGGTCCATCGCCTGCAAAATCTGCAGGGCGGCCGGCTCGTCGATCAGGCCGTGCTGCATGTCGATCGTCAGCGACTCGAAGCCGACCGCCGCCAGCAGTTCGGCCGGCCAGGCCGCGGGGATGGTCAGCCACCCGTTGTAGGCCGCGCCCCCGCTCGTCCAGCGCTGGCGCAGGGGACTCTCGTGCATCTGAGGCTCCTCAATCTCTTCGGCGGATCCCGCATCGTGGTACTATAGCGTATCTCTCCACCGCCTCGTGAGCCAAGGTTCGCGCCCGCCTGAGCAGAAAGTACTGTATGAGCTTGCGCCACCTGCCCCTGCCCGCCGCCGCTCCCATCCCCCTGGCCCCCGCCCTTCCCGCGGCCGAGTACGAGGCGCGCTGCGCGGCCCTCTACGCCGCGGCCGCCGCCGACTGGGTGGCGGTCTATGGCGACCGCGAGCACGCCGCGAACCTCACCTTCTGCTGCGGCTTCGACCCGCGCTTCGAGGAGGCGATGCTGCTGCTCGGCCCCGCCGACAGGCGCGTGCTGCTGGTGGGCAACGAGGGCCTCGACTATGTGCCCGCCGCGGCCGGCCTGCCCCTCGAGGCGGTTCTCTGTCAGTCCTTCAGCCTCATGGGCCAGCCCCGCGCAACCGCGCCAAGCCTGCCCGCCGTCCTGCGCGCCGCCGGGCTCGCGCCGGGCCAGCGGGTCGGCCTGGTGGGCTGGAAGTACCTCGCCCCCGAGGAGAGCGACGAGCCCCAGACGCCGGCCTTCGTGCCGGCCTTCGTGCTCGACGCCCTGCGCCGCGTGGTCGGCCCCGGCGGCGTCGTCGAGGACGCCACACCCGCCCTGATGCACCCGACCCGCGGCCTGCGCCACCACAACAGCGCCGCCCAGCTGGCGCACTTCGCCGAGGTCGCGGCCCGTACCTCCTCGGGGGTGCTGCGCATCGTGCGCGGCGCCCGCCCTGGCATGAGCGAGCGCGAAGCGGCCGCGCTGCTCGGCTACACCGGCGACCCCCTGTCTTGCCACATGATGCTCAGCGCGGCGGGCGGCGCCGAGCCCCTGGTCGGCCTGCGCAGCCCCGGCGAGCGCCTGCTGGCCGAGGGCGACGCCATCACCACCGCCTTCGGGCTGCAGGGCAGCCTGTCTTGCCGGGCGGGCCTGCTGCGCGCCACCCCCGACCAGAGCTTCGCCGAGCGCTACGTCGAGCCCTACTTCGCCGCGATCGCCGCCTGGTGGCGCACCCTGCGCCTCGGCGTCACCGGCGACGAGCTGCACCAGGTTGTGTACGCCGCCCTCGCCGACGCGCCCTTCCGCCCCGCCCTCAACCCCGGCCACCTGATCGGCCACGACGAGTGGACCCATAGCCCCGTCTGGGCCGGCAGCGACCAGCAGATCGCCTCGGGCATGCTGCTCCAGTGCGATATCATCCCCAGCCCCATGCCCGCCGGCTACGCCCTGAACTGCGAGGACACCGTCGCCGTCGCCGACGCCGGGCTGCGCGCCGAGCTGCGGGCCCTCGCGCCCGCGCTGTGGGCACAGATCGAGGGCCGCCGCGCCTTCATGCGCGAGGCCCTCGGGATTACGCTGGCCGACGAGTTGCTGCCGCTCTCGGTCGCGCCCGCCTACCTGATGCCCTTCTGGCTTGCCCCCGAGCTGGTCTGTGTGGCCGCCGAGTGATGAGTGTTGCCTTCGACAGGCTCAGGCAACCGCCGACAGAGCCTGTTGCCTTCGACAGGCTCAGGCAACCGGCGGCTGAGCCTGTCGAAGCCC
>CAZKTU010000102.1:10478-21377 GCA_964555675.1 uncultured Oscillochloris sp.
GAGCCTGTTGCCTTCGACAGGCTCAGGCAACCGGCGGCTGAGCCTGTCGAAGCCCGCATTAGTGTTGCTAAGATGTCGAGATGACTGAGCTGTTCAGCGCGAACCTGCGTGACGAGCTGTTTCTCCAGAGCCGCCTCAGCGTGCCCGCCGGGCGCCCCGAGACTGTCGAGCGCCCGCGGGTCGAGGCGGCCCTCGACGAGATCCTGCGCCACCCCGTCACCCTGGTCGCCGCCCCGACCGGCTTTGGCAAGACCACGCTGATCAGCGCCTGGGCTCGCCGCCAGGCCCTCCCCCTGGCCTGGGTCTCGCTCGACGACGAGATCGTTGACCCGCAGCGCTTCTGGGCCCACGTCGCCCAAGCCCTCGAGTTGGCCGCCCCCGGCTCGGGGGCCGCGGCCCTGCGCGAGCTCGACACGGCCGCCGTCGCGGCGCTCCCCCGCGTCGGCTCGCTGCTCGCCCATGGGCTCGCCGGCCTCGCGGCGCCCCTCGTGCTGGTCATCGACGACCTCCACCTCGTCCAGGAGCCGGCGATCATCCAGCAGCTGGCCGTCCTCGGCGACCACGGGCCGCCGGCCTGCCACATTGTGCTGCTGAGCCGCACCGACCCGCCGTTGCCCCTGGCCCGCTGGCGCGCCAAGGGCCGCCTGCTCGAGTTGCGCGCCGACGAGCTGCGCTTCACCGAGGCCGAGACCGACACCCTGCTGCGCCAGCGCCTCGGGCGCGCGCTCGCCGCCGCCGATGTGGCCGCGATCACCGCCCGTACCGAGGGCTGGGCCGCGGGCCTCCACCTCGCCGCCCTGATGCTGCGCGGCCAGCCCGACCAGAGCGCCGTGATCGCGGGCCTCAGCGGCTCGCACCGCTTCGTGATCGACTATCTGGTCGAGGAGGTGCTCAGCCGCGAGCCGCCCGCGGTGCAGTCCTTCCTGGCCGAGACCGCCTGGCTCGAGCGCCTCAGCGGGCCCCTCTGCGACGCCGTGACCGGCCAGAGCGACGGGCAGACCCGCCTCGAGGCCCTCGAGCTGCAGGGCCTCTTCCTCATCCCCCTCGACGCCGAGCGCCGGTGGTACCGCTACCACTATCTCTTCGCCGAGTGTGTGCGCGCCTGGAGCCGCCGCCGCGGGCTCGATACCGCCCCGATCCATCGCCGCGCCGCGGCCTGGTGGCAGGGCCAGGGTCGCGCCCGCGAGGCCATCGGCGCCTGGCTCGCCGCCGAGGCCTACCCCGAGGCCCTGCCCCTCCTCGCGGCCCTGGTGCCCGAGCTGGTCCGCCGCGGCGAGATGGGCACGGTCTCGCGCTGGCTCGACCCGGCCCCGCAGCGCGAGCTGATCGCCTACCCCGAGCTGGCCATCGCCTACGCCTGGGTGCTCGCCTTCACCCACCGCTTTGAGGCGACCGAGCGCATCCTGACCATGCTGGCCGACCCCGCCGCCCCCGCTCCGCCCGCCGCGCCGGTTCAGGAGGAGATGGCGCTGCTCCAGGCGCTGATCGGGGCCCTGCGGCACGGCCAGCTCCCCGTCGGCCTGCCCGAGCGCGCCGGCTTCCAGCGCATACTGACGGCCTACCCGTTCCTCTCCGCCCTGGCGGCCTTCCTCGGCGTCGAGCAGCTCGCCCCGGCGCCGCCCGACTTCGTGGGCGCCGGCCCGCAGCAGGACAGCGCCCAGCGGGTCCAGGCCGTCTTCGGCCGCGGGCGGCAGCTCTTCGAGCGCGGCCAGCTGCGGGCCGCCCACGCCCTGCTGGCGGACGCGCTCGAGCAGGAGGCCACCCATGAGATCCCGCCGGTCACGGCGATGCTCTATGTAGTGTTCGCCGGGGTGCTCCTCGCCCAGAGCCGGCTCGCCGAGGCCATCGTCGCCGCCGAGCGGGCCATGGAGCTGGCGGCCCAGCTCAACAACCGCCACGTCGACCCCATGGCCCTCTCGATCAAACTGCACGCCCTCCACGGGCTCGGGCGCGCCGATGACGCCGCCGCCGTGAGCGCCGCGCTCGGCGAGCGGCGCCGCGATCCGCGTATCGTCCTCTGGCTCCACCTGACCGCCCTCGCCGAGCAGCTGCGCCATGGGCTGATCCGCGGCGACGCGCAGGCGGCCGCCGCGTGGGAGGCCGAGTTGATCGAGCTGCTCGCCCCCGTCGCCGAGCTGCCGCCCTTCCTGCATATGACCATCGAGCTGCTGCGCCTGCGGGCCGCCTGGGACCTGCGCGGGGCCGATGTGCGCCCCCAACTCGGCGCGGCCGTCAGCACCTGCGCCGCCCAGGGTTGGGCCGGCCTCCAGGTCGAGGCCCTGCTGCTGAGCGCGCGGGTCGCCGACGGGCTGGGCGATCTCGAGACAGCGCGGGACGCCGTCGAGGCCGCCCTGGCCCTCGCCGCCCCCGAGGGCGCCCTGCGTGGCGTGCTCGACGCCGGCCCCGAGCTCCAGCGCCTGCTCGCCCTGGCCCGCCCGGCCGCCGGCCCCCCCGAGCTCGCGCCCTTCGTCGCCGCGGTGCGGGCGGGCCTTGGCACCGCGGCCGCGCCACAGCCGGCCCAGGCGTCGCCCGCGGGCCACGCGGCGGCCCTGGCCGAGCCCCTCAGCGAGCGCGAGCGCGAGGTCCTGCGCCTGCTGGCCGACGGCCTCTCGAACCGCGAGCTCGCCGCCAGGCTTGTCGTCGCCGAGGGTACGATCAAGACCCACCTCATGAATATCTACGGCAAGCTCGGGGTCGGCAGCCGCACCCAGGCGGTCGCGCGCGCGCGGACCCTCGGGCTCGTCTAGCCCTGCTCGGTCGGCGCCCACCCGCCTGTATCAGAGCATAGCGCCTGCCTGCGTGCGCTCATCATCCGTTCGGCTGACCTGACGGATGATCGGGGCGCGGGCCAGACCACGGCCCAATCATCCGTCGGATCGACCGTTTGGGAGATAAGCCCGCGCCCCTGAGGCCGTACGCTTGACCTGTGCTACCCGACAGGCCCGTACGGACCAGGAGTGAGGGCGACCTATGCTGCGACCGCGCTGGAAGAAAGTGCTGCGCGACCTCTTCGCGAACCGCACCCGCACCGCCCTGGTGGTGCTCTCGATCGCCGTCGGCGTCTTCGCCTTCGGCACCATCCTCGCCACCAGGGTCATCATCTACGACGCCCTGCGCTCGAGCTTTCTCGCCATCAACCCGGCCAGCGCGACGATCGTGACCGAGCCCTTCGACGAGGCTCTGGTCGACGCCGCCCGCAACGCGCCCGGCGTGGCCGAGGCCGAGGGCTTCCGCACTGTCTCGGCGCGGATCCAGACCGGGCCCCTCACCTGGCAGGACGCCACGCTCTATGTGCTGCCCGACGATGGGGTGACGACCATCGGGATCGTCAAGCCCTGGGCGGGCGCATGGCCGCCGCCCGACAACGCGCTGCTGATCGAACGCTCCTCGCTGGCTGGGACCCGGGCCGGCGTCGGCGATACCATTCGCGTCCAGATAGCCGGCCAGGACGCCCGGGCCATGCCGATCGCCGGCCTGACCCACGACCTGAGTCTGCCCCCCGCGGCCATCGCCGGCCAGGTCTCCGGCTACATCACCGCCGATACCCTCGCGTGGCTGGGCGGCCCCGGCGGCTACAACCAGCTCCAGTTCGTGGTCAGCGCGGGCCGCGACGACGCCGAACACATCCAGCGCGTCGCCGAGGGGGTGGAGCGGGTAGTCGAGCGCAGCGGCCGCGCGGTGCTCAACACCGACGTGCCCACGCCGCTCCAGCACCCCGCCGAGCAGGTGCTGCCCACCGTCCTGGGGCTCCTGACCGGCCTGGGCGCCCTCGCGCTGCTGATCAGCACCTTCCTGATCGCCAATACGATCAGCGCCATCCTGACCCAGCAGACGCGCCAGATCGGGATCATGAAGGCCATCGGGGCCCGCTCGGGCCAGATCGCCGGCCTCTACCTCACCACCTCGGCCGCCTACGGCCTGCTCGCCCTGCTCTTCGCCGTGCCCATGGCCATCGTCGGCTCGTTCTACTTCAGCCGCTTCATCGGCTCGCAGCTCAACGTCGATATCGAGCAGATGCGGGTCATCCCGAGCGTCGTCGTCGCGCAGGTCGTCGCCGCCATCGTGGTGCCGCTCCTGGCCTCGGTCATCCCCGTGCGGGGCGTTGTGCGCCGCCCGGCCCGCGAGGCCCTGGCCGGCGCGACCCAGGCGCCCACGGGGAACTCGCCGATCGACCGCCTGATCGGCCGCCTGCGCGGGCTCAGCCGGCCCAACCGCCTGGCCCTGCGCAACACCTTCCGGCGCAAGGGCCGCCTCGCCCTGACCCTCGTCGCCCTGACCCTGGGCGGCGCGATCTTCATCTCGGTGCTGAGCCTGCGCTCGTCGCTCTTCAGCACCCTCGACGCCAGCATCGCCTCGCAGCTGTACGACGTCGAGGTGCAGTTCAGCCGGCCCTACCGCGCCGAGCGCGTGGCCGCCTCGGCCGCCGCCGTCCCCGGCGTCACCAGGGTCGAGAGCCTGCGGCGGGCTGCGGCCTTCCCGCTGCGCCCCGACGGCGCCACCGGCGAGGCGCTCATCCTGCGCGCCCTGCCCGCCGACACGACCATGTTCGCGCCCCGCATGGAGCGCGGCCGCTGGCTGCGCCCCGACGACGGCCGCGCCGTGGTTCTGACCAACAACTACCTCGCCAAGGACCCCGCGGCCGCTGTCGGCGACGAGATCGTGCTGCGTATCAACGACGAGGACAGCACCTGGCGCATCGTCGGCTTCATCGAGGAGCTGATCCCTCCCACGGCCCCGTCCTGGGCCTATGTGCCCATCGACGCCTTCGCCGGGGTGGCCGGCGATGCGGGCCGCACCGATACCCTGCGGGTCGCCACCGTGGGCCACGATCCGGCCAGCCACGCGGCCATGGGCGAGGCCCTCGAGCAGCGCCTGCAGCAGGACGGCTTCAACACCAGCCTGATCCGCTCGCGCTCAGAGGACCGGGCCCTGCTCGACGAGCGCTTCCAGGTCCTGGTCGGCGTGCTGACCGTGATGTCGCTGCTGATCGGGGCCGTGGGCGCCCTCGGCCTCGCCGGGACCATGAGCATCAATGTGCTCGAACGCACCCGCGAGATCGGCGTGATGCGGGCCATCGGGGCCTCGGACGGGGCCGTGCGCCAGATCGTGGTCAGCGAGGGGCTGGTGATCGCCGTGCTCTCGTGGGCGCTCAGCGCCCTGCTATCGGTGCCCCTGAGCTACGCGATGAGCGTGGCCCTCGGCACGGCCCTGCTCAACGCCCCGCTGACCTGGGTCTACTCCCTCTTCGGGGTGGGGGTCTGGCTCGTCGTCGTGGTCATCCTCGCCATCGTGGCGAGCCTCATCCCGGCCCGCTCCGCCGTCCGCCTGACCGTGCGTGAAGTCCTGGCCTACGAGTAGGCCGTAGCGAGAGGCCCATATGTTCAAGCTCTTCAGCGGTGCCGCCCGCTCGCCCGCGGCCCCGGCCGACGGCGTGACCGCGGCCAGCGAATCCGGCGCCCAGCCCGCCGGCGTGATCGACCTGCGGGGGGTCGTCAAGCAGTACGAGACCGCCGCCGGGCCCTACCTGGCCCTCAGGGGCGTCGACCTCAGCGTCGGCAAGGGCGAGTTCGTGGCCGTCGTCGGCAAATCGGGCTCGGGCAAGTCCACCCTGATCAACATGGTCACCGGCATCGACCGGCCCACCTCGGGCGTCGTGCGGGTGGCCGGCGCCGAGCTGACCCGCCTCGACGAGGGCCGCATGGCCGCCTGGCGCGGCCGCAACCTGGGCATCATCTTCCAGTTCTTCCAGCTCTTGCCCACCCTCACCGTCGCCGAGAATGTGATGCTGCCGATGGACTTCTGCGATATCGGCACCGGCCGCGAGCGGGCCGAGCGGGCCGCGGCCCTGCTCGAGCGCATGGAGCTGGGCGAGCAGGCCAACAAGCTGCCGACGGCCCTCTCGGGCGGCCAGCAGCAGCGTGTCGCCATCGCCCGCGCCCTCGCCAACGACCCCCAGCTCCTGATCGCCGACGAGCCCACCGGCAACCTCGACTCGCGCACCGCCGCGGCGATCTTCCACCTCTTCGAGGAGCTGGTCGAGCAGGGCAAGACGGTGGTCATGGTCACCCACGATACCGACCTCGCCCGCCGCGCCGGCCGCGCTGTCACCGTCGCCGACGGCCAGATTGTCGCCTGATTTTGAAAGAGAGCAACGTAAGAATCATGACCAAGCTGATCATCATCCTGGCGGTCATCGCCGCCCTCACCGGGTGCGCCGCCGCGCCCGCCGCCCAGCAGCCCGCCGAGCCCACCGCCGCGCCCGTGGCCGCCGAGGCCGGCGTCGTCGCCGACGGCACCGTGCTCCCCGCCGCCGAGGTGACCCTGCGCTTCGAGCGCGCCGGCGCCGTGGCCGAGATCCTGGTCGAGGAAGGTGCTACGGTCGCGGCTGGCCAGCCCCTCGCCCGCCTCGATGCCCGCCAGCTCGAGCTGCGCGTGGCCGAGGCCCGCACCGGCCTCGAACGGGCCACGGCGCGCTATAACCAGGCCGCCGAGGGCGCCTCGCCCGAGGCGGTCGCCGTAGCCGAGGCCGAGCTGGCCCAGGCCCTGGCCGCCCTCGAGCAGGCTCGCGCTGGCGTGACCGCGGCCGACCTCGCCGCCGCCGAGGCCCAGCTGGCCGAGGCCCGTGCCGCCCTCGCCGCCGTCCTCGACGGCCCGAAGAGCACCGCGGTGACCCAGGCCCAGTCCGCCGTCGACCAGGCCGGCGCCGGGCTGCGCCAGGAGGCCGACGCCCTCTCGGCCGCCAAGACCAGGGCCCAGCTCGGCCTCGAGCAGGCCGCCAACGAGCTGCGCGAGCGCCAGCAGGCCTACCAGCGTATCTACTGGGACAACCAGGACCTGGCGCGCCTACCCGGCGACCTGCCCGAAGAGCGGTCCGACCTTGAGGCTACGGCCCTGCGCGCCGTGGAGGACGCCGAGTCGCGCCTGCGGCAGGCGCAGGTGGCCTTCGAGCAGGCTCAGCAGGCCGAGGCCGAGGGGGTGGCCTCGGCCGAGGCGGGGCTGCGCGACGCCCAGGCCCGCCTCGAGCAGCTGCTCGCCGCGCCTGACGCCGATCGGGTCGCCGCCGCCCGCGCTCGTGTGGCCGCCGCCGAGGCGAACCTCGCGCAGCTGCGCGGCCCCGCCCGCGCCACCCAGCTCGAGGCTGCGGCGGCCGGGGTGAGCCGGGCCGAGGCTGCTCTGGCCAGAGCCGCCGCCGAGCCGCGCGCGGTGGACCTCGCCGTCGCCCAGGTCGAGGTCGAGGCGGCCCAGGTGGCCCTCGACCAGGCCGAGCTCGAGCTCGCCCAGGCCACCCTGGTGGCGCCCTTCGGCGGCACCGTCGCCCGCATCGACCTCGAGCCCGGCGCCTTGGCCGGGCCGGACACGCCCGCCCTGGTCGTGGCCGACCTCAGCTCGTGGCGGGTCGAGACGGCCGACCTGACCGAGCTCGAGGTGGTGCGGCTGCGCGAGGGCGACCCGGTGACGGTGCGCTTCGACGCCCTGCCCGAGCTCGAGCTGCCCGGCGTGGTGCGGCAGGTTAAGCCGATCGGCGCGGATCGCCAGGGCGACATCGTCTACACGGTGGTAGTCAGCCTCGAGCAGAGCGACCCGCGCCTGCGCTGGAACATGACCGCCGTGGTCGCGAGCCAGGGCTAATCGGGCTGCGTCAGGGGCGCCCAGGGCTGGCCCCAGCTCTCGCCGTAGACAAAGCTGGCCAGGGGCTTGCGCTCCCTGGGCGCCGCCTCGCGCGCCTGCAGCGGCTCGGGCAGGCTCTCGGGGTTGCCCAGGGCGCCGACGGCGATCACCGTAACCGGGGCGTAGTCCTCGGGGATGGCGAAGCTCGCGCGGGCCTGGTCAACCGAGAAGCCGCCCATCTGGTGGAGGTAGAGCCCGAGCTCGGTGGCCTGGACCGTCAGCTGAGCTACGGCCATACCCAGGTCGTAGAGCGCGGTCGGGTTGGGCTTCCCCGGCGCGCGCATCAGCTGGGCGACGGTCAGGATCAGCACCGGGGCCTGGCCGGCCCAGATTCGGTTGCCCTCATTAAGGCACGCGGCCAGCCGCTCAAAGTTCTCGGCATCCTGGCGCCGCGCAATAACAAAGCTCCACGGCTGCACGTTGCCCCCCGAGGGCGCCCAGCGGGCGGCCTCCAGCAGCGAGAAAAGCTGCGCTTCGGTCGGCGGGGTCGGATCGAAAGCCCGTGGGCTCCAGCGTGATTGGAGCAGCGGGTGGATGGGGTGGTCGGTGAGTGCGGGCTTTGTCATCGGTAGTTCTCCGGGCAGACTGAACGCTAGCTGGCGATCGTGTATTCTTAAGTATCGCGTTGGGTTGTGAACACAAGCGTGAACACCGCCATACACAGCTAGTGGGTCGCTTGCCGCTGGCGGTGCTATTCCTCCCTCTCAGCCAATGACCCACTAGACGGCTACAGCCCGAGCAGGCGCAGCAGCGGCGGGGCGAGCAGGGCGATCATGGCCCCATTCAGGCCCATCGCCAGGCCGGCGAAGGCCCCCGCCTCGGGGTCGAGCTGCAGGGCGCGGGCGGTGCCCAGCCCGTGTGAGGCCACCCCGATCGCGAAGCCGCGCACACTCTGGTCGCGAAAGCGGCAGAGATCGAGGGCCTCGCTGCCCAGCACCGCCCCGGTCATCCCGGTGAGGATCACCAGCACCGCGGTCAGCGAGGGCACCCCGCCGACGGCCTGGGCGACGCCCATGGCGATCGGCGTGGTGGCGCTCTTGGGCGCCAGCGAGCGCAGCGTCTCGGGGTCGAGACCGAGCGCGCGCCCGATCAGGACCGCGGCGAGCACGCCCACGGCCGAGCCGATCGCCAGGGCCGCGAGGCCCGGCCCCACCACCTGCCGCAGCTTGCCCGAGGCGTGGTAGAGCGGCACCGCCAGGGCCACCGTCGCCGGCCCCAGCAGGAAGTGGACAAACTGCGCCCCGTCGAAGTAGGCCTCGTAGGGCGTCCCGGTCAGCAGCAGCAGGCCGACCAGGGCCGCGATCGCCAGCAGCACCGGGTTGAGCAGCGACGGCGAGCCGAAGCGCCGCGAGGTCGCCGCCGCCAGCTGGTAGATCCCGATCGTCGCGGTCAGCCAGAGCAGCGGGGTCTGCTCGAGGTAGACCCAGATCCGGTAGAGCTGTTCATCCATCAGCGGCCCGCCCCGCGCCCGCGGCGCTGCACGGCCAGCAGGCCCTGCATTACCGTCGCCGCGGCCAGCAGGGTCAGCAGCGTGCTGACCACAACGGTGACCAGCAGCTGCCACCAGGCCGCGCGGATCAGCCCCAGGTGGGCCAGCACGCCCACGCCCGCGGGCACGAAGAGCAGGGCCAGGTTGCCGAGCAGCCCGTCGGCCACGCGCTGCAGGGCGCCCGGCACGCCCCCGCGCAGGCGCAGGGCGGCGAGCAGCAAGAGCATTCCCACCACAGGCCCCGGCACCGGCGCTCCAAGCGCCCGCACCAGCACCTCGCCGACGAGCTGGAAGGCCAGCAGGGCCAGCAACGCATTGATCATCGCCCGTATCCTTCAGCTGCGCGCTTGAATGTGCGCGGATTGACGCGCCCGGATTATACGCCCTGCGCTGCGTCCGCGCCGCAGGTGCTACCGGCCGGTCCCGGGCGGGCCGCCTGTATCAGGCAAGCCCACTGCGAGCCCAGGCAGCGCCTGCGCATCCTCGTCGCCGCTGGGCGCCCGCGCCACCGCCAGCAGATCGAGCAGCGGCCCGGTCATGCAGGTCGTCACGACCGCCAGCAGCACGAGCATGGTGAAGGCGGCGGGGGTGAGCACGCCGATCTCCAGGCCGATCCCGGCCACCACCAACTCCATCAGCCCGCGCGTGTTCATCAGCGCGCCCAGGGCCAGCGCGTCGCGCCAGGGCATGCCCACGGCGCGGGCGGCCAGGCTGGTGCCGCCCAGCTTGCCCGCGACGGCCACCAGCAGGATCAGCGCGGCGGCGAGCCAAAGGCCCCAGCCCTGGATCAAGCCCACGTCGGCCTGGAGACCGACCGAGGCGAAGAAGATCGGCAGCAGGACGGCGATGGTGACATCCTCGAGCCGCGCCCGCAGCTGCTCGATTAGCGCCCCCGTGCGCGGCATGATCGCGCCCGCCATAAAGGCGCCGAAGAGCGCGTGGATGCCGAGCCACTCGGTGAGCGCCGCCGAGCCGATCACGGTCAGCAGGATGCCCGCCAGCATGCCGCTGCTGAGCGCGCCGGCGCGGGCCGGGTCGAGCAGCCGCGCCGCCAGCGGGCGCACCCCGAGCACCATCGCCGCGCAGTAGGCTGCGCTACCGGCCAGCGTGAGCCAGAGCGGGGTCGCCTCGGCCCCGGCGTTGATCAGCAGCACGACCCCCGCGAGCAGGCACCAGGCCAGCAGGTCGTCGGCGGCCGCGCAGGCGATCGCCAGGGCGCCCAGCGGCGTGCGCAGTAGCCCGCGTTCGCTCAAAATGCGCGCCAGCACCGGGAAGGCCGTGATGCTCAGGGCCGTACCCATGAAGAGGGCGAAGTGCAGGGCCGGCACGCCCGGGTCGGCGAGCAGCGGGTAGAGCACGAGCGCCACGGCGATGCCCAGGGCGAGCGGGGTGAGCATGCTGCTCAGGGTGATGCTCAGGGCGGCCCGGCCTTTGTGGCGCAGTTGGCCCGGGCGTACCTCCAGCCCCACCAGGAACATAAAGAGCAGCAGGCCAAGCTGGCTCAGGGCCCGCAGCCCCGCCAGTTGCTCGGGGCCGAACACGGTTTGGCTCAGGCCCGGCGCCAGGCGGCCCAGCAGCGATGGCCCGAGCAGCAGCCCCACAGCCATTTCGCCGACCACGCGGGGCTGGCCGAGCCGGGCCGCCGCCCAGCCAGCGACGCGCGCCGCCCCCACAATCAGTACGAGCTGGGTGAGCAAAGTCAGTGTCGCAGACATATCGCTCTCAAGGGAGGTGTGGAGGGC
>CAZKTU010000103.1:0-21018 GCA_964555675.1 uncultured Oscillochloris sp.
ACCGCCGCCACCGCCGGGAGGGCCGCCGGGGCCGCGGCTACCGCCGCCACCGCCGGGAGGGCCGCCGGGGCCGCGGCTACCGCCGCCACCGCCGGGAGGGCCGCCGGGGCCGCGGCTACCGCCGCCACCGCCGCCGCCGCCGGGCGGACGGCCGCTGCCGCCCGCGTTGCGGGTCTCAGAAGGATCACGGTCACTGAATGAAAGACCGGTTTGCATTTTTCTAAACCCTTTCATGCCCGTTCGCTTCGACACGACGAAGTCGTAGTCGTGCGGGGGCCGGATGCTAGCTGACTTCCTCTGGTTTCGCCGTCCCGCCCTCGGGCGAAGCAGCCGCGGGCGAGAGGCTATAGGCAAAGGCGAGGAGGGCGGCGCGATCGTCGGGGTGCAGCGCCTCGACGCGCAAGGCCCGCTCGATCGCTCGGCGCTTGAGGGCGACCTCCCAGCAGGCCAGTTCGTGGCAGAGGTAGGCCCCGCGCCCATTGCGTCGTCCCCCTGCATCGACGGCGACCCGGCCTTCGGCGTCGCGCACCACGCGGATCAGGCCCCGCTTGGCGTCGCTCCGCCTGCAGGCGATGCACGTGCGCTGGGGCACATGCTTGGGACGCGGACTGGATTTCTTGCCTGCCTCTGCCATAGGCTCGCTCGCTCTACTCCTCGCTCGCGTCCGCCCCGTCGCCCTCGATGAGAATGTATGAGGCGATCAGCTTGTCGTTGGCGTAAATGTAGAGTTTCTGCGATGTCGCCCTAAGCTGCACAGCCTCGCCGATCAGGTCGTTGCCCAGGGGGCCGTAGCGCTGCTTCTCGTAGACGATCCGCCCGTCGGGCCCGACCTTACGGGTCTCGACCTTGGCGCTCGCCAGCTCGGCCTCGGTCTGCATCTGCTCGGCCTCGGCGTAGCCGCGGGCCTCTGCGGCCGCCCGCTCCTCCTCGAGCAGGGCGGTGGCGCTCTTGATATCGATGCGCCAGCCCGTCAGCTTGGCCGCCAGGCGCACATTCTGGCCCTCTTTGCCGATCGCCAGCGAGAGCTGCTTGTCCGGCACAATCACCAGCGCCGCGTGGTCGTCGTCGTTGAGGTGTACCTCGACCACCTGGGCCGGCGAGAGGGCGTTGGCGATAAAGTCCTTGTGGTCGTTCGACCACTGGACCACGTCGATCTTCTCGCCGTTCAGCTCGTTGACGATGTTCTGGATGCGGATGCCGCGCATACCTACGCACGAGCCGACCGGGTCGATTCCCTCCTGGCGGGCGGCCACGGCAACCTTGGTGCGCAGGCCGGGCTCGCGGGCGATCGACTTGATCTCGACCGTGCCGTTATAGATCTCGGGCACCTCCATCTCGAACAGCCGCATAATCAGCTGCTTGTGGGTGCGCGAGGCGATCAGGCGTGGCCCGCGGTCCTCCTTGCGGATCTCCATCAGGTAGACCTTGAGGCGCTGGCCGTGGTAGTAGCGGTCGTTGTCGACCTGCTCCTTCGGCGGCAGAATGGCCTCGGCCTTGCCCATCTCGAGGATGACGTTGCCCTTGGCCATGCGCTGCACGGTCGCCGTGATCAGCTCGCCCTCGCGGTCCATATACTCGCCGTAGATGTACTCGCGCTCGACCTCTTTGATGCCCTGCAGCACCACCTGCTTGGCGGTCTGGGCCGCGATGCGCCCGAAGTCGTTCGGGGTGCTCTCGACCATGACCGTCTCGCCCAGTTGGGCGTCGGGCTTCTGGCGCTGCGCGTCAGAGATGTCGATCTCGAAGCGGTCGTCGAGCACGTCGTCGACCACCTGCTTCTCGGCGTAGACGCGGGCCGCGCCCGTCGTCGGGTCGAGGCGCACCGTCACTTCCATCGGCGGAGGATTGTTGCCCAGGGTGCGCTTGTAGGCGGTGATCAGAGCCTTCTCCATCACGTCGATGATCGCCTCTTTCGGGATGCCGCGCTCGGCAGCGATCTGGGAAATTGCCGTGTAAAAGTCGCTCTTCATACCTCTCTTCTCGCCTACAATAAGAAAAGTGGGGGCTACCCACTTTTCCACAGCGTCCGGCACAGGCTGTCGTTCCGGGATCAACGCGCTACACCGCCGCTGGCGGTGTAAAGCGTTTACCAGGAAGCATGCTCAGCGACGGTTCATCGCACGTGTCCCTGAACGGCCTGTCAATGACCGGCCATCCATGTCTACTGGCCCGTGGGTCGGGCGTGTGCAGCGCCATGTAGCGCAGCACAGCGGTTCGCTGCCACAGTATAACACCTCCGATTCGCTTTTGCAAACCGACTCGGCCCCGCACCCTGGTGCCCGAAAAAGGCCTTGCAGCCGTGTATAATGGCCCTGAGCGGCGCCGGCCGCACCCCTGACGAGGAGCCGATGGCGAAGCTGAAGCTCGATCTCCACGACATCTATAACAAGGGCGCTTCGATCGACGCCGAGCTCGCGCGCATTATGCGCGAGGCCGTCGAGCGCCGCATCGAGCTGGTCGAGATTATCCCTGGCAAGGGCAGCGGCCAGCTCAAAAAGCGCGTCCTGCGCTACCTCAACCAGCCCGCGGTGCGCGCCCTCTACCACCGCATCGAGAAGGACGACCGTAACTTCGGCCGTATCTTTGTCCACTTTCGCCATTAGCCCTTCCGCCAGCATTGCCGAAAGGCCGCCCTCCCGTGACACAGCCGCCCCTCACTCTGCCTCTGCCCGCCCTGGCCGACCAGTTCCTGCTGCGCCCCGCGATGACTTTCCTCAACCATGGCAGCTTCGGCGCCTGCCCCGCCCCGGTCTTCGAGCGCTACCAGGCCTGGCAGCGCGAGCTCGAGGCCCAGCCCGTGGCCTTCCTCGGCCGGCGCATCGCCCCGCTGCTCGCCGAGGCCCGCGCCGCCCTCGGGGCCTACCTCAACGCCCCCGCCGACGACCTGGCCTTTGTGCCCAACGCTACCCACGGGGTCAATATCGTCGCCCGCTCCCTCGCCCTCGGCCCCGGCGACGAGGTCCTCGGCACCGACCACGAGTATGGGGCCGTCGAGCGCACCTGGCGCTTTGTCTGCGGCCAGCGCGGCGCCAGCTACCATAGCGCGCCCATCCCCCTGCCCGTGTCCGACCCCGACGAGCTGCTCGAGGGCCTCTGGGCCGCCGTGACCCCGCGCACCCGCGTCATCGTGGTCAGCCATATCAGCTCGCCCACCGCCATCACCTTCCCCGTCGCCGCGATCTGCCGCCGCGCCCGCGAGGCCGGCATCCTGACCCTGGTCGACGGGGCCCACGCCCCCGGGCATATCGCCCTCGACCTGCAGGCGATCGGCGCGGATTTCTACACCGGCAACTGCCACAAGTGGCTCTGCGCACCCAAGGGCGCGGGCTTCCTCTACGCTGCCCCCGCCGCCCAGGCTCTGCTCAGCCCCCTCATCGTCAGCTGGGGCTACGAGGCCGAGATCCCCGGGCCGTCGCTGTTCGTCGACCACTTCGGCTGGACGGGTACGGCCGATCCGGCGGCCTACCTTACGGTGCCCGCCGCAATCGCGTTTCAGCAGCAGAACGGCTGGCCCGCCGTCCGCGAGGCCTGCCACTCCCTGCTCGCCGAGGCCCGCTTGCGCGTCGCAGCGCTGTCTGGCCAGGCCCAGATCTGCCCCGACGGCCCCGAGTGGTGGTCCCAGATGGCCGCCGTCCCGCTGCCGCCCTGCGACCCCCTCGCCCTCAAGGCCCGCCTCTGGGACGAGTACCAGGTCGAGGTGCCGATCGTCGTCTGGAACGGCCGCCCGATGGTCCGCATCTCCATTCAGGCCTATAACAGCCCGGCGGATATCGACCGCCTGCTCGAGGCCCTGACGGCGCTGCTGTAACCAAGTACTCGACAGAAACTGCGCTGTAGCGAGGGGCTGCGAGCCTCTCGCTCGGCGCAGGCGCCCAACTCAGGCACTGAACGTGCGCAAGCCCTTCGCGCGCTTTGTGGTCTTCGTGGTGAAGAACCTGGCGCTCATTCCCGCCGGCGCACAACTAGGCGGCCCGATCGGGCGTCGTGGCGATCGGCAGGTTCGGCCCGCTGTAACAGAGCACCCCGCCCCGCCACTCGGCCAGGCCGACCGCCGTCAGCCAGGCGGCCAGGGTGTGGGCGCGACGTTGGGCGGTGCTGTCTGCCAGCGGGGCCAGGCCCTGCAGCACGCGCGCCAGGCCGGACCGATCGAGGCCCTCGCCCGAGCGCAGGGCCGCGATGACCGAGCGCATCGGGTCGCGGTGGAACATCAGGCGCCGCAGGTAGGTGCGCTGCTCGGCGCGGTTGCTGCGCGCGAAGCCGCGGCCTAGCGTCGTGAGCTTGGGCTCGTCGCCGGGGTCGCCCTCGGCCACGAGGCCCAGGATGCGCGCTGCCTGGAGATAATAGTGCCCCTGCCGTACGACCTTCATGCCGATATACTCGGCGATGGTCTCGGTCGTGCGGCGCCCGCGGTCGATCGCCTCGGGCACGCGGGCTACGTCCCATAGCTGATCGGCCTGCGGTATGTCGGCGCTCTCAAGTGTCATCGGCCGCCCCTGCCTGGTGCAGCGAACATCTGTTTCTGATAATAGCGGGGAATTCCGCATTGTCAAGGGGCGTCGCCGGCTGAGCCTGTCGCCATCGACAAGCTCAGGCAACCGGCGGCTGAGCCTGTCGAAGCCGGCGCTCGATCGGTCCGCTCAAGGGCAAACGGCTCGGCTGTGAGTTAGGATCCTGGTCGCGTGGCCAGCTCTAGGCGCAGCAGGATGTCCAGAGCCTCGTCCCTATCTGCGCCGCACATCTCTCGCGCCGGCCTGAGGCTCGCGCAGAAGGCGGGCCGCTCGGGCCGCCCGAAGATGGCGCAGCGGTTGTCCGCCGTCAGCTGCGCGCAGCGCACCCCCGCCGGTTTGCCCTGCGGCATGCCGGGGATGGGCGAGGTGATCGAGGGGGCGATGCAGCACGCCCCGCAGCCGACGCGACACTCCATAAGTTTGATGCTTGCCTCAGGCCAGCGGGCGCAGCGAGCGGTAGCGCCGGATCAAGCTGTTGGTCGAGCTGTCGTGGGCGAGGGCCGGCTCTGTCGGGCTGGCGAGTTCGGGGATGATCCGGCCGGCGAGCACCTTGCCCAGCTCGACGCCCCACTGGTCGAAGGCGTTGATGCCCCAGATCACGCTCTGGGTGAAGACGCTGTGCTCGTAGAGGGCCACCAGGGCGCCCAGGATGGCCGGGGTCAGCCGCTCGGCCAGGATGGTGCTGCTCGGCCTGTTGCCGGGGAAGCTGCGGTGGGGCACCAGCCACGGGGCCACGCCCTCGGCGGCCACGGCCTCGGCCGTCTTGCCGAAGGCCAGGGCCTCGGCCTGGGCGAACATATTCGCCATCAGCAGGTCGTGGTGCCCGCCCAGGGGGTTCAGGCTCTGGCCGAAGCCGATGAAGTCGCAGGGGATGAGCTTCGTGCCCTGGTGGATGAGCTGGTAGAACGAGTGCTGCCCGTTGGTCCCCGGCTCGCCCCAATAGATCGCCCCGGTTTGGTAGTCCACCGGCGCGCCGTCGAGGCGCACCTGCTTGCCGTTGCTCTCCATGGTCAGCTGCTGCAGGTAGGCCGGGAAGCGCCGCATGTACTGATCGTACGGCAGCACCGCCACGGTCGCGGCGTCGAAGAAGTCGCTGTACCAGACGTTGAGCAGACCCATGAGCGCGGGCAGGTTGGCCTCGAGCGGGGCCTCGCGGAAGTGCTGATCCATGGCCTGGAAGCCGCCCAGCAGCGCGTGGTAGGCCTCAGGGCCGATCGCCAGCATGGTCGAGAGGCCGATCGCCGAGGTCATCGAGTAGCGCCCGCCCACCCAGTCCCAGAAGCCGAACATGTTGGCGGTGTCGATGCCGAACGCGCCCACCTCGGCGGCATTGGTCGAGACGGCTACGAAGTGCTTCGCTACCGCCGCCTCGTCGCCCAGCCCCGCCACCAGCCACGCGCGGGCCGTGCGGGCGTTGGCCATGGTCTCGAGGGTGGTGAAGGTCTTCGAGGCGACGATGAAGAGCGTCTCGGCCGGGTCGAGGTCGCGTACGTTCTCGGCGAAGTCCGTGGCGTCGACGTTCGAGACGAAGCGGAAGGTCAGATCGCGCCGGCTGTAGTGGCGCAGGGCCTCGTAGGCCATCAGCGGGCCCAGGTCCGAGCCGCCGATGCCGATGTTGACGATCGTCCGGATCGGCTTGCCGGTGTGGCCGCGCCAGGCCCCGCTGCGCACCTGTTCGCTGAAGGCGGCCATGCGGTCGAGCACCGCGTAGACCTCGGGCACGACATTCTGGCCGTCCACCATGATCGTCGCGCCGCGCGGGGCCCGCAGGGCCACGTGGAGCACCGCGCGGCCCTCGGTGTGGTTGATCTTCTCGCCCGTGAACATGGCCTCGATGCGGCCGGGCAGGTCGCAGGCCCGGGCCAGGGCCGTCAGCAGGGCCAGGCTCTCGGCGGTGACTCGGTGCTTGCTATAGTCGAGGTAGAGGCCGGCGGCCTCGGCGCTCAGGCGCTCGCCGCGACCCGGGTCGGCCGCGAATAGTTCGCGCAGATGGACGCCGCCGATGGCCTGGTGGTGATCGCTCAGGGCCCGCCACTCGGGGCGAGTGGTCGGGTCAACGCTCGCTTCGCTCATCTCCTTGCTCCTGGTGCTCTCGGGCAGGGCTCGGCCGACCGACAACTGGGATCGCGTCGGGCCTGCCGCCCCGCAGTCTTGCGGGAGGTGTGGAGGGCCTGGCCCTCCACGCCCACCCTCGTGGGGCCGAAGGCCCCGTGCCCCCCACAGTCTTGCGGGAGGGGTGGAGGGCTCGGCCCTCCACGTCCACCCGTTGCGGGGCCGAAGGCCCCGTGCCCCCGCCGCGGGCAGCGGCGAAGAGCGTAACTCGGTTACGAACCTTGTCTTAGCGCAGCAATGGCGCCACCTGCTCGGCGAAGATGTGCAGCGGCTCGTGGTCGTAGGCGATGCGCGGGAAGTAGGTGATAAAGTAGTTCGCGCCCGCGTCGGCGGCGGCCTGTAGCCGCTCGGCCACCTGGGCCGGCTCGCCAACGATCGCGTTGCGCTGCATCTCCTCAACGCTCCAGTTGTAGGTGGCTCGCACTGCGCGGGTCGTCTCCTCGATGTCGGCCCCGGGTTTGAGGAAGACGATGTTGGCGTTGGTCGACTTGATGATCTCGTCGTAGTTGCGGCCCAGCTTCGCGCAGTGCTCGCGCAGAATCGCCAGCTTGGCACTGATCACGTCCGGGTTGCCGCCGCCGACGTTACAGGCCATGCCATACTGAGCCACCAGCTTGAGGGTCACCTGCTCGCCGCCGCCGCCGATCCACAGCGACGGGTAGGGCTTCTGCACGCCCCGGGGCTCGTTGATCGGGCCGCGGATGTGGTAGTACTCGCCCTCGAAGGTCGGGGTCTCCTCGGTCCACATCTTGACCATGATCTGGGTGGCCTCGCGGAAGGCGCGCATGCGGTCGCGGGTCTCGGGGAAGCCGTAGCCGTAGGCCTTCCACTCGTGCTCGTACCAGCCGGCGCCGATGCCGTAGTAGAGCCGTCCGTGGCTGAGTACGTCGACCGTCGAGGCCATCTTGGCGGTGAGGGCCGGATTGCGATAGCCCAGGCAGGTCACCATCTGGCCGACCTTGACGCGCTGCGTATCGCGGGCCAGGGCCGCCGTGATCGTCCAGGCCTCGAACACGGTCTCCTGCTCGATGCGCGGCACGGTATGGAAGTGATCATAGAGCCAGATCGAGTCGTACACCGGCATCGCGTCGACGGCCTTCGCGACCCTGGTCATCGCCTCGTATTTCTCGATCGGGTCCGCGATCTCGATCAGGTCCAGCCGCCAGCCCTGGGGCACGAACGTCCCGAACTGAATCGCCATGCCAGTTTCCTCTGTGTTATAGTCCATCTGATTGCGCCCCTATTGTACCCCACCCGGCGACGCCGGCGGCGCTGCCCTCCCCGCTCGCCGCCACTCCGAAAGGCCTTCTGATGCCCACCATCCTCGCGGGCGTCGATATCGGCGGGACCAAGTGCGCCCTCAGCCTGGCCGAGACGAGCCCGGGCGGTGCGCCGCGCATCCTGGCCGAGCGCCGCTTCGCCACGCCGCCCGCCCCAGACGCCATGGCCCGCATCGTCGCCGAGCTCGTCGCCCTCGCCCATCAGCAGGGTGTCGCGCCTGTAGCGATCGGCGTGAGCTGCGGCGGCCCCCTCGACAGCCGGCGCGGGCTGCTCCTCTCGCCCCCCAACCTGCCCGGCTGGGATGCGCTCGATGTGCTCACGCCCCTGCGCGAGGCGTTCGGTGTGCCCGCAGCCCTACAGAATGACGCCAACGCCTGCGCCCTGGCCGAGTGGGCCTGGGGCGCCGGTCGCGGCCTGCGCCACGTGGTCTTTCTCACCTTCGGCACCGGCATGGGCGCCGGGCTCATCCTCGACGGGCGGCTCTACACCGGCGCCAGCGACATGGCGGGCGAGGTCGGCCACGTGCGCCTCGCCGAGTGGGGGCCGGTCGGCTACGGCAAGCCCGGCTCGTTCGAGGGCTTCTGCAGCGGCGCGGGCATCGCTCGTCTCGCCCGCGCGCTGGTCGAGGCCGAGCTACAGCTCGGGCGGCGCCCCGCTCTCTGCCCCAGCGCCGAAGGGCTGCCAGGGCTCACGGCCGAGCAGGTCGGCCGCGCGGCCGCCGGGGGCGACCCCCTGGCTCTGCGCGTGTTCGAGCACGTGGCCCGCCGGCTCGGGCAGGGCCTCGCCATCCTGATCGATATCCTCAACCCCGAGCGGATCGTGATCGGCAGCATCTACGGACGCCAGCTGGCCTTGCTCGAGGCCGCCGTCGCCCGCGTGCTCGCCGAAGAGTGCTTGCCCCAGTCCCTGGCCGCCTGCAGCATCACCCCGGCGGGCCTCGGCGAAGCCGTCGGCGACTACGCGGCCCTCGCCGTCGCCCAGGATCTGCTGAGGGCCTAACCAACCGCCGAGCTGTCCGCAAGCTCAACCGGGCAGCTTGGAACGGCACAGCCCGAGGTAATGCCCAGGCGGTATGGTTGACGACGACCCTCTGAGCCAGGACGACGGGCGGCTCGTCGTCGCCACGCAGCGCTACCGCAATCGGCCCTGGAGCGCCGCCCTGCGCGCAATCTGGGACCGTTATCCCGGCGCGGCCGCGCTCTGGGCGGAGGGCGAAACCCGGCCCAGGCTGAGCGCGCACACCGCGCGCGTAAGGCACATGCGCCCCACGCGATCAAGACCCTGAAGGTGCGGTTTACCCCATGACACTCACCGAACGCCAGGCCCATGCCCCCGCGGCGGCGCCCGCTTCGCCCTTCGCCGTGCGCGGCGTGGTCGAGGGCTTCTACGGGCCGCCCTACACCTTCCCCGAGCGCGACGATCTGATCGCCTGGATGGGGCGGCGCGGCCTGAACAGCTACCTGTACGGGCCGAAGAACGATCGGCAGCACCGCAACCGCTGGCGCGAGCCCTACCCCGCCGAGGTCATGGCCCGCTTCGGCGTCACGGCGCGGGCGGCCGCCGCGGCCGGGGTGAGCTTCTGTTACGGCCTGAGCCCGAGCGTCTCGATCGTCTACAGCGACCCCGGCGAGCTCGAGCTGATCACGGCCAAGCTGGGGGCCTTCTACGACCTGGGGGTGCGCTCCTTCAGCCTCTTCTTCGACGACGTCGCGCCGGCCTTCCGCCACGCGGCCGACGGCCTGGCGTTCGGCAGTTTCGCCCAGGCCCAGGCTACCCTTGCCAACCAGGTCTTCGCCTGGCTCCAGGCCCGCGACCCGGCCTGCGCCCTGAGCATGTGCCCGACCGACTACTGGGGCGGGCCGCCCTTCAGCCCGTACCTGCACGAGCTTGGGGCGCGCCTGCACCCGGCCATCGAGGTCTTCTACACCGGCCGCGCCGTGTGTGCGCCGACGATCGGCCGCGAGGAGGCCCTGGCCTTCGGGGCGGCCCTGCAACGCCCGCCGATCATCTGGGACAACTACCCGGTCAACGACCTGGCGATGCGGGGCGAGCTGCACATCGGACCGCTGCGCGGGCGCGACCCGGGGCTGCATACGGCGGTGCGGGGGTTGCTCGCCAACCCGCTGCTGCAGGCCGAGGCCTCGAAGATCGCCCTGGGCACCGTGGCCGACTACCTGGCCGACCCGGCCGGCTACACCCCCGAGGCGGCCTGGCTGCGGGCCCTCGACGACGTGGGCGGGGCGGCGAGCCTGGGGGCCCTGCTGCGCTTCGGCGAGTGCTCGCTGGGCTCGCCCCTGGGTGGCGACGCGGCGCCCCGGCTGGCCGCCCTGACCGCCGCGGCCCTGGGTGAGCTACGGGCGGGGCGCGTGGGCGCGCGCGCGGCCCTGGGCGAGCTTGGCGCCTACCTGGGCGAGCTCGACGAGGCCAGCTACCACCTCAAGAATCGCCTGGACAACCTGGCCCTGCGGGCCAACCTGCTGCCCTGGCTCGAGCTGGCCGATCTCTGGTGCGACATGGGGCGGCGGGCCATCAGCTGCCTGGAGGCCCTCGAAGACGGCCAGGCCCACGCGGCGCCCCTGGGCGAGCTGCGCGAGCTCCTGGCGGAGGCGCGGGGCCATCACAAGGTCTACGCGGGGGATGTGCTGGGGGAGCTGGGCGAGTACGTCCTCAGGGCGGGCCATCCAGCCCGCAACCGCAGCGCGGCGGGGGCGAGTGGCTAGGCGACCCGGCGGGCGGCGGGGCGGCGTTCGCTCTCGGTCAGGGCGAGGAAGGCGCGGACCACGGCGGGGTCGAAGAGGCAGCCGGCGTGAGAGCTGATATAGGCCCGCACCTGCTCGTTGCTCCAGGCGCCGCGGTAGGGCCTGTTCGAGGTGAGGGCGTCCCACACATCGACCACCGCGAAGATGCGGGCAGCCATGGGGATCTCGTCGCCCTTGAGGCCGCGGGGGTAGCCCGAGCCGTCCCAGCGCTCGTGGTGGCAGTACGGAATATCGAGGGCGGGGCGCAGGAACTCGATCGGCTCGAGCAGATTGCGGGCGTACTCGGGGTGGCGGCGCATCACGCCCCACTCGTCCTCCGAGAGGGGGCCGGGCTTGTGAAGGATGGCGTCGGGGATGCCGATCTTGCCGATGTCGTGGAGCAGGGCGCCGCGGCGGAAGTGCTCGAGGGACTCGCCGCTCAGGCCCATAGCGCGGGCCAGGCGCAGGCTCATCGTGGTCACGCGGGTACTGTGGCCCTCGGTCTCGTGGTCGCGCAGGTCGAGGGCGTGGGACCAGCCGCTGAGGGTCACATCATACGAGTCGACCAGGGCCATATGGGCCCGCTCGAGGGCCCGACGCTGCCAGAGGATCTGCTCCTCGGCGCTCTTGCGCTCGGTGATATCGCGGGCGACCCCCTCGATCGCGATCAGGCGGCCCTTGGGATCATACACCGGCACATTGCGCTGCTCGGTCCAGATCACCGTACCATTCTTGCGCACCCAGCGCAGCTCGACGGGCAGACCGTCGGCCATACGGCCGCGGCCCATCACCACCAGGCGGTCGCGGTCGTCGGGGTGGATGAGCTTATAGGCCAGGTCGGGGTCGGCGTAGAACTCGTCGGGGGAGTAGCCGGCCAGGCCGAGGGCGGCCGGGCTGACATACTCGAAGGCGCAGTCGGGGTAGAGCCGCAGGCGGTAGATCATGTCGGGCACGTGCTCGGCCAGGAGCCTGAGGCGTCGCTCGCTGAGGTCGAAGCTGGCGATGACCCGCGTCACGATCAGGTAGAGCACCCCTGTCGAGACCGCGACGAAGACCAGGCCCTTGATCAGCTCGGCTATGATAGCCGGGCTGGCGAGCTGCCCGGCCACCATGAAGAGCGCCAGGTCGGAACCGACGATCCAGAGCGTGACCACGAGGGCATAGAGCAGGGCGATGCGGGTGGCGGCGCGTTGCTCTGTTCGCGGCGGTGAGAGGAAGGAGGGGCGACCCCGAGCGTGTCGGAGCCCCTCGAGCTTGGTGGCCGGATTTTCGTAGAGCAACACCGTCTCGCCTGTCTGCCGCACCGGCCACACTGTGGCTTGGCGGTCCGTATGGGCGGTTGACGCGTCGCGCGACCGATTGAGAGCAGTGAGAGTGAAGGGGCGGTCGGGCGTAGCAGGACTCTACCAGCCCGTTTGATTCCTATGGGTTCGGAAGCCTTAACGTCAGCTTCCGATTCGTTCACCAATTCTTTGTTCTTTCCGGCACATTTTAGCATATTCTAGAGTTATACATGGTAGGGGCTTCGTAAGCCCCACTTTGGAACATATGAGCCTCTCTCGACGTCTAAGCTTTGTGAGAGGCCCATAGCTCTGTGACAGGAGTGTCAGGTTTTTGGCACGTTGCTTGTTACAGAGATGCGGTATGATACTTGTGCGGGCGGTCACTCTCTGACGAGTTCGTACACCGCAGTACGCGTCGGACGACAACCCACGGGAGTCGCTCTGGACTGGATACCGGAGCGGATCAACCTTCATCGCAGCAGCAACGCACTAGGGCGCTCACAGCCGCCAGGTTGAACCGGGATCCACAGAAAGGACGCTGCTGTGACCGACATCGACATCGAAGGCTTGAGCATCGAGGAGCTGGAGAACCTGCGCGACGCAGTGAACCAGCGTCTGCTGCAGCTCCGCTACAGCAATCGTCACACCCTCCCTGAGCTGCTGCGGATGCTCGAAGAGCTCAAGACGGTGCTCAACGACCAGGGCAAGCAGTGGCGCTCGCTCGAGCGCTGGCAGTGGATGGACGGCCAGATCCGGTTCTGGCTCAACCCGACCGACCAGGTACAGTACCAGTCGGGCTGGTTCACCATCGACGAGCTGCTGCAGTGGTCACGCAACAGGGGCCCGGTGATTGTCCACGAAGAGGACGACGAGGACGAGAGCGAGCCCTGGACGGATGTAGACGGCGTGCGCATTCGCTGGCTCCCTGACGGGACCATGCTGCGCGACGGCTGATACAGATAGGGGCGGGCGCCACCCGGGCGCCCGCCTCGGTTTTTCTGGCCTGAAGCTCAGACTGGCCCACGGGCTGGTGCGCTCGGCTGCGACGGGCGCGCGCCGGCCCGCCTGTAGTGCGAGACTATGCGCTCCGATTTTTTTGGGCTGGACTTCGCGGGGCCGCCGTTTGTGCTCTTCTCGCCCCAGCATCTGCTGCCCCTGGCGGCGATCGTGGCCGTCTGTGTGCTGATCGCCTGGCTGACCCCCCGGCTTAGCCCGCGGGGGCGCGAGGGGTTGCGCTGGGGGTTGGCCGGCTTCTGTGTCGCCAACTGGCTGGGCTGGGATCTCTGGCAGATCGCCAACGGGCTGTGGAGCGTTCAGTACTCGCTGCCGCTGCACCTCTGCACCCTCTCGGTGCCCCTGGCGGCGCTCATGCTGGGCAGGCGCAGCTACACGCTCTACCAGTTGCTCTACTTCTGGGGGTTCGCCGGGGCCACACAGGCCCTGCTGACGCCCGACCTGCAGGCCAACGGCTTCAACTTCCCCCACTTCGTCTACTGGATCTTCTGGACCTCCCACGGCGTGATCCTATGGGCGGTGGTCTATGCGGCGGCGGCTTGGGGCTTCAGGCCGACGTGGCGCTCGATCCTGACCGCGATCCTGATCACCAACCTGGTCCTGGTCGTGGTCGGCGTGGTCAACTGGCTGACGGGCGGCAACTATATGTTTATCGCCCGCAAGCCCGAGTATGCCACCCTGATCGACTATCTGGGGCCCTGGCCCTGGTATATCATCCCGCTGCAGCTGATCGGCCTGGGTGCGTTTGTGCTGGTCTATCTGCCCTACGCGGTGCGCGACTGGGCGGCGCGGCGCGGGGCGGCCCCAGCGACCGGCTGAGCCGCCGCTCATCGCACGATTGTGCTACTCGGGCTTTCCAAAAGCGACCCGGTATGGTATAATGACTGGGTTGTGAGGAGGGCCCATTGAGCATTGCGAAGCCCAGAACTGCCAGCCTGGTCGATATCATCGGCGCGGGCTATCGGGCCCTGAACCGGCGGCCGTGGGTGATCGGCATCCCCGCCGGGCTGAGCGCCTATCTGTGGCTGGGCACGCCGGTGGGGCTGGGGCCGCTGGCGGATCGGCTAGGCGAGGGCCTCGAGGAGCTTGGGCGCCTGGCGGGCGGCGAGCGCGAGCTACTGGTGCAGAGCATCATCGCGACCGACGTGCGGGTGGCTCTGGCCTGGCTCAACTTCGTGCCGGTGCTGGCGCCGCCACAGGCGAGTGTGGGCCAGATGGTCGGGCTGGCGGGGCCCTGGCAGATCATGGGGGCCCTGGTGGCGATCAACCTGCTGGCGCTGCTGCTGAGCAGCTTCTTCCTGACCGTTCTCGGCGAGGCGGTCAGCGGCGAGGCCAAGGGGCCAATGGCGAGTCTGCGCCGCTCGCTGGTGGTGGCGGGCGACATCGTGCGTTACCTGCTGGCCCTGGCGGGGGTGGGGCTGATCCTGGCCCTGCCGTTTCTGGCCATCTCGGCCATCCTGATCATCGCGCTGCCGGGGCTGACCCTGGTGGTGCTTCTCGCGTGGTACGTGGCCCTCTTCTGGGCCTACGTCTACACCGGCTTCGCCCCCGAGGCCATCCTGATCAGCAGGGTCGGCCCGCTACGGGCGATCTACAACAGCGTTCATATTGTGCGACGCGATCTGACCGGCAGCCTCGGGCTGCTCTTGCTGAGCTTCGTGATTCTCAGCGGGCTCGGGCTGATCTGGCAGCGGATCGCGGTTGCGCCGCCCGGGGTGGCCCTGGCCATACTGGGCAGCGCCTATGTGGGCAGCGGGCTGAGTGCGGCCCGCCTCGAGTTTTATCGCGAGCGGCTCGCGCGCTGGGCCCTCGTGGGCTAGCCAGAGTAAGGACGAGCACACCACATGAAAGACGACGAGATTATGACGACGACAGAAGAGCCTCAGAGCTACGACGCGAGCCAGATTACGGTGCTCGAGGGTCTGGATGCCGTGCGCAAGCGCCCCGGCATGTATATCGGCCCCACCGACATCAACGGCCTGCACCATATGATCAAAGAGGTGGTCGATAACTCGGTCGACGAGGCCCTGGCCGGCTACGCCAACAAGATCACGATCACGATCCTGAAGGACTGCTCGGTCAAGGTCACCGACAACGGCCGCGGCATCCCGGTCGATATTCACCCTAAGCACAAGGTGTCGGCGCTGCAGCTGGCCGCCACCGAGCTCCACGCCGGCGGCAAGTTCGGCGACGGCGGCTACAAGGTGTCGTCCGGCCTCCACGGCGTGGGCCTCTCGGTGGTCAACGCCCTCTCGGAGTGGATGCGCGCCGAGGTGCGCCGGCACGGCAAGCTGTGGGTCCAGGAGTATGTGACGGGCAAGCCCAAGGCCGAGGTGCGGGCGATCGGCCCCGCCGAGGGCACCGGCACCTCGATCCACTTCATGCCCGACACCCTGATCTTCAAAGAGGGCATCGAGTACAACTTCAAGGCCCTGGCCCAGCGCCTGCGCGAGATGGCCTACCTGACCAAGGGTCTGCACTTCGTCTTCTGCGACGAGCGCGACGATCAGGAGGTCAACTTCTACTTCGAGGGCGGCATCGTCAGCTATGTGCGCCACCTCAACAAAGACAAGCAGACCCTGCACAAGCTGCCCTTCTACGCCGAGCGCACGGTCAACGATGTTGCGGTCGAGGTGGCGATGCAGTACACCGACACCTACGACACCGACTCGGTCTACGCCTTCGCCAACAATATCAACAATACCGACGGCGGTGCGCACCTCTCGGGCTTCCGCACGGCGATGACCCGCGTGATCAACACCTACGCCCGCTCCAAGAATATTCTCAAGGAGAATGAGGCCAACCTGACCGGCGACGACGTGCGCGAGGGCCTGACGGCGGTGATCAGCGTCAAGCTGAAGGACCCGCTGTTCAGCTCGCAGACCAAGGAGAAGCTGGTCAGCCCCGAGGCGGCCGGGGCCGTGGCGACGGTGATCGGCGACGCCTTCTCGACCTGGCTCGACGAGAACCCCGGCGAGGCCCGCCGCGTGATCGAGAAGACGATCTCGGCCGCCCGCACCCGCCTCGCGGTCCAGAAGGTCAAGGAGACCGCCCGCAAGAGCGCCATGGAGGGCTTCTCGCTGCCCGGCAAGCTGGCCGACTGCTCGGACACCAACCCGGCCCGCTGCGAGCTCTATATCGTCGAGGGCGACAGCGCAGGCGGTACGGCCAAGCAGGGCCGCGACCGGCGCTTCCAGGCCATCCTGCCCTTGCGCGGCAAGATCCTCAACGTCGAGAAGAGCCGCCTCGACAAGATGCTCTCGAACGCCGAGGTTAAGGCTCTGATCACGGCGATCGGCACGGCGATCGGCGAGCAGTTCACGCCCGAGAAGCTGCGCTACCACCGGATCATTCTGATGGCCGACGCCGACGTCGACGGCAGCCACATCCGCACCCTGCTGCTGACCTTCTTCTTCCGCCATATGCGGCAGCTGATCACCAATGGGCACCTGTTCATCGCCCAGCCGCCGCTCTACCGCATCAAGCACGGCAAAGAGCAGGTCTATACCTACTCCGACGGCGAGCGCGACGCCTACCTCAACAAGCTCGGCGACACCGAGCGCCAGCGGGCCGGCATCCAGCGCTACAAAGGCCTGGGCGAGATGAACGCCGAGCAGCTCTGGGAGACGACACTCAACCCGGCTAATCGGGTCATCCTGCAGGTCAACCTCGAGGACGCCCAGCAGGCCGACGAGACCTTCACGATGCTGATGGGCGACCTGGTGCCGCCGCGCCGCCGCTTCATCCAGACCCACGCCAGCGAGGTCACCAACATCGACGTGTAGGGGGTTGCGCTCTTAATTGCAGAGCCTATCACAAAGATTGTGTAAGTCTTACTACGCAGAGCGCAGCATGAGCAGGATACTAATCCTGCTCATGTTGCATGGAGCCACTACACTGACGTAGTCGATAGACTGTGAGCACAGCAAATGAGGGGCCACTACCCACCCACCGCCGCCCTGGCGATCGGCGGCGCGATCGTCGCCCTCTACGCGCTCCTGAGCCTGATCAGCACCCTGTTCCCGGGTACGGCCGTGGGCCTCCCGCCGATCTGGCTGCCGGCCGGCTTCGCGGTCGCCACGCTCATGACGATCGAGGGCAGGGTGGCGCTCCCCGCGCTCTGGCTGGGGGCCTGGGTCGCCAACCTGCTGATCTTCGTCCCCGGGCAGTTCTCGGTCGAGAACATGGCGGTCGCCGCTGTGCTTGCGAGCGGTGCCCTCGCCCAGGCCATGCTCGCCGCTATGCTGTTCCGCTGGCTCGAGGAAGCCTGGAGGCGCGCCGAGGGCCGGAGCCTGGCCCGCGTCGGGCTGGCGATCGGGGTGTTCGTGGCGATTCTGGCGATCGCAACCCTGAACGCGACCGTCACCACCCTGGCGCTCACCGCGACCGGTCAGTTGCCCGCCGAGCTGAGCGCGGCCCTCTGGGCCCAGGTCTGGCTCGCGAACAGCCTGGTGATCGCCTTGCTCGCGGTTCCGCTGGCGCTGCTGGCGCGGCGTCTGCAGCAGGCCCCGGCCCCGGGGCAGGCGGCGATCATGCTGATCAACCTCGGGCTCATGCTCTCGATCGGGCTCTTTTTCGGCCTCTGGAGCATCGAGACCAATCGGATCACGCAGGACTTCAAGGCTATGGCCGCGAGCGCCGCCCTGGAGTTGCACACTACGACCGCGCGCTATCAGCAGGATGTCGGCGTGCTGCGCACCTTCCATGTGGCCTCGAGCCACGGCGTAACCCGCCAGGAGTTTCGCCGGTTTGTGCAGTTGCACCTCGAGACGGCGACGAGTTTGCCCGGACTACAGGCCCTGGTGTGGGCGCCCGTCGTCTCGGGCGGGCGGCGCAACGTCTATGAGGCGATGGTGCGCGGCGAAGGCTTCCCTGAGTTTATGATCCGCGAGCGTGGCCCCGATGGGACGCTGGTTCGCGCGGGCGAGCGACCGGCTTACGTGGTGGCCGACTACAACGAGCCCGACCAGGTCAACCGCTTTGCCATGGGCTTCGACCTCGCCTCGGACCCGGTGCGGCGGGCGGCGCTAGAGCAGGCCCGCGACAGCGGTCAGCCGTGGGCGACCGCGCCGACAGAGCTGGCAACGCTCCCCGAGCTGGGCTTGCTGATCTTCTGGCCAATCTACGCGCCCGACACGGCGCTTGTCACGGTCGCCGAGCGACAGGCCGCGGTCGAGAGTTATGTGGTGGGCGTTTTTCGCCTCTCGGCGCTGGTCCAGACGGCCATGGAGCGGCCGGAGTACGCCCATCTGGATCTCTATCTGAGGGATCCGGATCTGCCCGAGGAGGCGCAGCTCTTCTATGTCCATTCGGCCGCCTCGCGCGCCGAGCCGCTGCGCGCAGGCGCCGTAACCTTCGAACCGCTGCAGTTGGGGCTCGACTACCAGACCAGCTTCGACGTAGCCGGGCGCAACTGGCAGATATTGATCAGGCCCGACCCCGGGTTTAGCCAGCAGCGGCGAACCCTGGTGCCCTGGCTGGCCCTGCTGGCGGGGCTGGCGGTAACCGCGTGGGCCTCATACAACCTGGCTCAGCGCCAGGCCTATGCCGAGAGCGTGCGCCGCAGCGAGGCGCGCTTCCGGGCCCTGATCGAGAAGAGCGACAATGCGATCGCGCTGCTCGACGCCAGGGGCACGGTGATCTATAACAGCCCGAACTACGAGCGGGGCCTGGGCTTCGCGCCGGGCAGCAGGATCGGGGTCAGCGGCCTAGAGATGATCCACCCTGAGGATCTGCCACGGGTGGCCGCGGGGCTCGGCGAGGTCGTGCGGACCCCCGGCCTCTGCCGCAGCGAGGTCTTTCGGGCGCGCCACCAGGACGGCTCGTGGCGCTGGATGGAGAGCACCGGCACCAATCTGCTCGACGACCCGGCCGTGGGTGCGGTGGTGGCCAATATGCGCGACATCACCGACTATAAGCTGGCCGACGAGGCCCTGCGCGAGAGTGAGGCGCGGCTGCGCACCATCCTGCAGACGGCCCTCGACGGCTTCTGGGTCGTCGATCAGCAGCAGCGCTTCGTCGATGTGAACGAGGCCTACTGCGCGATGTCGGGCTACAGCCGGGACGAGATCCTGTCGCTGTTGATCTCGGATATCGACGCGGTCGAGCAGCCCGAAGAGACGGCTGCCCGCATCGGGCACATCATCGCCACGGGCTCGGCTCAGTTCGAGACCCGCCACCGGCGCAAAGACGGCAGCCTGTTCGATGTAGAGGTCAGCGTCCATTTTGTCGCCAGCGGGGGCGGCCAGATGGTCTGCTTCTGTCGCGATGTCACCGAGCGCAAGCGCCGCGACGAAGAGATCCGCCGGCTGAACAGCGGCCTCGAGTTGCGGGTCGCCGAGCGCACCGCCGACTTGAGCCAGCTCAACGCCGAGCTGAATAGGGCCCTGCGGGCGCGCGACGAGTTCCTGGCCACCATGAGCCACGAGCTGCGCACCCCTCTGAACAGCATTCTGGCCTCGGCCGAGCTGCTGAGCGAGCAGCTCACCGGATCCCTGAACGAGCGCCAGCTGCGCTCGATACAGCATATCGACGGCAGCGGACGCCACCTGCTGGCTCTGATCAACGACATCCTCGACCTCTCGAAGATCGAGGCCGGCCACATGGATCTGCACCTGGAGCTGTGTCCGATCACCGAGATCTGCGAGACGAGCCTGCTCTTTGTGAAGGAGACCGCCCTGCGGAAGGGCCTGCGCCTGGACTATAGCTCCAGCGATGAGCTGGCGATGATGGAGGTGGACCCGCGCCGGCTCAAGCAGATGCTGGTGAACCTGCTGAGCAACGCGGTGAAGTTCACGCCGAGCGGCGGCCGGGTGCTGCTCGAGGTGAACGTCGACGCTGCCCAGGGGGTGGTGCGCTTTGCCGTCGAGGATAGCGGGATCGGCATCGCGCGCGAGGACATCGGGCGGCTCTTCACGCCCTTCACACAGCTCGACAGCAGCCTGACCCGCCAGCACGAGGGTACGGGCCTGGGCCTGGCCCTGGTGAAGAAGCTCGCCGATATGCTCGGCGGCAGCGTCCATGTCGAGAGCGAAGGGCGGGGCAGTCGCTTCACGCTGGCGTTGCCCTGGCGCAAGCCCGCCGCGGCGGAGCCCGAGGCCGATTCGGCCGGCGCCCACGGCGAGCCGATTATGCACGCCCTGGTGATCGAAGACTCGCCGAGCGCGGCCGGGCAGATCGCGGGCTATCTGCGCGAGCTGAGCATCCAGGTCACGATCTTGCCCAAGGCCGATGATCTCGCCGACCAGGCTCTCAACCTGCGCCCCGATGTGGTCTTTCTCGACCTGATCCTGCAGGGGGAGTCGGGGTGGGAGGTCCTGGCGCGTCTCAAGGCCGACCCGCTGACCTCTGACCTGCCGGTGATCGTGGTCTCGGTGATCGACGAGCCGGCCAGGGGGCTGGCGGCGGGCGCCGTCGCCTACATCGTCAAACCCCTGACCCGCGAGCTACTGCTCACGGCGCTGTCCCGGGTGACCAGGCCGCGCGAGATCGCCCGCGCCACGATCCTCGAGCCCCAGGCCGCGGTCGCGCAGACGGCCAGGCCCGAGGGCGCGTCGATCCTGCTCGCCGAGGATAATGAGACGACGATCAGTGTGATTGGCGACTACCTGTGCTACAGGGGTTATCGCCTGACGGTGGCGCGCAATGGCGAAGAGGCCCTGGCCCAGGCCGCCGAGTCCCGCCCCGACCTTTTTCTGATCGATGTGCAGATGCCGTTGATGGACGGGCTAGAGGCGATGCGCAGGCTACGGTCCCAGGCGGCCTTCGCGGCCACGCCGATCGTCGCCCTGACCGCCCTGGCTATGCCGGGCGACCGCGAGCGCTGCCTGGCTGCGGGGGCCAACGAGTATCTGAGCAAGCCGGTCAGCCTGCGCGGGCTGCACGAGCTGATCGAGCGCTTGTTGGGCGCCCTGTAGCGCCGGGCGACGTGAGGCTCGTGGCTTGCCGCAGGAGCTTGGCAGGCGGGTCGGCGGGAGGGCGCGGGAGGGCCTGGCCCTCCCGGAGATATAAGCTCCATCAGGTGAGACACTAGTCGCGCCTGTGGGGCTGGGCATCCTCGCCGTGGGTGTCGCCGGCGGGGCG
>CAZKTU010000104.1:0-20658 GCA_964555675.1 uncultured Oscillochloris sp.
GGGTGCCGCGGCGGCGGGCCTCTTCGTCGCCCAGGGTGACGGCCTGGATGCCGCCGACCAGGTCCGAGAGGGTCGGGTTGACCAGCAGGTTGGCCAGCTCGGTGCCGTGGGCGGTGCCGATCAGCTGCACGCCGCGCTCGGCGATCGTGCGAGCGGCCAGGGCCTCCTGCTCGGTGCCGATCTCGTCGATCACGATCACCTCGGGCATGTGGTTCTCGACGGCCTCGATCATCACCGCGTGCTGCTCGGCGGGGCGGGGCACCTGCATGCGCCTGGCCCGGCCGATGCCGGGGTGGGGGATGTCGCCGTCGCCGGCGATCTCGTTCGAGGTGTCGACGATCACCACGCGCTTGCGGGCCTCGTCGGCGAGGACGCGGGCGGCCTCGCGCAGCAGGGTGGTCTTGCCCACGCCGGGGCGGCCCACCAGCAGCACGCTCTTGCCCTCGGTCACCAGGTCGGCGATGATCGCCAGGGTGCCGCGGACGGCGCGGCCGACGCGACAGGTCAGGCCGACGACCTCGCCCTTGCGGTTACGGATGGCCGAGATGCGGTGCAGGGTGCGGGTGAGCCCGGCGCGGTTGTCGTCGCCGAACTCGCCGAGGCGGGCGGTTACATAGGCCAGGTCGGCGATGCTGACTTCGACGTCGCCCAAGTCGCGCTCGCCTTCGGTCGAGCGGACGGCAGGCAGGCGCCCAAGGTCGAGCACGACCTCGAGCAGGCCTTCCTGATCGTCGGCGGGGCCAAGCTGAGCCTGCACTTGCGGGGGCAGCACCTCGAGCAGCCGGCCAATGTCGGCTGCGTACTCATTCGGTCCGTGCATCTGAACGTATACCTTGGAGGATGCTGGCGAGCCAGCGGCGCCTCATTGTCGCACTTGTGGGGGGCGGCCGGCGCTCTGGTCGCGCGGCGCTGATGATCGGCGGGGCGCTTGCGCTGTGTCAGCCTGGGCGCGGGGCGGATGGCGGCTTCAGGGCGTGAGGGACGATGGCGGCCAGGGGCGGAGCGTCGGCGGGGCGCATCACCACGACCCCGTAATTATACCAACTGGCGAGATGAGGATCAAGACCAAGCGGCTTCCTGGCCGTGGGGGGCCTGGAAGGTATGGCTCAGCGTTCGAGCGCCACCACCGACTGACGCTCGATCAGGGTCGGCCGCAGCAGGGCGGTGACCGAGCTACTCTCGGGCTCCTCGATGCGATTGAGCAGCAGCTGGAGGGCGAGGCGGCCCATGGCCTCCTTATCGACGCGCATGGTGGTGAGGGCCGGGGTGACGTGGGCGGCGGTCTGGATATCGTCGAAGCCGATCAGCGAGAGCTCCTCCGGCAGGCGCCGGCCGAGGGCCCGTGCGGCGGCGAGGGTCTCGATCGCGGCCATATCGTTGGCGCAGAAGAGGGCGGTGATCTGGGGGAAGCGCTCGAGGAGCAGGCCCGTGGCCGCAGCAATCTCGGCTGAGAGCAGGTGCGAATCGGCGAAGTAGCGCTGCTCGACGCCATAGTCGCGCAGGGCCTGCTCGTAGCCGCGCCGCCGCTCGGCGATGCTCGGGTAGGCGTTGGGCTGAGTGCCGACGAGGGCAATATGGCGGTGGCCGGCGGCGAGCAGGTAGCTGACCGCCTGGTAGGCGCCCCTGAAGTTATCGGAGAGCACCGCGTCATAGACCGCGCCCGTGGTGTAGGCGTCGACCAGCACGACCGGCTTGCCGGGGCGCTGCAGCAGCTGGTTGATGGTGTGGTCGACGAAGGCCCCGACCAGGATGATCGCGTCGAGCTCGTTGGCGACCAGCATCCGCGGCAACTCGAGGGGGTGGTTGTCGACGTCGACGGGCACGGCGGCGACCAGCAGGTTGATCTGGCGCTTGCGGCAGGCGGCCTCGATACTGGCCAGGATGGGGCTGTAGAAGGGGTTCGCGTAGACGACGTCGTCTTCGCGGGCCTTGATGAGCACCCCGATCTGCTGGAGATCGCCGCTGCTACCCGCGCTCATGATCGGGCGCTTGCGGTAGCCGAGCTCGCGGGCGGCCGCGAAGACGCGCCGGCGGGTCTCCTCGTTGATGCCCGGCTTCTCGCGCAGCACGAGCGAGACGGTCGCGAGGGAGACCCCGGCCCGCCGCGCAATATCCTCCATGGTGACCCGCTGAGTCATGCTTCTGCCCCTGGCGCTCGTTTCGACGGCCTCTATTGTAGCGCAGCGCCCGCCCCGAGGTGCGAAACCAGCGCCTCGACCGCGGACTGGCGCTAGTGCGCCGGGCGTCCCGCGGTAAGACAAGGCACGTAACCGAGGTACGCTCGTCGCCGCTGCCCGCGACGGGTGGATGTGGAGGGTCTGGAACCTCCAAGCCTCCCGCAAGACGGTACAGCAAAGCGCCGCAAGGCGAAAGCTTGCGGTTCGGTCGAAGCGTGTTAGCATAGGCAGAGCTCAGGGGCTTGAGCAACGTCCAGCGGCGTCAAGGACTTCAACGAGGGGATGACATGGACAGCAGCGTCGATCAGCTACCGTCGTGGAATGATACCGCCACGAAGCGGGCCATCATCAACTTCGTCGAGGCGGTGAGCGACCCTGCCGGCCCCGACTTCGTGCCGCCCGCCGAGCGCATCGCGACCTTCGACAACGACGGCACGCTCTGGGCCGAACAGCCAATGTACACCCAGGCCTTCTTCGTGCTCGACCGCGTCAGGCAGCTCGCGCCGCAGCACCCCGCGTGGCAGAGCCAGGAGCCGTTCGCGGCGATGCTCAGGGGCGATCTGGCCGCCGTCCTGGCTGGCGGCGAACCCGCGCTGCTCGAGCTGGTGATGGCCACCCATGCGGGCATGACCGGCGACGAGTTTGAGCGCATCGCGACCGCCTGGATAAGCAGCGCCAGACACCCGCAGACCGGTAGACTCTTTACCGAGATGGTCTACCAGCCCATGCTCGAGCTGCTGGCCTACCTGCGCGCGCACGAGTTCAAGACCTTCATCGCCTCGGCCGGCGGGATCGAGTTCATGCGCCCGTGGGCCGAACGCGTCTACGGCATTCCGCCCGAGCAGGTGATCGGCAGCAGCATCAAGACGCGTTTCGAGCTGCGCGACGGCGAGCCCGTGATCATACGGCTGCCTGAGCTGCACTTCTTCGGCGACAAGGCTGGCAAGGCGGCCGCCGTCCAGCACTACATCGGGCGACGACCCATTGCGGCCTTCGGAAACTCAGACGGCGACCTCGAGATGCTCCAGTGGACTACGGCGGGGCCGGGCCTACGCCTGGGCCTGATCGTGCGCCACGACGATGGCGAGCGCGAGTTCGCCTACGACCGCAGCGCGGCCTGCGGGCGGCTCGACCGCGCCCTCGACGAGGCGCCGCAGCGGGGCTGGACAGTCGTGAGCATCAGGGACGACTGGGCGACGGTCTTCCCCTCGACCAGCTAAGGCGCAACTGGGGGATGTTGCGGGGTGAGCTGGAGGGGCATGGCCCCTCCAGCTCCCAGCTCGTCCTAGCGGGTGGTGATCACGGCCTCCAGGTACTCGCTGCGCGCCGCGAGGCCGGGGCCGCCCACGTGGAAGCGCTGGGCCAGCTCGAGCAGATCGCCGGCGAGGGCGTTCTGGCCGGCCTCGTCGAGGGCGGCGAAGGCCTTGAGCATCGGGCCGTAGTAGGTGCGGAAGGTGTCGAGCCACGCCTCGGCCGAGCGGTAGCGGAAGACGAAGGCCCGGGGAGTCGCCTGGAGCCGGGCGATCGATGCGCCGAAGATGGCCGAGAGATGCGCCTCGGTGCCCCAGAGGGCGGGCGAGCGCAGCCCCGGCGCCGGGGGCACATACGTGCCGATGGTGCGGAACATCTGGCCGACGAAGCTCTCGGGGGTCCAGGAGGCCAGGGCGATCGTGCCGCCGGGGCGGCAGACGCGGGCCAGCTCGTGGGCGGCCTGCTCGTGGTCGGGCGTGAACATGACCCCGAAGATCGAGAGCGCGGCGTCGAAGCTGTGGTCAGGGAAGGGCAGGGCCTCGGCGTCGGCGTGCTGGAAGGTGATCGCAAACCTGTCGGCCGCGGCCCGCTCGCGGGCGTGGGCGAGCAGGGCCGGCACATAGTCGGTGGCGGTCACCTCGCAGCCACGGCGGGCGGCGGCCAGGGCGGCGTTGCCGTTGCCTGCCGCGACGTCGAGCACATGCTGGCCCGAGCGCAGGTCGGCGCTCTCGCACAGTAGCTCGCCGACGAGCGAGAGGGTGGTGCCGATGACGCCATAATCGCCGCTCGACCAGGCCGCTTGCTGGCGCTCTTTGATCGCGCCGAAGTCGGGCCGGGCTACACTTGTCGCAGTCATGGGGATCTCCTTGTGGTTGGCCCTGGGCTCAGGGCTGCCGGACTATGGGCGGCGGGGCTGCGTGGCAGCTCGTCGCGCCGCCGGTTGCGGGGCCGCTCGCAGCGAGCGGCGTCCGTGTCGGCAGTGTACGCCGGCGGGCGCGGCGGGGCACGCGGAGATCTACGGTAGTTTTTCGGGGGCGGTACGGTATTCCTCGAGCAGGCCCAGCTCGGCGGCCCGGCGCACCACCTCGGCGCGCGAGCGGCTGTCGAGGGTGGCGAGGATATTGCCGACGTGCATCTCGACGGTGCGCGGGCTGAGGACCAGCCTGTGGGCGATCTCGGCGTTGGTCTGCCCCAGGGCGACGAGTTGCAGGATCTCGCTCTGGCGGCGGGTCAGGTTGGCGGCGCGCAGGCGGTGCTCGGCGCCGGCGCCGAGGCGCTCGCCGACGGGCTCGCCGAGGGCTTGCAGGGCCTGGGCCACGCGGGTGGCCAGGGGTCGCGCGCCGAGGGCTCGGGCGCCCCTGTAGGCGCCGGCCAGGTGGCGCACGGCGGCATCGCGGCGGCCGAGGGCGGCGCAGGCGACGCCGGCCCGCCACTGGTTGCCGGCCCGGCAGAAGGGCACCGGGATATCCTGCAGCAGCTCGAGGGCGTGCTCGAACTGCTGCACAGCCAGCTCGGCGTCGCCGTCGCACAGGGCGCTCTCGCCCAGGGCGTGGGCCAGGGCCGAGAGGGCCTCGGGCTGGGCGGTCGTGCTCGCGATGCGCGCGAGGGCGTTGGCGCAGGCGCGCACGCTCGCGTCGTCCTGGCTGAGGGCGAAGAAGGTCGCCGACCAGCGCAGGGCCGGCACGACATAGTGGCAGTCCTCGATCTGCTCCCAGCGGGCCAGAATGGCCCGGCAGTGCTCGGCGGCGGCGTCCAGGTCGCCGCTGAGCTCGGCCACCTGGGCGAGGCCCCAGGTCGCGAGCACCTCCATGGCGGCCAGCTCGATGCGCTGGGCGAGGAGGGCGGCCTCGCGCAGCAGGGGCCGGGCCAGGCGGGCCTGGCCGCGCAGCCCATAGATCGCGCCGAGGGTGCCGCTGGCGACGGCCCGCGCGTGGGGCGCGCTCAGCTCTGAAGCCAGGACCTCGCGACAGAGCCGCATGGCCTGGGTCCACTCGCCGGTCTGGCGCAGGACGGCCGTGAGGCAGGCGACGCAGAGCTGGGCCGTGCTCGCGATGGCGTTGGCCTGGCAGAAGTCGAAGGCGGCGAGGTAGGCGTCTCTGGCGACCTCGTACTCGCCGGCGTGCTCGAGGGCGTCGGCCAGACGCTGGTAGACCTCGGCGGCCGCGCCGGCGTGGTTGTGCTCGAGGGCCAGGGCCAGCCCGGCGCGCACCAGGGCGAGGCCCTCGGTCGTCTGGCCCATGCGGGCGAGGACGCTGCCGGTGAGGCCCAGGCCGCGGGCCTGCAGGTCGCGACGCCCGGCCTCCTCGGCCTCTGTGGCGGCGAGCTCGAGCAGGTCGAGGGCGGCGCGGAAGCGGGCGGCCGAGCGCAGGTGGGCCGCGGCGGCGAGGTGCTCGGCGGCGGCCTCGGCGGGCAGGCCGAGGGCGGCGAAGGCCTGGGCGGCCTCGCCGCGGGCGGCCAGCGCGCGCTCCCAGGTGCCCTGCAGCTCGCACACCCCGGCCAGCTTGCGCGCGGCCTCGGCGTAGGCCCGCAGATCGCCGAGCTGACGGCTGCCGTCGGCGACCTCGCGCCAGGCCCGGGCGGCCTCGGGCAGCAGGCCGCAGAGCTGGGCGCAGTGGCCGAGCTGGTCGAGCAGCTCGAGGCGCCCCGACTCCTCGCGGCCCTCGGGCCAGAGCTCGAGGGCGCGCTGGCCCGCCTGGGCCGCGTCGTGGTAGGCGTGGAGCGCGCACGAGCGGCGGGCGGCGCGGATCAGGGCGGCCCGGGCGAGCTCTGGCTCGCGGGCGGCCAGCCAGTGCTCGGCGGTCGCCTCGAGGGGGCCGTCTTCGGCCTCGAGGCGCGCGGCCAGGCGCCGGTGCAGGGCCCGGCGGCGCAGCCAGGGGATCTCGGCGTAGACGGCGTCGCGCACCAGGGCGTGGCGGAAGGCGGCCCGCCCGGGCTCGCGCTCGACGAGCAGGCCGCGGGCGAGCAGGGCCTCGCCGTCGGGCGCGCCCTCGGCCAGCTCGACGGCCTGGGCCAGGTCGAACTCGCGGCCGATCACGGCGCCCAGCTCGAGCAGGCGCAGGGCCGGCTCGGGCAGCCCGTCGAGGCGCAGCAGCAGCGCGTCGCGCAGGGTGTCGGGGACGGGCAGCGGGGCCCCGGGGAGCAGCTCGAGACCGCCCTCGCCGGGGTGGACGCGCCCGTGCAGGGCCAGGGCCCCGCAGAGCTCCTCGACGAAGAGCGGCACGCCCTCGGTGCGCTCGTAGAGCGCGACAGTCAGGGCGGGGCCGGGCGGCCCGCCGAGGACGCGTGTCGCGATGGCCGCGGTGGCGGCCTGGTCGAGGGGCTCGACCACAAGCTCGCGCAGGAGTCTGGCCCGGCGCAGCTCGTGGCGCACGCGGCGCAGAGGGTGGGCGCGCGGCAGCTCGTCGTTCCTGTAGGTGCCGACGATCACGAGGCGCTCGTGGGCCAGGGCGGCGGCCAGAGTCGGCAGCAGGGCGAGGGTGGCGTGGTCGGCCCACTGCAGGTCGTCGATGACCAGGGCCACGGGCGTGGCGCGGGCGATTGCGGTGAAGGCGTGGCAGAGCGCCGCGACCAGGGTGGCCGAGTCGGCCGGGGGCGGGGGCGGGCCGAGCTCGGGCAGCAGCAGGGCCAGGAACGGGCTCAGGGGGTCGGCGTCGGCCAGGGCGCCCGGGCACTGGCGCAGGTAGGCTCGCAGGGCCGCCACGATCGGCCCGTAGGGCGGGGTGGCGATCTCGCTCACCCGGCCCCAGAGCGCCAGGAGGTCGCTGCGGGCCAGACAGGCCTCGAGGAGGCGGGTCTTGCCGACCCCGGCTTCGCCGGCCAGGAGGACGCAGCCGCCCGTGCCGGCGCGGGTCGCGGCGAGGGCCTGCTCGAGGAAGGCCTGCTCGGCCTGCCTGCTGATCAGATCGACCGGGTCGCTCATGGGCGGATCCTGGACTGGGCGCTGTGTGCCGGCGCGGGGGGCGGGGTGCTGAGGCAGGATAGCACACCGGCGCGGCGACGCCCTCGGTCGCGCGTATGGTACCATGGCGACATCTGGCCTGGGGTCGACGAAGGAGGGCGCGATGGGTGATGCGGAGGCGTATTTCTATGAGCCGGCGCGCGGGCACGGCCTGCCCCACGATCCATTCAAGGCGATCGTGGCCCCGCGGCCGATCGGCTGGATCTCCACCCGCGATCAGCAGGGGCGGCCCAACCTGGCGCCGTACAGCTTCTTCAACGCCTTCAGCAGCAACCCGCCGATCGTGGGCTTCTGCAGCGAGGGGCGCAAAGACAGTATCAGCAACCTCGAGGCGACCGGCGAGTTCGTCGCCAATCTGGTGAGTAGAGCCCTCGCGGCAGCCATGAACCAGACCTCGGCGCCCGTGGCCCACGGGGTCGACGAGTTCGCCCTGGCCGGCCTGACCGCCGCCCCGGGCCGGGTCGTGGCCGCGCCGCGGGTGGCCGAGGCCCCCGCCGCCCTCGAGTGCAGGTTGCTGCAGATTGTCCGGCTGCACGACCTGGAGGGCCGGGAGCTCGACTCCTACCTGGCCCTCGGGCAGGTGGTGGGCGTGCATATCGCGGCGGCCTACCTGAAGGACGGGCGCTTCGACACGGCCGCGGCCCAGCCGATCGCCAGGGCGGGGTATCGGGGCGACTACTTCGAGATGGGCGCGCTGTTCGAGATGCTGCGGCCCCAGGGCTGAGGGCCTATCACTCGCCGAGGTCCTTCAGGACGATCGGCTTGGTGCGCGGGGCCGTAGCGGCGGGCAGCAGCAGCGAGAGGGCGCCGGCGACCAGCACGAGGGCCGCCGAGGCCCAGAGGCAGGCCACCAGGCCGCCGTTGGGGCCATACTGCAGGCCGAGCTGATAGAGCAGGCCCGAGAGCAGCGTGCCCGCCAGGCGGCCCATGGCGTTGGCCATGTAGTAGAAGCCGACGTTCATGGCCACCTTGTCGCTGTCGGTGTAGGCCAGGATCAGGTAGCTGTGTACCGCCGAGTTCAGGGCGAAGACCGCCCCGAAGGCCAGCAGGCCCACCACCACGGCCAGGGCCGGGGCGATGCCGTAGATCAGGGCCAGGGCGATGCCGGCCGGGAAGGCCGCCAGCCCGAAGGCCAGGCTGCTCGCCGTGCGCCCATCGGGCTCGTTGGCCCCCTCGACGCGCCGGCGGATCAGGCCGGGGGTTGCGGCCTGCACGAAGCCGTAGCCGATCGTCCAGGCGGCCATGAAGCCGCCCGCCATCCAGAAATTCCAGCCCAGCACACTCACGAAGAAGACCGGCAGGCCGACCACGAACCAGACGTCGCGGGCCCCGAAGAGGAAGATGCGCGCCGCCGCCAGCATATTCACGGCCCGATTGTGCGAGAACATCTGGCTGAACTTCGCTCGCTTGTTGGCCGTGCCCAGGTCGCCCCGGATCAGGGCCAGGGCCAGGATGAGCGCCGTCAGCACCAGGGCGCCGAGGAGCATCAGGGCCGGCTGGAAGCCCACCAGGGTCAGCAGTAGGGCGCCGAGGAAGAAGCCCACGCCCTTGATCGCGTTCTTCGAGCCGGTGAGCAGGCTGACCCAGCGGTAGAGCTGGCCCTGGCTTTCGCCCGCCACCAGCTTGACCGCGCTCTTCGAGGACATCTTGGTCAGGTCTTTGGCGATACCCGAGAGAGCCTGGGCGAGCATGACATAAGGCACGACCAGCAGCGCGGGCGGGGCGAAGGCCAGCAGGCTGATCGCCACGAGTTGGGCGCCGAGGCCCATGAAGAGGGTGGTCTTCAGCCCGAAGCGCGCACCGAGGTAGCCGCCGAACAGGTTCGTGATAATGCCGAAGATCTCGTAGAAGAGGAAGAGCGAGGCCACCTGGAAGGGCGTGTAGCCGAGCTGGTAGAAATAGAACAGCACCAGCATGCGGATGGCGCCGTCGGTGAGCGTGTCGGCCCAGTAGGCCCCGGTGACCAGGATATAGTTGCGCAGGTCGGCGCGCTGCCTGGCCAGGGCGGCCGGGTCGGCCGGCGCTGCGGCGTCAGGAAGCGTCTTTTCGCGTGTGGTCATAGAGCGAGGGCCACCTTTCGCGCCAGCTCGACGTAGCGGTTGGCGTAGCCCCACTCGTTGTCGTACCAGGCGTAGATCTTGACCTGGGTGCCGTTGGTGACCATGGTGCAGGCCGCGTCGACGATGGCCGAGTGGGGGTCGCTGACGAAGTCCATCGAGACCAGGGGGCGGGTCTCGTAGGCCAGGATACCCTTGAGGGGGCCCTCGGCGGCCGCCTGCAGCAGGCTGTTGACCTCGGCGACGCTGGTGGGGCGCCGCACCTCGAACACGCAGTCGGTGAGCGAGGCGTTGAGCAGGGGCACGCGCACGGCCTGGCCGTCGAGCTTGCCGAGCAACTCGGGGAAGATCAGGCCGATCGCCGTGGCCGAGCCGGTGGTGGTGGGCACCAGCGAGAGGCTCGAGGCGCGGGCGCGGCGCAGGTCTTTGTGGGGCTGGTCGTGGACGCTCTGGGTGTTGGTCGAGCTGTGGATGGTGGTGATCATGCCGTGGCTGATGCCGAGGCCCTCGTGGATGACCTTGACCACGGGGGCGAGGCAGTTGGTGGTGCAGGAGGCGGCGGTGATCAGGTGGTGGCGCTCGGGGTCGTAGAGCTGGTCGTTGACCCCCATCACGATATTCAGCGTATCGCCCTTGACGGGGGCGGCGACGATCACCTTCTTGACCCCGGCCTTGAAGTAGGCCTCGAGCTGCTCGGGGGTGCGAAACTTGCCCGTAGCCTCGAGCACGACCTCGACGCCGGCCTCGGCCCAGGGGACGGCGCCGGCCTCTTTGATGCTGCTGTGGCCGATCGCCTCGCCCTCGATGCTCAGGCTGCCGCCCTCGCCCCGGACCGCGCGCCCCCAGCGCCCATGGACCGAGTCGAAGCTCAGCAGGTGAGCTGAGACGGCCGCGTCGCCGCCAATCTCGTTGATATGGGCGAAGCGCAGCTCGGGCCAGCCCCAGGCCGCCCTGAGGGCCAGCCGGCCGATGCGCCCGAACCCGTTGATGCCGACACGCACGCTCATAACTCCCCCCTGGCTCGAATTATGCAAATATACCAGTGCTGACTGATGCGAAGTATACACGCGACGGGTGGGTCTGTCCAGTGGGAGCTGTCGATACAAGGGCTCGGAAGCTCTGCCGGCTCAGGCTCGGCCGGGCGACGGCGCGAAATGCCCACTAGACAAAGCCGGCATCCTCCTGTATAAATGGGCTCATCCCCAGGGTGAAGCAGATCGTTCGCGGCTGGCTCCAGCGGGCGGACAGCGGCTCGAGTGTCCCAGATGCGCGGGCTCGTTTATACAAGCCTTAACAGTCCGATCGTGGATGCTTAACAGTTTCAATGGATGTATATTGCCAGGCTCGCGGCCCCGTCGTGCTCTCGCGGTCGTGCGCACACTGAGGAGAAAGCAATGTTCACCTTACGGACCGGCACGCTGCTGCTGCTCGTCGCGGCCCTGCTGAGCGCCTGCGGCGCTACGCCGGCGCTCACCTCGAGCGAGGCCCTCGTCGTCAACGGCGAGCTGGCGGTCTTCTCGCCCCGTACGGTTACGGGCCCGATCGCCGCCACTGGCTCGTCGACGGTCTACCCGCTGACCCTGCGCATGGCCCGCGAGTTTCGCAACGCCGGCTCGCCGGCCGAGGTCGGCATCGGCCTGACGGGCACGGGCGCCGGCTTCCGCGCCTTCTGCGGCGGGGCCCCGGTCGACCTGGTCAACGCCAGCCGGGCGATCAGCGACGAAGAGACGGCGGCCTGCCGGGCGGTCGGCCGCGAGCCGGTAGGCTTCCAGATCGGCATCGACGCGCTGGTGGTGGTCGTCCCGCAGACGAATACCTTTCTCAATAGCCTGAGCTTCGAGCAGCTCAAGCAGATCTTCAGCGGCGCGGTGCGCACCTGGGCCGAGCTCGACCCGAGCTATCCCCCGGTCGAGATCGCCATCTTCAGCCCGGGCGCCGACAGCGGCACCTTCGACTTCTTCGTCGAGCAGGTCCTCGACGGCGACGACCAGAGCCTCCTGAATATTCCCGGGCTCGTCACCAGCGAAGACGACGAGGCCCTGCTGAAGGGCATCGTGGCCAACCCCTACGCGATCGGCTACTTCGGCTACGCCTACTACAAGGCCGAGCCCGGGCGGCTGCGCGCCCTGGCCATCGATGGCGGCAACGGCCCCGTGGCCCCGGCCCAAGGCACCGCCCAGAGCGGCAGCTACCCGCTCTCGCGGCCGCTCTTCATCTACAGCAGCCAGGAGATCCTGCGCGAGAAGCCTCAGGTCGCCGCGTTCGTGAGCTACTATCTGCAGTTCGTCGACCTGCAGATCGACGACGTGGGCTACTTCACGGCCTCGCGCGCCACCAGCGCCCAGGCCAGAGCCGACCTGGCCGCCTTGCTCCAGCAAGGCTTGTAGCCGGCGGGCGCCGGAGGGAAACACCAGGGCGGCCGCGCGAGTGCGACGGGGCTCATGACCCGTCGTGCTCGCGCGGCCGTACTCGTTTCTGCTGGACACTTCATATATTGACACCTTTCGATATAGCTGCTATACTCGCGGCTAGATCCGAGTGGCGGCCGTGTCCTCACCCTTGGCGACTAGGTTCGCCCTTTGCAGGAGTATGCTATGAACCGAATCACGCCCGCGACGCCCGTCGCCATCATCGGCGCAGGCCCGGTCGGCCTGGCCGCCGCGGCCCATCTTGCCGAGCGCGGCCTGCCCTTCCTCGTGCTCGAGGCCGGCCCCGCGGCGGGCCACAGTGTCTCGGCCTGGGGCCACGTGCAGCTCTTCTCGCCCTGGCGCTACAGCCTGGACAAGGCCGCCCTGCGCCTGCTCGAGCAGACGCCCTGGCGGGCCCCCGACCCCGAGGGCTACCCGACCGGCCGCGCTCTGGTCGAGGACTATCTGACGCCCCTCGCCGCCCACCCCGCCATCGCCCCGCACCTGCGCACGGGCCGCCGCGTGGCCGCGATCACCCGCGCGGGCATCGACAAGCTCAGCGACGCCGGCCGCGAGCAGGCCCCCTTCGCGCTGCAGATCGTGCGCGACGACGGCGGCGAAGAGCTGCTGCACGCCGCGGCCGTGATCGACGCCTCGGGCACCTACGGCACGCCCAACCCTCTGGGCGCGGGCGGCCTGCCCGCCATCGGCGAGCGCGCCGCCGCCGGGCGGATCTTCTACGGCATCCCCGACGTGCTCGGCGCCCACAGGGCCCGCTACGCCGGCAGGCGCGTGCTGGTGGCCGGCAGCGGCCACTCGGCCTTCAACGCCCTGCTCGAACTGGCCGACCTCGCCGCCCAGGCCCCCGGCACCGCGATCACCTGGGCAGTGCGCCGCGGCAGTGAGGGCATGGCCCGGGCCTACGGCGGCGGCTCCAACGACGCGCTGCCGGCCCGCGGCGAGCTGGGCATGCGCATCCAGGCCCTGGTAGACCGCGGCGTGATTGAGCTGGTCACCGGCTGGCGCACCGAGCGAGTCGAGCAGACCCCTGAGGGCCTGGTGCTGCGCAGTGGCGAGCGCGCCCTCGCGCCGGTGGACGAGATCGTCGTGACGACGGGCCTGCGCCCCGACCTGGGCATGCTCTCCGAGCTGCGCCTCGGCCTCGACCCGGCCGTCGAGGCGCCCACGGCCCTGGCGCCCCTGATCGACCCCAACCTCCATAGCTGCGGCACGGTGCGCCCCCACGGCGTGGACGAGCTCAGCCACCCCGAGCCGGGCTTCTATATCGTCGGCATGAAGAGCTACGGACGGGCCCCGACCTTCCTGCTGCTGACCGGCTACGAGCAGGCCCGCTCGGTGGTGGCGGGTCTGGCGGGCGACTGGGAGGCCGCGCGGCGCGTCGAGCTGGAGCTGCCCGAGACGGGGGTCTGCTCGGGCCCCGTGGCCGCGGGCGGGGGCGTGGCCTCAGGCTGCTGCGGCCCGGCCGAGGCTGCGCCGCCCGCAAGTGGCCTGACGGCCTTCGCGCCCGTGGGGAGCCTGATCGCCCTGACCCCGGCCCCCGCCGCCTCGCCCGCAGGAAGCCTGATCGCCCTGACCCCGGCCCCCGCCGCCGCCGCGTGCTGCGCCCCGGTGGTCCAGGCCACCTGCTGCGAACCCGCGGCCAAGGCCGACTGCTGCGGAACGGCCGCCGAGGCCCCGGCCGACGAGGGGCTCGTGACCCTTACGGCCGGCGCCGGCCCGAGCTGCGGCTGCCAGTAGCGCCTACGGGCGGCGCTCCCGCCCTGGCTCATAGGCATTTGCGGTGAACAGGAGATCCTGCCCCCCTTACGCAGGCCGCGTAAGGGGGGCGCATTTGTGTCCCGCTGCGCGGCGATGTTCACGTATGTGTCATTCCCGGGCCCGCGCCGGGTGCTATACTTACGCTATCTCAAGCGTATAACTTTTTTGATCTAATGCCTCTGCTTCGACGAGAGGATCGGGCCGGCTGATCGCGAGATGCCGAGACCGACCTGAGCAGCCCTGAGCCATAAGACCGGGCGGATGTGGAGGGCCAGGCCCTCTACGCCTCCCGCAACATCGGTGGGCGGAGGATGACCTATGGGCCAGTCTGTTGGCGGCGGCACGAAGCGGAGCTCGTGGCTGACCTTTCGGCGGCGTCTGCTGCTGGTGCGCGCCCTGCTGCGCGGCCCCGCCACGAGCGCCGAGCTGATCGCCGGGATCAACGGCGAGCTCGGCGAGCAGGGCTACCCCGAGGCCGCCGCCGCGGCGCTGAAGCACGACTTCGACGCCCTCAAGGGCGAGTACGGCTGCCAGATCCTCTATGACCGGGTGAGCCGGCGCTACAGGTTGGCCGAGCTGGGCGAGCTGGCCCTGCTCGACCTGCCCGACGAGTGCATGGAGGCCCTGGCCTTTCTCGAGGCCAGCTTCCCCGAGGGCGCGGGCCTGCCCGAGCACGCCAACCTGCGCGAGCTGCTCGAGCGGGTCGTGCTGCTGCTGCCCCCGGCGCGCCAGGCCCAGCACCGTCGCCGCAACAGCACCATCCGTCTCGGCGTCGGGCGCGGGGCGGGGCGGATCGACCCCGACACACTGAGCAGGCTCAAGCATGCGATCGAGGGGCGCCGCGAGCTGGCCTTCGACTACCTGGGCACCTTCGACGGCGAGGGCCCGCGCCGGCACCGCGTGGCCCCCTACGGCATCACCTTCAGGCCCGAGGGCCACGGCTACCTCGACGCGACCGTGCTCGAGGTGACGCCGAAGGGCGGCGAGGCCCTCCACGCCGCGATCGACTACAGGCTCGACCGCATCGTGGCGGGCAGCGCCGAGGTGCTGCCCACCGTCCTGCCGCCCATCAGAGTCAGCCCGCGCTCCTACGCCCTGCGCTACACCCTGGCGCCGCAGGTGGCCCGCCGGCGCGACCTGGCCGCCTACTTCCCGCAGACCCAGATCGTCTACAAGGACGACGGCAGCGCCGAGGTGACGGCCCAGGTCACGAACCTCTGGCAGACTCGCCAGATCCTGCTGCGCTACGGCGACGCCTGCCATGTCCACGAGCCGGCCGAGCTGGTGGCCCTGCTGCGCAAGACGGCCCAGGGGCTGAGCGAGCTCTATGGGTAGTACAGCTTTCCGGAAGTGCCGGCCTGGTTACGACCAAGGACGAAAGACCAAAGACCAACTGCTCAGCAGGAGCCCGGCCTTGGTCCTTGGTCCCTGGTCTTTGGTCAGAACTAGCAACGGACTTCGCGTTGGCCCAGCTACGGCATGAACTGCCCGCCGTTCACCTCGATGATCTGCCCGGTCACATAGGCGCTCAGCTGGTCTGAGGCCAGGTAGAAGACCGTGCCGATGCACTCCTCGGTGGTGCCGGCGCGCCCCATGGGGATGGTGGCCACCATGGCGTCCATCTGCTGCTGGTTGGTGAAGCGCTCGTGGAAGGGGGTCAGGATGACGCCGGGCGAGAGGGCGTTGACGCGGATCCCGCTGGGCGCCAGCTCTTTGGCGAGGCCGCGGGTGAAGGTACTCACGGCGCCCTTGCTGGCGGCGTAGATCACCGCCCCGCCGCCCCCGCCGTGGCGCGCGGCGACCGAGGTGACATTGATGATGTTCCCCCGCCCCTGGCGGCGCATCCCGGGGACGACCAGGCGGCACATGGCGACGGTCGAGGTGAAGTTGATGTCGAGCACCTCGTGGACGAAGGCGTCGCTGGTCTCGGGGATCGGCACGCGCTGGACCAGGCTGCCGGCGTTATTGATCAGCACGTCGACCCGGCCGAAGCGGGCGATGGCGGCGTCGTAGAGGGCCGCCAGCTGGGCCGAGTCGGTGACCTCGGCCTGGGCGAGCAGGGCCGCGCCGCCCGCGGCCTCGACGTCGCGCACGACCGCCTGGGCCGCCTCCTCGCTCCGCCCATAGTGGACCACGACACTCGCCCCGGCCTGGCCGAAGGCGCGGGCGATCGCGGCGCCGATGCCGGTGCTCGCGCCGGTGATGAGCACGACCTGACCGTCGAAGCTGATGTTCATAGATTCCCTGTGACCCCTTAGCCGATGAACTCGGCGAGGAGCGCGTTGAACTTCTGGGGGTTCTCGACGAACATAAAGTGCTGGCCGCCCTCGGCCTCCTCGAAGATCTCGAGGCGCGCCCCGGGGATCTGCTCGCCCACCCAGGCCACAGCCTTCCAGGGCACCAGGCTGACCCGGCCGCCGACGACCAGGGTCGGCAGGGTGATGCGCGGGATGACGTCGCGCCAGTCCTGGTGACAGTGGTTATAGAGCAGCGTGGCGGCGTCCTGGCGCGACATGCGGAAGTTGCGCTGGACGATCCACTCCTTCAGATCGTCGGGGCAGGCGGCGGTGAGCATGCCCCCGATGAAGCCGCGGGTCACGGCGTCGCCCTCGGGGCCGGCCAGGGCGTTGCAGGTATCGGTCACCGCCGCCGGGGTGAAGATCCCGCCGGCCGCGTCGGCCTCAGCCTGCGACCAGGCGGGGTTGCTGGTGAGCAGGGGCGGCTCGTCGATCAGGGCCAGCTTCGCCAGGCGCTCGCTGCCGAAGAGGTCCCAGTAGCACCAGATCACCGAGCAGCCCATCGAGTGGCCGAGTAGGGTCACGTCGCGCAGGTCGAGGGCCACGAGCACATCGTGGAGGTCGGCCGCCAGGCGCTGGATCTTCAGGCCGTGGTTGGGCTTCTCGGACTCGCCGTGGCCGCGCTGGTCGAGGGCGATCACGTGGTAGCGGTCGCTCAGCCCATCGATCTGGAAGGCGAACTGCTCGGCCGACTGCGACCAGCCGTGGACGAGGACGAGGGTCGGTCCGGATCCGGCCTCGAGATAGTGGAGCTTGACCCCGTCACTGGTGGTGACGTGCTTCGAGACGGCGTTCGGGCTGGGCATCGTTGCGTCCTTTCCTGTTCACTACGACGTGAGTATGACCGCGCCGAACCAGCCTTGGTTCGGGCCAGGGGAGCATAGCGAGTCCTGAGCTGCGGAGCGCCTGGGAATGCTGTGAGTATACCACGAGGCTCGCTCAGTGCATGTGGCTGCCGCCGTCGATCGAGAGGGTCTGCCCGGTGACCCAGCCGGCCAGCTCGGAGGCGAAGAAGAGCACCCCGTCGGCGATGTCGCCGGGCGAGCCGAGGCGCTTGAGGGCGAGGCCCTCGACCAGGGCGCGCTGGGCCTCCTCGCCCATGGCCTGCCACTGCCGCTCGGTGGCGGCGTTCGAGCGGACGAAGCCGGGGGCGATGTTGTTCACCGTGATGCCCCAGGCCCCGAGCTCTTTGGCCATCTGGCGGGTCAGGCCGATCTGCCCGGCCTTGGCGCTGGCGTAGGCCTGGATGCCGGTCAGGCTGAAGCTGCGCCCCGCGCCCGAGGAGATGTTGACGATGCGCCCGTAGCGGCGGCGCTTCATGGCCGGGGCCGCGGCCCGTATGAAGTAGAAGGCCGAGTAGAGGTTGGTGCGCACGACCACATCCCACTCGTCATCGCCGACGGCCTCGACCGGGCGGCCGATCTGCCCGACCACCCCGCCGGCGTTGTTGACCAGGATGTCCAGCCGGCCGCCGGCCGCCTCGGCGCGCTCGACCAGGGCCTGCACGGCCGCGGCGTCGGTGACGTCGCACACGACCGGGGTGAGCTGCAGGCCATCGGCGCCGGCCAGGGCTGCGGTCTCCTCCAACTCGTCGGCGATGCGGTCCACCGCCCAGACTGTCGCGCCCTGGCCGCCGAGGCGCAGGCTGATCGCCCGCCCGAAGCCGTGAGCCGCGCCGGTGACGATCGCCACCTGCCCGCTGAGGTCGAGTGCCATTGTCTACTCCTGTCATGGTGAAAGCTGCGCGGCACTCTAGCACCGCGCCATGGCGGTGTCAACCGGGGCGCCGCGAAGGCCTTGACATGGCCCCGCAAGTGGGCTACGATACGCGCCATTCCGCACTCCTATGCCCGGAGGCCCCGATGGACGCCGAGAACATCAGCGGGCGCGCCCGCGAGGCCGACCTGCGCCTGGTGCGCTTTCTCTACTGTGACAACGGCGGGACGGTGCGCGGCAAGGCCAGCGCCATGGGTGGTCTCGAGGGCCGCCTGCGCGACGGGATCGGCCTGACGGTGGCCATGATGGCCATGAACAGCCTCGACCAGCTCCAGCCGGTCGAGGGTATGGGCGCCGTCGGCGAGATCCGGCTCGTCCCCGACCTGGACAGCTTCACCACGCTGCCCTACGCCCCCGGCTATGGCTCGCTCATGTGCGACATGCTCACCGGCGACCGCCAGGCCTGGGGCGGCTGCACGCGCTCGTTTCTGCGGCGGATGCTCGCCCGGGCCGCGGCGGGCGGCCTGCAGCTGCGGGCGGCCTTCGAGGCCGAGTTCTCGCTGGCCCGGCACGACCCCGCCGGCGAGCTCGTCCCCTTCGACCGCACGCTCTGCTTCGCGACCACGGGCATGGACGCGGCCGGCCCTTTCGCCCTCGAGCTGGTCGACACGCTGCACGCCCAGGGCATGACGGTCGAGCAGTACTACCCCGAGCTCGGCCACGGCCAGCACGAGATCTCGGTACGCCACGAGCCGGCCCTGCGCGCCGCCGACAACCACATCCGCCTGCGCGAGAGCATCCGCGCCGTCGCCGCACGCCACGGCCTCGTCGCCTCGCTTGCGCCGAAGCCGTTCGCCGACCAGGCGGGCAACGGGGCCCACATCCACTTCAGTCTGTGGGACGCCGCGGGCCGCAACGCCTTCTACGACCCGGCCGCCGCCGACGGCCTCTCGGCCCTCGGGCGCAGCTTCATGGCCGGGGTGCTCGCCCACCTGCCGGCCCTGGTGGCGATCACCTGCCCGAGCTTCAACTCGTACAGGCGGCTGCAGCCCCAGGCCTGGAGCAGCGCCTTCGCCATCTGGGGCCACGACAACCGCGAGGCCGCCGTGCGCGTCGCCTCGCCCTTCTGGAGCGATGTCGAGGGCTCGACCAACCTCGAGCTCAAGGCGGCGGACAGCTCGTGCAACCCCTACCTGGCTCTGGGCGCGCTGCTGGCCGCCGGCCTCGACGGGGTGGCGCGCGGCCTCGACCCCGGCGCCCCGGTCGAGCGCGACCCGGCCACCATGGGCCAGGCCGAGCGGTCCGCCCTCGGGATCAGGCGCCTGCCCGCCTCGCTCGACGCGGCCCTGGACGCGCTCGAGGGCGACGCCCTGCTGCTCGAGGCCCTCGGCCCCCTGCTGGCGCGCTCCTTCCTGGCCGTGCGCCGCTCGGAGGCCCGGGCCTACGCGGCCATGGACGAGGCCGCCCAGTTTCGCGAGCACTTCGCCAAGTACTGAGCCTTGCGGAGGGGCGGGCCATGGACCTGAGCGCGATCCCGATCCTCGATCACCACTGCCACACGCTGCGCGGCCCCGGGCCCGCCCTCGACGTCGAGAGCTTCCCGCGCTTCTTCGTCGAGTCGACCGACCCCGCGGTGGCGCCGCACGTGCGCCGCTCGATCTTCTACATGCGTCTCATCCGCGACCTGGCCGCCCTGCTGGGCTGCGAGCCGAGCGAGGAGGCCGTGCTCGCCGCGCGGGCCGCCGCGCCGCCCGAGGCCTACGCCCGCCGCCTGCTCGACGCCGGCAACTTCAGCGGCTTCCTGGTCGACACCGGGCTGGCCATTCCCGGCGGCTACGACGTGCCCGGCCTCGCCGACCTGGCGGGCCGGCCTGTGTGGCCGATCATCAGGCTCGAGACCGAGATGGAGCGCCTGATCGGCGCCTGCCACAGCCTCGCCCAGGTGGAGGAGGGTATGCGCGCCCTGGTGCGCGAGGCGCGGGGTGCGGGGATCGTCGCCCTGAAGAGTATCGCGGCCTACCGCGGCGGGCTCCACGTCGAGCCGCGCAGCTTTGGTGAGGCGGCCGCGGCCTTCCCGGCCCTCAAAGAGATCGCCCGCCGCTACGGGCGGCTGCGCCTCGACAACCGGCCCGTGCTCGACTATCTGCTGCGCGCGGCCCTCGAGGAGGCCGCGACCCAGGAGCTGCCGGTGCAGTTCCACGTGGCCTTCGGCGACGACGACGCCGACCTGCGCCTGGCCGGGCCGCTGCAGCTGCGGGCCCTGCTGGCCGACCCGGCCTTCCGCGGGGTGGCCTTTGTGCTGCTGCACTGCTATCCCTATGTGCGCGAGGCGGGCTATCTGGCGGCGCTCTATGCGCATGTCTACATCGACGTCTCGCTGACCGTGCCGCTCACGGCCCACGGCTGCGCCGCCGCTTTTGGCGAAGCGCTCGAGCTGGCGCCGGTCTCCAAGCTGCTCTTCGCCACCGACGCCCACAGCGTGCCCGAGCTCTACTTCGCCGGCGCGCTCCACGGCCGGCAGGGGCTGGCCCGCACCCTCGACGGGCTGCTCGCCGAGGGCATCATCGGCGCCGCCCAGGCCGAGGAGGCGGCCCAGGACATTTTGTGGCGCAATGCGGCCAGGCTCTACCAGGTTGACGCTTGACGAGGGGCGGCCGGCTATCGACGAAACCACCGTTCCCGCGATATTGCTGGCCGGGCTGGAGAATCCCGCCCTCAACGCGATCGGCGCCGTCGCCCCGAACGATTGCGCCCGGCCGGGACTACGCACCGGCCTGGTCGCCCGACGGGCGGCGGATTGTCTTTGTCTCAGAGCGTGACGGTAAAGAACGCGCCACGTCCGGCAGCAGCGGGCGTGCGGCTTAGACCATCGGCGCGCAGCCAAGTGTTAATCTGGCCTTGCTGTAAAAGCGAATGGAGCCTATAGACGGATACGTACGTATGTGCTAGATTTCGGGGGCTTCCTGCAGCGCCTGTATCAAGCTAGGAGAGTGCATCGATGGAACTCGGCGCGTT
>CAZKTU010000105.1:0-20621 GCA_964555675.1 uncultured Oscillochloris sp.
CTCGACGACCCCGCGCTCTGCCCCGAGGGCTGGGCGCGCCTGGCCAAGCCGCCCCTCGCCGCGCCCGAGGATATTGTGCTCTACGAGCTGCATATCCGCGACTTCAGCGCCTTCGACCAGACGGTGCCCGAAGCGCTGCGCGGCACCTATGCGGCCTTCGGCGTCTCCGGCTCTGCCGGCATGACCCACCTGCGCGACCTCGCCCAGGCCGGCCTGACCCACGTCCATCTGCTGCCCGCCTTCGACTTCGCCACGGTCGAAGAGGTCCGCGCGCGCCGCGTTCGCCTGCCCCTCGAGCAGTTGGCCGCCCTGCCGCCCGATTCGCCCCGCCAGCAGGCCATCGTGGCCGAGCTCGCCGGCCGCGACGGCTTCAACTGGGGCTACGACCCCCTGCACTACACGGTTCCCGAGGGCGGCTACAGCGCCGATCCCGATGGGCCGGCCCGCATCAGAGAGTTCCGGCAGATGGTCCAGGACCTCAATCGCTCGGGCCTACGCGTGGTGATGGACGTGGTCTACAACCACACCCACGCCAGCGGCCAGGACGAGCGATCCATCCTCGACCGGATCGTGCCGGGCTACTACCATCGCCTCGACGACGCGGGCAAGGTCACCAACTCGACCTGCTGCGCCAATACGGCCACCGAGCACGCCATGATGGAGAAGCTCATGGTCGACTCGGTGCTGACCTGGGCCCGCGCCTACAAGGTCGACGGCTTCAGGTTCGACCTGATGGGCCACCACATGCGCCGCAACATGCTCGCCCTGCGCGCCGCCCTCGACGGCCTGACCCTCGCCCGCGACGGGGTCGACGGCAAGGCGATCTGGCTCTATGGCGAGGGCTGGGACTTCGGCGAGGTGGCCGGCAACGCCCGCGGCGCGAACGCGACCCAGGCCAACCTGGCCGGCACCGGGATCGGCACCTTCTCGGATCGCCTGCGCGACGCGGCCCGCGGCGGCGCCTTCAATGGCGACCCGCGCGACCAGGGTTTCATCACCGGCCTGGCCACAGACCCGAGCGATTACGCCCAGGGCGACAGCGCGGCCCAGCTGCGCGAGCTGCTGCGCCTGACCGACCTGATCAAGCTCGGCATGGCCGGCAACCTGGCCGACTACAGGCTGCTCACCGCCGAGGGCCGCGAGCTGCGCGGCGACCAGCTCGACTACAACGGCGCGCCCGCCGGCTACACCCGCGACCCCCAGGAGCAGATCGTCTACGTCTCGGCCCACGACAACGAGACCCTCTTCGACGCCGTGCAGCTCAAGGCGCCCGCCGCCGCGAGCATCGCCGAGCGGGTCCGCATGGCCATGCTCGGGCTGAGCCTGACCGCCCTCTCGCAGGGCGTGCCCTTCTTCCACGCCGGCGACGAGCTGCTGCGCTCGAAGTCCCTCGACCGCAACAGCTACAGCTCGTCCGACTGGTTCAACCGCATCGACTGGACCGGGCAGGAGAGCGCCTTCGGCTCGGGCCTGCCGCCCGCCGCCGATAACCAGGCCCACTGGCCGATCATGGCCCCGCTGCTGGCCGACCCGGCCCTCGTGCCCACGCCCGCGCTCATGGCCGCCACCGCCGCCCACTTCCGCGACATGCTGCGCATTCGCAAGAGCACGCCGCTCTTCAGGCTGCGCGACGCCGAGCAGGTTAAGCGCATGGTGCGCTTCTTCAACGGCGGGCCCGACCAGGTCCCCGGGCTGATTCTGATGAGCATCAGCGACAACGGGCCGACGCGCCTCGACCCGCAGATCGGCCAGGTCGTCGTGGCGATCAACGCCACCAACAGGCTCCTGCAGATCGTCGAGCCGGCCTTCGTCGGGGCGAAGGGGCTGCTGATCCACCCGGTGCAGCAGGCCTCGTGGGACGAGCGTATCAGGAGCTCGGCCGGCTTCAGCGAGGATACCGGGCTGTTCGTGCTGCCGGCCCGCACGACTGTGGTCTTCGTCGGCCCCGCGCCCCTGCTGCCCGCCCCCCGCGAGCTGCCCGAGCAGGGCGGTACGCTCGCCTGAGCTGACCCGCCATTGTGAGACATAAAACCTGAAAGGTTCGCCCCTATGCCCGCGCCCGACCTCAGCGACGTCTTCGCCCATATCGACCGCCGCCGCGACGAATACCTGGACCGCCTGATCGACTATGTCCGGCGCCCGAGCATCAGCGCCCACGGCCTCGGCATCGCCGAGACCGCCGAGTATATCGCCCGCGTGCTCGACGGCGTGGGCATGGGCGCGCGCGTGCTGCCCACTGCCGGCTGGCCTATGGTCTACGGCCAGCGCTGCGAGGTCGCCGGCGCGCCCACGGTGCTGCTCTACGGCCACTATGACGTGCAGCCGCCCGAGCCCCTCGAGGCCTGGCTCTCGCCGCCCTTCGAGCCGACCATCCGCGACGGCCGCATCTACGGGCGGGGCGTGGGCGACAACAAGGGCCAGCACCTGGCCCAGATCCTCGCCCTCGAGGCCCTGCTGGCCTGCCGCGGCGGGCTCCCCTGCAACGTCAAGTTCCTGCTCGAGGGCGAGGAGGAGGTGGGCAGCCCCCAGATTGCCCCATTTGTGCGCGACAACCGCGAGCTGCTGCGCGCCGACCTGGTGATCACCGCCGACGGCCCGGTCCACGCCAGCGGGCGTAGCTGCGTCGAGTTCGGCGTGCGCGGCGTGCTGAGCTTCGAGCTGCGGGCCCGCGGCGCCAACAGCGACCTCCACTCGGGCAACTTCGGCGGGGTGGCCCCCAATCCGATCTGGACCCTCGTGCACCTGCTGGCCACGATGAAGGCGCCCGACGGCACAATCACCATCGACGGCTTCTACGACAATGTTCAGCCGCCCACCGAGCTCGAGCGGGCCGCCCTGGCCAGTCTGCCCATCGACCTGCCCGCCCTGATGGCCGGGCTCGGCCTGACGAGGCTCGACGCGCCCGAGGGGCGGGGCTACGCCGAGCGGCTCTGCCTCTGGCCGACCCTGACCATTAACGGCCTCCATGGCGGCTATGGCGGCCCCGGCTCGAAGACGGTGCTGCCGGCCGAGGCGGCCGCAAAGTGCGATATCAGGCTGGTCGAGGCCCAGACGGGCGAGGAGATCTACGCCAAGGTCCTGGCCCATGTTGCCCGCCACGCCCCCGAGGTCGAGGTGATCTGGCAGGGCGCCATGGACCCGAGCAAGACGCCCCTCGACTCGCCCTTCGCGGCGCCGATCATCGCGGGGATCGCCCAGGCTCAGGGCGAAGCGCCCCTGCTGGTGCCGGCGATGGGCGGCAGCCTGCCCGAATATGTCTGGACGAAGACCCTTGGCGTCCCCTCGTTTGTCGTACCCTACGCCAACGCCGACGAGGGCAACCACGGGCCCAACGAGAACCTCGAGGTCGAGCGCTTCATCAGCGGGATCAAGACCGGCGCCGCCATCCTCGCTCAGCTCGGCGCATAGCAAGAGGGAGGGCGTGGCCTGTGTGTGGCCGGCCCTCCCTCAGCTTGCTCCCGCAGGGGGCTACTCGTTGCCCTTGACGGCCTCTTTCAGCGTGCTGCTCGCGCTGAAGCCGGGGGTCTTCGTGGCCGGGATCTGAATCTTGTCCCGGGTCTGGGGGTTCACGCCCTCGCGGGCCTGACGCGAGCGCACCTCGAAGGTGCCGAAGCCCGTCAGGGTGACCTTGTCGCCCCGACGCAGCTGCTCGGTAATAACCTCGAGGGCCGAGTCGACGACGAGCTTGGTCTCCTTCTGCGACACGCCCGCCTTCTCGGCGACAGCCTTGATAAAGTCAGTCTTCTGCATCGGTGCAGTCCTCCTTGATGATGTGGACTTTAGCCCTTCAGGACGCAGTATACCGCATTTGTCAAGACCCCTGGCGCATTAGAACGCCATAATCGCCATTTCAGATTTTCCACAGTCGTTTTAAGGCATTACAAAGCCATGAAATATTCCGAACATCGGTTCTATTCGCTAAAAGAGATTGTTTTACAAATAAGGCGCGGTATATCTCGTTCTAATGAGATATACCGCGTCAATCGTGTCAATCGGCCCGGCTAGGGAAGGGGGGCAAACCATGGCGCCTGGCGATCACCGTGCCACTCCCAGACCCGACCGCACGAACACTCTATCACTGGCGCGCGGGGCTGTGAATAGCCCTGACGGTTCGGGTCGCCTTAGTACCGCAGGGGCGCCCGAGTAGGGCCGCTGGTCTATGCCGTTCCGCCAGACGGCAGGGCTTACCACCCCTCGAAGGCCTGCTCGTCGCGCAGATGGGCCAGGCGCTCGGCCAGGCCGACATAGCCCTCAGGGGTGAGGGCCCGCAGCTCGGCCTTCACCGTCTCGGCCACCTGCAGGCCGTCGACGAAGGCGTGCAAGCCCTCGAGGGTCAGCTCGCGGCCCCTGCTGAGCCCCTTGAGGGCCTCGTAGGGTTCGGGGTAGCCCTCGCGGCGCAGGATGGTCTGTACCGCCTCGGCCAGCACCTCGGGGTGCGCGACAAGCTCCGCGCGCAGCAGCTCGCGGCGCACCGAGACCTTGGCGAGGCCGCGCAGGGCGCGCTGGTAGCCCAGCAGGCTATAGCCGAAGGCCACGCCCAGGTTGCGCAGGACCGTGCTGTCTGAGAGGTCGCGCTGCAGCCGCGAGATCGGCAGCTTGCGGCTGAAGTGCTCGAGCAGGGCCCCGGCCAGGCCCAGATTGCCCTCGGCGTTCTCGAAGTCGATCGGGTTGATCTTGTGGGGCATGGTCGAGGAGCCCACCTCGCCGGCCCGTGGGGCCTGGGCGAGGTAGCCGTCGCTGATGTAGCGCCAGCAGTCCTGGCAGAGGTCGACCAGGATGGTGTTGGCGCGCTTGAGCGCATCACAGAGGGCGGCCAGGCTATCGTGGGGCTCGATCTGCGTGGTCAGCAGCACTGGATCGAGGTCGAGCGAGCGCACAAAGGCCTTCGAGAACTTGACCCAGTCGACCCTGGGCAGGGCGGCCGTCTGTGCGGCGAAGGTGCCCGTGGCCCCGTTCAGCTTGCCGGTCAGTTTGATCGCCAGAATATCGGCGTTGGCGCGGCGCAAACGGGCGAAGAAGACATTGATCTCTTTGCCGAAGGTGGTGGGAGTGGCGGGCTGGCCGTGGGTGCGGGCCAGCATGGGCGTGGCGGCCTCGAGGTCGGCCAGCTCGCGCAGGCGCTCGAGGATCGCGCCAATGGCCGGCAGGATGACCAGATCGCGCGCCTCGCGCACCAGCAGGCCGTAGGCCAGGTTGTTCACATCCTCCGAGGTCAGGGCGAAGTGAACCGCCTCTTTCCAGGTGCCCATCTCGAGCTCGTCGAGCTTTTCGCGCAGCCAGTACTCGACCGCCTTGACGTCGTGGTTGACCTTGCGGTCCCAGGCGGCGATGGCGCGGGCGTCGTCGTCGCTGAACTGGCGATAGAGGCTGCGCAGGGCCGCCTGCTGGTGCTGGCTGAGGGGCGGCACGAAGCCGATGCTGGGCGCGCGCGCGAGGAAGATCAGGTACTCGACCTCGACCCGCACGCGGTAGCGAAACAGCCCCGCCTCGCTGAAGTAGCCCGCCAGGGGGGCCAGGTCGCCTCTGTAACGCCCGTCAAGGGGCGAGATCGCGCCGAGCCTGCCGATATCGTCGCTCATCTGAGCCCTCCGTCACAGAATGAAGTCTGTCAGGAGGGTACCACAGATGGGGAGAGCTGTCGCCTGATGCTGCGGGCGGCGCCGCCCTACCCACGCGTCAGCGTAATGATCGTCGCCTCGGGCGCGCAGCCCAGGCGCAGCGGCAGGCCGCCGATGCCGCGGCTCACATAGAGCTGGGCGCCGCCGATATGCTCGTGGCCGACCGGGTAGCGCCAGCCGTAGCGGGGCAGACAGAACGAGCCCAGGCCCGGCAGGCGCATATGGCCGCCGTGGGTGTGGCCCGAGAGCTGCACGGACACGCCGCGCGTGGCGGCCTCGTCGGCCACGTCGGGGCAGTGGGCCAGCAGCAGGGTGAAGCCGTCGCGCGGCGCGCCGCTCAGGGCGGCCGCCATGTCCGGCACGCCGTCCCACTGGTCGTCGACCCCCGCCACCACCAGCCGCGCAGCGCCGACCTCCAGCACCCGGTGCTCGTTGATCAGGAATTCGATGCCCAGCGGCGCCAGGGCCCGCATGATCTCCGGCACCCCCTCCCAGTAGTCGTGGTTGCCGGGCACCGCGAAGGCGCCGAGGCGCGGGCGGGGCAGGCCGGCGAGGACCGCGGGCAGGTCGGGGATGGCGTGCTCGTAGCTGACGAAGTCGCCGGTGAAGGCCAGCAGGTCGGGCTGCTCGCGGGCCATCTGGGCCACCGCCCAGCGGCTGTTCTCGGCCGCGTAGCGCATGCCCAGGTGCATATCGCTGATCTGCCCGATGCGCAGCCCCTCGAGGCCGGCGGGCAGGTTGCCAATGCGCATGGTGATCCGCTCGAGGCGGGGGCTGCGGGGCTCGTGCAGCAGGGCGTAGGCCGCCCCCGCGGCGCCCGCGGCGCCCAGGGCCGCAGCGGCCGGCAGGCCGCCTGTGGCCAGGCTCAGGGTGGCCAGCAGGCCGCCGGCGGCCGTCGCGCCCAGCCAGCGGCGCGAGTAGCGCACCTTGCCCGGGGTGGGGTCGAAGCGGCGCCCGTTCTGGTGGGGGGCCACCTTGCGCTCGATCGTTGCCATTATCGAGTAATCTCCTTGGCTGAACAAAAAAGACGACGGAAGCGGTTCGCATCGTCGCGAGCTGTGCTCAGTATAGGCCTCGCGCATTAATAGGCGATGAAGGCCATATAACGCCGGGCTGATGAACATCCGTACGAAGTCCTTTGACGCCCCCTATGGCCCGGCGGTACAATAGCGCCATGCCCGACTTCTCCTACACGGCTATCGCCGATCCAGTCGCCTTCGACGAGCGCCTCAAGCGCGTGCCCGAGGCCCCCGGCGTCTACCTCTGGAAGGACGCCCAGGGCAAGCTGCTCTACGTCGGCAAGAGTAAGAAGCTGCGCGACCGCATGCGCTCCTACTTCGGCGCGCCCCGCGGCCTGACCGCCAAGACCCGCCGCCTGGTCAGCCATATCGCCGATTTTGACATTATCATCACCCAGAGCGAGCTCGAGGCCCTGCTGCTCGAGATGAACCTGATCAAGCAGCATCGCCCGCGCTATAACATCCTGCTCAAGGACGACAAGTCCTACCCCTACATTAAGGTGACCCTGAAGGACGAGTGGCCGCGCATCTTCTCGACCCGCCAGGTCCTCGACGATGGGGCCCGCTACTTCGGCCCCTACGCCAGCGCCGGCTCGGTCTACAAGGCCCTCGACCTGCTCAACCGGCTCTTCGCCTTCCGCCCGCCCTACGAGTGCAAGGACGATAAGTTCAGCCGCCACCGCAAGCTGGGCAAGCCCTGCCTCTACCACCAGATGAAGCGCTGCCTCGGCCCCTGTGTGCCTGGCCTGGTCACCAGCGAGGAGTACCGCGCCACGATCGAGGCCGTCTGTCGCTTCCTCGAGGGCAAGACCGAGCAGATCGTGCGCGATATCCGCCACGATATGGAGCATGCCAGCGAGGAGCTGCAGTTCGAGCGGGCCGCCTATCTGCGCGACCGCATCGTCGCGATCGAGAAGATCTCCGAGCGTCAGCAGGTGCTGCGCAGCGTCGACGAGGACCAGGACGTGATCGCCTTCGCCCGCGAGGAGGGCAGCGCGGTGGTGCAGGTGCTCTTCATCCGCGGCGGCAAGCTGGTCAACGCCGAGCCCTTCACCCTCCAGGGCGCCGAGGACGAGAGCGACTCGGCCCTGCTCGCCTCGTTCATCACCCAGTTCTACGATAACGCCCCCAATGTGCCGCCGACCCTGCTGCTCGCCGACCACGTCGAAGAGCCGATGATTATCGCCTCCTGGCTCGAGAAGAAGGCCGGCACCAAGGTCGAGCTGTCTGTCCCCCGCCGCGGCGAGAAGAAGCAGCTGGTCGAGCTGGCCGCCAACAACGCCCGCCAGAAGCTCGACGAGCTGCGCCAGCAGTGGCTCAACTCCGAGCAGCGCGCCGTCGCGGGCCTCAGCGAGCTGCGCGACCTGCTCGAGCTGCCGGCCCTGCCCCAGCGCATCGAGTGCTACGACATCTCGAACACCCAAGGCCAGAACTCGGTCGCCAGCATGGTCGTCTTCGAGCGCGGCGAGCCCAAGCCCGCCGCCTACAGGCGTTTCAAGATCAAGACCGTCACCGGCGCCAACGACGTGGCCTCGATCGGCGAGGTGATCACCCGCCGCTTCAAGCGCGCCGCCGAGGCCCTCTCGAGCGATGAGCAGCGCCTCGCGCCCGAGACGTCCGAGGAGGCCGGCGAGCTCACCCCCGCCGATGTGGGCGAGCTCGAGAGCCCCAAAGAGCTCTCGGCCGAGGAGCGCCAGAAGACCCTCGAGAAGTGGGCCGACCTGCCCGACCTGGTGCTGATCGACGGCGGCAAGGGGCAGCTCAACGCCGCCGTCGCCGCCATGAGCGCCCTGGGCTTCGAGCAGATCCCCGTGGTCGGCGTGGCCAAGGGCCCCGACCGCAACCGCTTCGACCTGGTCCGCCCCGGCCACGAGCAGGTGATCGTGCTCGAGCGCACCAGCAGGGCGATCAGCCTGGTGCAGCGGGTCGACGAGGAGGCGCACCGCTTCGCGATCACCTACCATCGCAAGCTGCGCGGCAAGCAGGCCCTCAAGTCGAGCCTCGAGGAGATCCCCGGCATCGGCCCGAAGCGCAAGAAGGCCCTGATCATGGCCTTCGGCTCTCTCGACGGTATCCGCAAGGCCAGCGTCGACGAGCTGGCCGCTGTTCCCGGCATGACCCGCAAGGCCGCCGAGGAGCTCAAAGGTCTACTATGAGCGAGGTCTCCCTCCCTTCCATCGAGGCGGCCGCCCAGCGCATCGCGCCCTATGTGCTGCGCACGCCCCTGCTGCCCAGCCGCATCCTCAGCGAGCTGCTGGGCACGACCGTCTCGCTCAAGTACGAGCTCTTTCAGGAGACTAGTTCGTTCAAGCCGCGCGGCGCCTTCAACAAGCTGCTCGGCCTGAGCGCGACCGAGCGCGAGCGGGGCCTGGTCGCGGTGAGCGGGGGCAACCACGGCAAGGCCGTGGCCTACGCGGCGCGCCGGCTGGGCCTGCAGGCGCGGATCATCATGTTCCAGAGCACGGCGCCCTCGGCCGTGGCCGCCTGTCGCGCCTATGGCGCCGAGGTCGAGCTGCTGCCCACGCCCGCGGCCGGCTTCGAGCGGGCGGCCGCCCTCGAGCGCGAGGGCCTCACCTATGTCCATCCCTTCGCCGACGCGGCGGTGGTGGCCGGCCAGGGCACCCTGGGCCTCGAGATCGTCGAGGCGGCGCCCACGGTGACCGATGTGATCGCCAGCATCGGCGGGGGCGGCATGATCGGCGGCGTCGCCACGGCCGTGAAGGCCCATAACCCCGCCGCGCGCATCTGGGGCGTCGAGACGGTGGGCGCCGACGCGATGAGCCGGGCCCTCGCCGCCGGCGCGGTCGTGCAGCTCGAGGCTGTCACCTCCCTCGCCGCCACCCTGGGCGCGCCCGCGGTGAGCCCCCTGACCCTGGCCCTGGCCCAGCAGCATCTCGAAGAGGTGCTGGTGGTGCCCGACCGCGACGCCGTGGCCGACCTGCTCTGGCTGCTCGATCACGTCAAGGTGCTGACCGAGCCCGCGGCCGCCTGCACCCTGAGCGCGGCCAGGCGTCTCGCCGGGCGCTTCGGGGCGGACAGCCACGTGGTGATCATCCTCTGCGGCGCCAGCATGAGCCTGGAGGAGCTCGAGCGCTTCCGCGCCCGCGTAGGAGTGTAGCAATGGCGCTCATCCATTCCCATATCAAGCCCGGCAGCGTCGAGTTCCGCGAGAATGCCGCCCACCACATGGCCCTGGCCGCCGAGCTGCGCGAGCGGATCGCCGCCGCGGCCGAGGGTGGCAGCGCGGACGCGCGCAAGAAGCATATCGACCGCGGCAAGCTGCCGGTGCGCGAGCGCATCGACCTGCTGCTCGACGAGGGCACGGCCTTCCTCGAGCTGAGCCCCCTGGCCGCCTACGAGGCCTACGAGGACGAGGTGCCGGGGGCCGGCATGGTCGCCGGCATCGGGCGGGTCAGCGGGCGCGAGGTGGTGGTCGTCGCCAACGACGCTACAGTCAAGGGGGGCACCTACTACCCGCTCACCGTCAAGAAGCACCTGCGGGCCCAGGAGGTCGCCCAGGAGAACGGGCTGCCCTGCGTCTACCTCGTCGATAGCGGCGGGGCCTTCTTGCCGCTGCAGTCCGAGGTCTTTCCCGACCGCGACCACTTCGGGCGCATCTTCTACAACCAGGCCCAGATGTCGGCCCGCGGCATCCCCCAGATCGCCTGCGTGATGGGCTCGTGCACGGCGGGCGGGGCCTACGTGCCCGCCATGAGCGACGAGGTGGTGATCGTCAAGGGCAACGGCACGATCTTCCTCGGCGGCCCGCCCCTGGTCAAGGCCGCCACCGGCGAGGAGGTGAGCGCCGAGGAGCTGGGCGGCGCCGATGTGCATACGCGCCTCTCGGGGGTGGCCGACCACTTCGCCGAGGACGACCGCGAGGCCCTCGGGATCGTGCGCGACATTGTGGCCAACCTGGGGCCGCGCCGGCCCATCCCCTGGGAGCTGCGCGCGCCCGAGCCGCCGCGCTACGATCCCGCCGAGCTGTATGGGATCATTCCCCGCGACAGCCGCAAGAGCTACGACATCCGCGAGGTGATCGCCCGCCTGGTCGACGGCAGCCGGCTCCACGAGTTCAAGGCCCGCTATGGCACGACCCTGGTCTGCGGTTTCGCCCACATCGAGGGCATGCCCGTAGGCATCCTGGCCAACAACGGCATCCTCTTCAGCGAGAGCGCCCTGAAGGGGGCCCACTTCATCGAGCTCTGCTGCGCGCGCAACATCCCCCTGCTCTTCTTGCAAAATATCACCGGCTTCATGGTCGGCCGTCAGTACGAGAACGGCGGGATCGCCAAAGACGGCGCCAAGCTGGTCACGGCGGTCAGCTGTGCGAATGTGCCGAAGTTCACCGTCGTGGTGGGCGGCTCGTTCGGCGCGGGCAACTACGGCATGTGCGGGCGGGCCTACCAGCCCCGCCAGCTCTGGATGTGGCCGAACGCGCGCATCAGCGTCATGGGCGGCCAGCAGGCGGCCACGGTGCTGCTGACGGTGCGGCGCGACAACCTGATCGCCCGCGGCCACGACATGACGGCCGAGGAGCAGGAGCGCTTCAAGGCCCCCATCCTCGAGAAGTACGAGCGCGAGGGCAGCCCCTACTACTCGACCGCCCGCCTGTGGGACGACGGCATCCTCGATCCCCTCGACACGCGCAAGGCCCTGGCCCTCGGCCTGGCCGCGGCGAGCAACGCGCCAGTCGTCCCGACGACCTTCGGCGTGTTCCGGATGTGAGCGCACGCGGCGCCGGCCGATTGTCCCTCCTCAGCAGAGCTTGCGAGCAAGCACACTCATGCCTAACCTGCGGCTCCTGACGCTCCTGCTCCTCGCCGTGGCCGCGGCCCTGCGCGCCGAGATCTTCTTCTACCTGCTGTATGTGCTGGTGGGGCTACAGTTGGCGGCGTGGGCCTGGGTGCGCGTGGCGACCCGCTCGCTGCGCTGGTCGCGGCGGATGCCGGCGGCGGCCTTTCCGGGCGAGCCGGTTGAGGTGAGCCTGGTTGTGCGCAACGCGAGCCTGCTGCCCATCCCGTGGCTCATGCTGCACGAGAGTCTGCCGGCGGCCCTGCGCACGCCGCCCTCGCTGCGCGAGGTGCTGGCCCTGGGCGCCCGCGAGGAGCGCACGCTGACCTATACGCTCCAGGGGCGTCGCCGCGGGCTCTACAGGGTCGGCCCGCTGCTGCTGCGCACGGGCGATGTGCTCGGCCTCTACGAGCGGCCCCTCGACGGCGGGAGCGTCGACTACCTGGTGATCTATCCGCAGGTGCTGCCGCTGCCCGAGCTGGGGCTGCCGGCGGCCCTACCCTTCGGGGCGCGCCCGGCGCCGGGCAGCCTGTTCACCGATCCCGCCCGCCCGATCGGCGTGCGGCCCTATCAGCCGGGCGACGGCGTGCGGCGGATCGACTGGAAGAACAGCGCCCGCGCGGGCGAGCTGCAGGTGCGCCGCCACGAGCCGGCCATCGCCCGCGAGACCATGGTGGCCCTGGCCTTCAGCCGCGCCGAGTACCCCGGTCGCTTCCTGTTCGATGAGCTCGAGCGGGCCGTCGTGGCCGCGGCCTCGCTCGCCGCCGACCTGTCGGGGCGCGGGCAGCCCGTCGGCCTGTGCAGCAGCGGCCACGACCCCCTGGCCCCGGGTCCGGCGGCAGTGATCGCGCCCGCCATGGGGCGGCCGCACCTGATCGAGGTTCTGCACATGCTCGGTCGGCTCGAGGCCCCACCCGCCGGCGACATCACCCTGACCCTCGAGCGGGCCGCCGCGAGTCTGGGCTGGGGCAGCACGGTGATCCTCGTGGCCGCGGGCGCGGGGCTGCCCCTGGTCGAGCGGCTGATCTCCCTGCGTCGTCGCGGCCTTCACATCGCCCTCGTGCTGGTCGAGGGGGGCGCCGACGACATCGCCCTGGCCCGTCGTCACAAGATCGCCTGCTTCCTGGTCAACCGCGCGGGCGCTCCTGAGGCGGTCGCCTGAGACCCGCCATAGTATGAGAAAGGTTCCCCATGCTGCGTGTTTCCGCTGAAGTCGCCGTCGCCCTCGACGAAGGGCGGCCGGTCGTCGCTCTTGAGAGCACCCTGATCAGCCACGGCCTGCCCTACCCGCAGAATATCGAAGTGGCCAGGGCCCTGGAGGGCGAGGTACGGGCTGTCGGCGCCGTGCCGGCCACAATCGGCGTGGTGGGCGGGGCGCCGACGGTCGGCCTGAGCGAGGCCGAGATCGAGCGCTTCGCCACGGGCGGCGGGCGGGTGCGCAAGCTCAGTCGGCGCGATCTGGCCGTGGCCGTGGCCCAGGCGGCCGACGGCGCGACGACGGTGGCCGCCACCATGGCCATGGCGGCGGCGGCGGGCGTGGCGGTCTTCGCCACGGGCGGTATCGGCGGTGTACACCGCGGCGCCGAGCAGAGCTGGGACGTCTCGGGCGACCTGACCGAGCTGGGCCGCACGCCGGTGCTGGTGGTCTGTGCGGGGGCCAAGGCCATCCTCGACCTGCCGGCCACCCTCGAGTACCTCGAGACCCTGGGGGTGCCCGTGGTTGGCTTCGGCGTCGACGAGTTCCCGGCCTTCTATAGCGCCGGCAGCGGCCTGCCGGTGCCGGCCCGCGCCGACTCGCCCGCCGAAGTTGCCGCCATCTGGCGGGCCCAACGCGACCTTGCGGCCGTGGCCGCGCCCGGGGGCCTGCTGCTCTGTGTGCCGCCGCCCCCCGCAGTGGCCCTGCCTCGCGACGAGGTCGAAGCGGCGATCGGCAGGGCCCTGGCCCGTGCCGCCCTGGCCGCCGTGCGCGGGCCCGCCGTCACGCCTTTTCTGCTCGCGGCCATGGCCGAGGAGACCCACGGCGAGAGTATCGGCACCAACGTCGCCTTGCTCAGGCAGAATGCCAGGGTCGCCGCGCTGGTTGCCAGCGCCCTCTGCGCACCCTGATCAGGCCCTTTGTCGACCCTTTGAAAGGTAATTCCAGGCCTTTTTCGTGGCAAGCTACTTGACAAGTTGTGTTATCGCAACTATACTCTACACCGGAGTCACCAGATCACTCGACCGAACGCACCTCTAATCAGCACCCGCCCGCGCTTAACCCCGCTTTGTTGAGTGCAATTCAAGAACGGCTAAGAGGGCGCTGCTCCTTCTCTCCGGGAAGGAGCCGTCTTGTGTCTCTTGCCCTAGGCTAGGAGCACAGATCGATGCTCAAGCGAACGTCCCCTATCTGGGAACTGGCCGACCCGCAGGCGCTGGAGCAGGACCCCGATCCCCTGATCGAGCACGACGAACCACCCCCCGAGGGCCCTCGCCCGAGCGAGCCTAGTCTTGATGCCGTCCAGCACTACCTCCAGGAGATCGGCCGCGTCGCGCTGCTGACCGCCGCCGAGGAGGTTGAGCTGGCCGAGCGCATCGAGCGCGGGAATGCCGCCGAGGAGCGCGTCGCCGCCGCCGAGGAGCTGACTCTCGCTCTGCGCCGCGCGCTCGAGCAGGATGTGCAGCTCGGCAATGACGCCCGCCGCCACCTCATCCAGGCTAATTTGCGTCTGGTTGTGAGCATCGCCAAGAAGTATGTGGGCCGTGGCCTCTCGCTGCTCGACCTGATCCAGGAGGGCAATATCGGCCTGATGCGAGCGGTCGAGAAGTTCGACTACACCAAGGGCAACCGCTTCAGCACCTACGCGACTTGGTGGATCCGTCAGGCGGTCACCCGGGCGATCGCCGAGCAGGGGCGCACGATCCGGCTGCCGGTGCACATGAGCGAGTCGGTCGGCCAGGTCAAGCGCACCTCCGAGCGCCTGTCCCAGTCCCTCGAGCGCCAGCCCACCGCCGAAGAGATCGCCATCGCTCTCGGCCAGCCCCTCGAGCGCATCCAGCGCGTGCTCGAGGCCGCCCGCCGGCCCGTCTCGCTGGAGACGCCGGTCGGCGACGAGGGCGAGCACACCCTGGGCGACTTCTTGCCCGACGACGAGCTGCCCTCGCCCACCGAGTTCGCCTCGGCTCAGTTGCTGCGCCGCGACCTCTCGGCCGCCCTCGACCATCTGAGCGAGCGCGAGCGCCGCATCATCGACCTGCGCTATGGGCTGGTCGATGGGCGCCGCCGCACCCTCGAGGAGGTTGGTCGCGCCCTCGGGATGACCCGCGAGCGCGCACGACAGATCGAGGCCGAGGCCCTGCGCCGCCTGCGCAGCCCCGATGTCGGCCAGCACCTGCGCGACTACCTCGAGTAGGCCGCGCCGCAGAGACAAAGAAGACCGGGAGAGCCAATGCTCTCCCGGTCTTTTTACTTTCGGCGACGGTCGGTGGCTAGCGCAACTCCTCGCGGATGCGCCGTAGGATCTCGTCGACGTCGAGCCCGGCCTCCTTGGCGAGGCGGATCTGCTCGAGGAGCCTGGCCTCGGCGTCGGTCTTGCGGAACTGGGCGTCGGTCAGCCGGCGCTTGTCGTCTTCTACGCTCAGGGCGCGATCCTCGTCGGCCTGCTCCTCGGCCCACTTCCACGCCTGCTCCCAGAAGAGCCCGGCCTCGCGGAAGAAGAGGCTGAAGATGCCCGTGCCCGTGTCAACTGGGCGGTTGCTCATTGCTGGCTCCTTGTCTCTGCCACGGCTATCCTCATTGTATGACCTGGGAGTCAAAAAGTCAACGTAGCTTTGACTTATGTTGCAAATGGAAATTGTAGGTGCTATAATTTGCCCATCGATTATTTGCATATATGAAATGGGGCCAGCGATGTCAGTGCGCCAGCTGCGGCCTTCCGCACTCCAGGGACGAGGGCGATACATCGACCTTGGCGGCCAGGCCATGCACATCTTCCGCTTCGCGGCCCCTGCCGATCTCGCCTACGAGTACTTCTGCGACGTGCCGTCAGTCTTCCGGCTGCTGCCGGACGCCCTCGACTGCTACTCGTACGGCCCCGACCGCTACCGCCTGATTGTCGGGGCGACCGACGGCCACGGCCACAGCATGGCGGCGATCTTCGACCTGCGGGCCTACCACGAGCCCGGGCAGGCCATTCGCCTGCTGCCGAGCGACGACGGCCCGGCTCACACCATGGGCGGGCTGGTCTTCGGCGGGGCCCTCTCGGCCGAGGCCGTGTTCCGGCCCGACCGGGCCGGCACCGTGGTGGAGTATGTGGTCGATATCGACATGACCATCCCCGTGCCTGGCGTCCTGAGCCTCATGCCGATGTCATTTCTGCAGAATCTCGGCGAGCGCACGATGGAGTTCAAGATGACGCAGATGATCGACGGCTTCACCCGCGGCATCAGCAACGATTTTCACGCCTGGGTCGGCGCAGCGTAGTAGTCTGTCAGAGCTTGCAAAAACGCCGCCCGGGCAGATGCCCGGGCGGCGTTGGTATGTTCTGGAGGGCTTACCAGCGCGAGGTGCCGCCGATCTGTCGTTCGGCGACGGCGCCGACGGCCGCCTTGAAGGTCGCTGTGCCCACCGTCAGCAGGTCGCCTGGCTCGATGCGCTGCTGGCCGGTGACGGGCTGGCCGTTGACGAAGACCGTGGCCTTCGGGTCAAGGGGGAAAATGAACCAGCGGTCGAGGGCCACCCGCAGCTCGGCGTGGCGCGGGAGGATCAGCCGGTCGTGCATGACCATGTCGCAGCCGCTCGCCGAGCCAAGCACGGTGCTGCGGGCCTCGAGCACAGTGGACTGGCCGACGCGCGAGCCCGAGATGCCGATAAGGGTGAGTGCTTTGGCCATGGCGACACCTCTGCGTGACATCCTATTTATCGTGGGGACTGTCACGATTTGTACCACCCGCCTGCCCCTATGTCAAGATCCCGGCGGTACGAGTGACGACATCGTCACCATGCTATAATCCCGCCAGGAGGAACCCATGGCCCCATCCGACACCGTCCAGCGTGTGCGCATCTACCTCAGTCGGGACGACCAGTGGGAGGGCGGGCCGCGCTACCTCGCGCTCCTCGAGCAGCTACGGCTCTACGGGGCCACAGGCGCCACAGCCCTGCAGGGCCTCGCCGGCTTCGGCCCCGGCCATCGCTCGCGCGGCGCCCTGCCCGAGCGCTCTGAGCAGCGCCAGCCCGTGGTCATCGAGTGGATCGACCGCTCCGAGCGAGTGGCGCGTGTATTGCCGCTGCTCGAGGGGCTCCTTGGCGACTACCTGGTCACCCTCGAAGACATCCCCGTCTACAGGGCCACCCTGCGCGCCCGCGGCCCCTTCGCCGCCGAGCGCAGCGTCGGCGACCTGATGCGTCGTCCCGCGCCCTCGGTCAGCGCCGAGACACCCCTGGCCGCGGCCCTGGCCCAGATGGTGGGCGAGCGCATCGGGGCCCTGCCCGTAGTCGACGAGGCCTCGCGCCTGACGGGCCTGATCACCGAGCAGGATCTGCTCTGGCGCGGCGGCCTGCGCCTGCCGCCGCGGCTGCTGCCCCTGCTCTCGCCCGACGAGGGCGCCGCCTTCGTGGCCCCCCTGGCCGGGCGGGTCGCCCGCGAGGTGATGAGCGCCGAGCCGCGCAGCGTCGGCCCGGGCACGGCCATCCCCCAGGCCCTGGTGGCCATGATCGAGTGGGGCTATGCGCAGATCCCCGTGATCGACCGCGACGGGCGGCTGGCCGGGCTGCTCGGGCAGGAGCATGTCCTGCGCGAGGCGCTGACCCAGGCTGCGGCCGCGGGCGAAGCGGTCGCGGTGCGCGACGCCGAGCCGCCCACGCCGGTGCGCCTGGTGATGCAGACGGCGCTCCATCAGGTGCCGGCCGGCGCGCGGCCCGACGCCGCCCTGGCCCAGTTGGTCGCGACACCGAGCCAGAGTCTGCTGGTGGTCGACGCCGCGGGCCGACTGGGGGGCGTGCTCAACACCGCCTCGGCCCTGCGCGGGCTTGGCGGCGAGGCGCGGGCCGCCTTCCTGGCGGCGCTCCAGCGCCCGCAGGCGGCGGGCCTACCCGGAGCAGGGCAGCCCATCGAGAGTGAGCAGAGCCTCGACGAGCTGCTCGAGCGCGACCCGCCGATGATCGGGCCCGAGCAGAGCGTGCTCGACGCCGTGCGGCGCCTGATCGAGCTCGAGACGGAGCAGCTGGCCGTGGTCGACGGCGAGACGAGATTGTTGGGTATAATTGGGCGCGGCGGGCTGATCAGAGCCCTGCTGCAACAAAGCGAGTAGGTCACACCATGAAGACAGTCTTAATCACCGGGGGCGCCGGCTTCCTGGGCATCAACCTTGTGCGCCACCTGCTCGAGCGGGGCTACAAGGTGCGCTCCCTCGACATCGCACCCTTCGACTACCCCGAGCGCAGCCAGATTGATATTCACACCGGCGATATTCGCGACCGCAACGCCGTAGAGCGGGCCATGGAGGGCGTCGACCTGGTGGTCCACACCGCGGCGGCCCTGCCCCTCTATAAGGCGGCCGATATCTTCTCGACCGATATCGACGGCACGCGCAATGTCATCCAGACTGCCCAGGCGCACAAGGTCGAGCGCTTCGTCCATATCTCGACCACGGCGGTGTACGGCATCCCCGACCATCACCCCCTGCTCGAGACCGACCCGATGGACGGGGTCGGCCCTTACGGCGAGGCCAAGGTCAAGGCCGAGGAGGTCTGCCTGAGCTATCGGGCCAAAGGGATGTGTGTGCCGATCATCAGGCCCAAGTCGTTCATCGGGCCCGAGCGCCTGGGCATCTTCGCGATGCTCTACGACTGGGCCAAAGACGGCAAGAACTTCCCCCTGCCGGGCAGCGGCAAGAACCGCTATCAGCTGCTCGACGTCGAGGATCTCTGCGAGGCGATCTACCTCTGCCTGACCCTCGACGAGGCGCGGGTGAACGACACCTTCAACATCGGGGCCAAAGAGTTCACGACGATCAAAGAGGACTTTCAGGCCGTGCTCGACGCGGCCGGCTTCGGCAAGAAGATCATCAGCTTTCCGGCGGCGCCCGCCACGGCGGCCCTGGTGCTGATGGAGAAGCTCAAGCTCTCGCCGGTCTACAAGTGGGCCTACGGCACCGTCACCGAGGATTCGTTCGTCTCGGTCGAGAAGGCCGAGCGGACCCTGGGCTTCAAGCCGAAGCACTCGAACAAGGACGCCCTGGTGCGCAACTACCGCTGGTACGTCGAGCACCAGGCCGACTTCCAGAACGCCACGGGCGTCTCGCACCGCGTGCCGTGGAGCCAGGGCGTCTGGAAGATCGCCAAGGTGTTCTTCTAACTTCGCGCGTACCGCTCGACGATGCGGGCGATGAGCTCGCTAGTCGAGCGGCCCTCGGCGTAGGGCAGCAGGCATACCTGACCGCCGTAGGCGGCGACGATGCGGCCCTCGGGCAGGCGCGCCAGATCGGGGGCGCCGTCGGGGCCGCCGGCGTAGTCGCCCCCTTTGACGTACAGATCGGGGCGCAGGGCCGCGACCACCGCCTCGGCCGTGGGCTCGTCGAAGATCGTCACATAGTCGACGGGGCGCAGAGCGGCGAGAAGGGCGGCGCGGTCGGCCTGGGGGACGATCGGGCGCAGGGGGCCCTTGATCGCGCGGGTCGAGGCGTCGGAGTTGAGGGCGACCAGCAGCAGATCGCCGAGGGCGCGGGCGCGGCTGAGGTAGTCGACGTGGCCGGCGTGGACCAGGTCGAAGACCCCGTTGGTGAGCACGACCCGCAGGCCATCGGCGCGCCATATCGCGCGCAGGGCGAGCAGCTCGTCGAGCGGAAGAGCAGTCATCGTGGCTCCGTGAGGGGGCCGCTAGCGCGTAAAGGGCGAGGTGAGCACCCCGAGGGCGGCCAGAGCGAGGGCGACGACGAGGGTGCAGGCGTAGAGCACGGGGATGACCGACGGGCCGAGGGCGGCGCCGGCGCTGCCGAGGGCGGCGGCGAGCAGGAAGACCGTAGTGAGGGGGAAGCTCTGGAGGTGGGCCAGCCAGAGGCCGCGGCGCCAATTGCCGCGGCGCAGGCGTTCGCCGGCGAAGCGGCCGATGGTGGTGCCTGCGGCGGCGAGCAAGGTCCAGAGGAAGGCGGCGATGAAGATGTTCCAGGCCTGAAGGGGGGCTGCCCACCTGAAGGCCGAGCCGCCGATAGCCCCCAGGACGGCGCTGACGGCCAGGGGGATGAGGAAGGCGGGCGAGACGCTCATCGGGCCTCCGCCGGGGCGGGGGCCAGACGGTCGTACTCATCCTTGGTGATGAACTCGCCGCCCTCGATCGTCCGACTCTGCTCGCGCCGGTTGCGGTCGAAGGCCAGGTCGGCGTACATCAGGCGAAAGCAGCGCGCGTCCATAATCTCTTTGCGCAGCCTGTAGCCGGCGACGTCTTCGCCGTCGCCGAACTCGACGGCCAAGTCGTTAAAGAGGTGGACCCGCACATGGACCGGCGTGCCGCAGCGGCTACAGCGGACATAGAGGTGGAGGGCATTATCGGGCGGGCTGCCTTGGCCGCCGAACAGTCGTCGCAGAAAGTTCATCGCACATCCCGGCTGCTTGAAGGTCTGCACGGGCATCATACCGAATGCAGCCTACTGTGGCAAGGGCTGCCACGAATTTGCACAATGCCGAGGGCTATGGTAGAATACGCGGGCTGTGGGTTGCGGCACTCTTAAATATGCGCCGGCGTAGCTCAATTGGCAGAGCAACGGTTTTGTAAACCGTAGGTTCAGGGTTCAATTCCCTGCGTCGGCTCCAGGCGTTGTGGGTCGGTTCCGGAGCGGTCAAACGGGGCAGACTGTAAATCTGTTGGCTTACGCCTTCGCAGGTTCGAATCCTGCCCGGCCCACCATTATTCGGGATGCGCGAGGCGGCTGTGGGATTCAGTTCGACTGGTCTCACGGTCCGCATCGCTCTCCTGGGTTACATGCCTACGTAGCTCAGTTGGTAGAGCACGTCTTTGGTAAAGACGAGGTCACGGGTTCAAGTCCCGTCGTAGGCTCCAGAACTGCTACAGGCGAGGCGCGCGCGTTGCCTCGCCAGGAAGCTCGTGCCGGCATTCGCCGGCGCGAGCGGCGCGTTTTCAGTGAGCTCAAGGAGCAGAGGAGTTCATGGCGAAGCAGAAGTTCGAGCGGACGAAGCCGCATGTGAACATCGGGACGATCG
>CAZKTU010000106.1:0-15238 GCA_964555675.1 uncultured Oscillochloris sp.
TGGTGGGCCTCAACCCGGCCTTCGCCAACCGCTACCCCCACGAGTTCTCGGGCGGCCAGCGCCAGCGCATCGGCATCGCCCGCGCCCTGGCCGTTGAGCCGCAGTTCGTGGTCTGCGACGAGCCCGTCTCGGCCCTCGACGTTTCGATCCAGGCCCAGGTGGTCAATCTGCTCGAAGAGCTGCAGGATAAGCTCGGCCTGACCTATCTGTTCATCGCCCACGACCTCAGCGTGGTCAAGCACATCTCCGACCGCGTGGCGGTGATGTACCTGGGCAAGATGGTCGAGCTGGCCGAGGGCCCCAAGCTCTATAGCATGCCCCTGCACCCCTACTCGCAGGCTCTGCTCTCGGCGGTGCCCATCCCCGACCCGAAGATCGAGCAGCAGCGCCGGCGCATCATCCTCGAGGGCGATGTGCCCAGCCCTCTGAACCCGCCCTCGGGCTGCCACTTCCACACGCGCTGCCCGATCGCGATCCAGAAGTGCAAGGAAGAGGAGCCGCCGTTTATCGACTACGGCGACGGCCACTTCGCGGCCTGCTGGCGCGCCCGCGAGTCCGGCGAGCTGATGCCCACGGTCGCCAAGAAGCAGGCTGACGCCCTCGCCGCCCGCATCGCCGCCGATATCGCCAAGGTGAAGGGCGCGGCAGATTGAGGGATGAAGGATGAAGGATGAGGATGAAGGCCAGATCGCCTTCATGCCTCCGCCCCCTCTTCCGCATGCGGGAGAGGGGCGCATTATTTATGGATCTGGACACATTTACCTGGCTGCTGACCCCCGCCGGCCAGGCTCTGCTGGCCGAGTTGGCCGCCCAAGAGCTGCGGGAGTCCGACGCTCTGCGCCTGCTCGAGGGGCTGCGCCGCCGCGTCGCCCCCGAGCAGGCCCGCGCCGCCCTCGAGGTGGCCCTGGCGCGCCAGCGCGCCCGCGCCAAGTTCCCCCAGGCCGAGCGGCTCTACTTCACCCGCGAGGCCCTGGAGCAGGCCAGCGCCGCCCCTGTGGCCGCGGCCAGGGCGCTGCGCCTGGCGCCCTATGGCGAGGTGGCCGACCTGTGCTGCGGCGCGGGGGCCGATGCCCTGGCCCTGGCCACGGCCGGGGCGCAGGTGACGGCGGTCGACCGCGACCCGCTGCGTCTGGCCCTCTGTCGGGCCAATGCCGCAGTCCTCGGCTTCGGCGAGCGGGTGGCGACCCTCGAGCGTGACCTGCTGGCCGAGCCGCCGCCCGCGGCAGCGGCCCTCTTCTGCGACCCTGGGCGAAGGGCCGGCGGGCGCCGGCGCTTCAGCGTGAGCGAGTATGAGCCGCCCCTGGCCCACGTGCTGGGGTGGCGGGCGCAGACCCCCGCCCTCGGCGTCAAGCTGGCGCCGGGGGTCGAACTGGACGAGCTGCCGGGCGACGCCGAGGTCGAGTTCGTCTCGCTCGACGGCGAGCTGAAGGAGGCCGCGCTCTGGTGCGGCCCGCTAGCGAGCACGGCCCGGCGCGCGACGGTGCTGCATACGGGCGTCGACGGGCAGACTGAGCGGCATAGCATTGTCTCCGAGCTGCGCAGCTTCTCGCCTTCCTCCTTCCTCCTTCCTCCTTCAGCCTTCCTCTACGAGCCCGACCCCGCTGTGATCCGCGCCGGCCTGGTGACCGACCTGGGTGAGCGGCTGGGGGCCGCGCAGCTCGACGGGCAGATCGCCTACCTGACGGCGGATACGCTGGTGGCGACGCCGTTCGCGCGGGCCTGGCCGGTGCTCGAGTGGCAGCCCTTCGGGCTCAAGGCCCTGCGGGCGCGGCTGCGCGCGCTTGGCGCGGGGGCCGTGACGGTGAAGAAGCGCGGCTCGCCCCTCGACACCGACGCCCTGGCCCGCCAGCTCAGCAGCCCCGGCGGGCGCCCGCTGGTGGTGGTGCTGACCCAGGTGGCGGGCCGGCCGGCGGCCCTGATCTGCGGCGAGCCGCTTAGGGCTACGTCAACCCCCGGTCGCGGCGCGCCGCCGGGGCCGTAATCGGCCCGCGCAGCGGGCTTCGGGCGCTGAGGGGTGGATGTGGAGGGCCTGGCCCTCCACCCGCAAGACGGTAAAGCAAAGCCCCGCAAGGTGAATCCTTGCCTATGCCACACTGGTGCATATGGAGCTCTCTGCTGGGGCCCGCCGACGCGGGCTAGGGGCCCTGCTGGCGATCAACTTCTTGATGTACGCCGGCTTCTTCATGGTCATCCCGCTGGTCTCGGTGGTCTATGTCGAGCAGTTGGGGTTCGCGGCCGCGACGGTCGGGCTGGCCCTGGCGATGCGCCAGCTCTTCCAGCAGGGCTTCACCCTGGTCGGCGGCATGCTGGCCGACCTGATCGGGGTGCGCCTGCTGATCGGGGCGGGGGTGCTGATCCGGGCCGTGGGCTTCGTGAGCCTGGCCTACGCGGGCACGCCGGCCCTGCTCTTCGTGGCCATGGGCCTCTCGGCCCTGGGCGGGGCCCTCTTCGACGCGCCGAGCCGGGCGGCCATGGCGGCCCTGACCACCACCGAAGATCGGGCGCGCTTCTTCTCGCTCAACGGCGTGGTCGGCGGGCTGGGCATGACCATCGGCCCACTGATCGGGGCCCTGCTGCTGCGCCAGAACTTTCAGGCCGTGGCCCTGGGGGCGGCGGCCTGCTTTCTGTTCGTCGGCGTCGCGGTGCTGCTGCTGCCCCCGATCAGGGTGGCCACCGGGCAGCAGAGCATGGGCTACGGCCTGAGCCTGGCCTTTCGCGACCGGACCTTCTTGATCTTCACCGCCCTGCTGATGGGCTACTGGTTCATGTGGGTGCAGCTCACCCTGAGCCTGCCGCTGGCGGCCGAGCGCCTGACGGGCAATAGCGATGCGGTGGGCGTGGTCTACGCGCTCAACGCCGGCCTGACCGTGCTCTTCCAGTACCCGGTGCTCAGCTTCGCCGAGCGCTTCCTGCGCCCGCTGCCCCTGCTGATCGTCGGGGTCGCCCTGATGGCCCTGGGTCTGGGCCTGGTGGCGGCCGCCGGCAGCGCGCTGCTGCTGGCCGTCTGCGTGATCATCTTCACCCTCGGCACGCTGCTGGCTACACCCACCCAGCAGACGGTCACCGCGGCCCTGGCCGACGAGCGGGCCCTGGGCTCGTACTTCGGGGTGAGCTCGCTGGCCCTGGCCCTGGGCGGCAGCCTGGGCAACACCGCGGGCGGGCTGCTCACCGACGCCGCGCGGCGGATCGGCCAGCCGGCCTTGCCCTGGCTGACCTATGCCCTGATCGGGCTGGCGAGCGCGATCGGCCTGGCCATGCTCGCCGAGCAGCTGGCGCAACGGCGCAGCACCGCCCACCTGGTCAAGGACGAAGGCGGCGCGCGGCCCTGAATGGGGGGCCTCCGGCCGCGCAACGGGTGGATGTGGAGGGCCAGGCCCTCCACGCCTCCCGCAAGCATGGCTTGCCAGCCTTTAGCGCTCGCCGTTGATGCGCAGCCAGCGCGAGCCGTAAGCCGCGAGCTCGAGGGGATGGTCCTTCGAGTCCACCGGCACGTGGGTGTAGCCGTCGAGCAGGTCGGTCAGGTACGCGACGCCCTCGCCGAGGTCGACCACGGCGGTGCAGGGCGTATCTGAAAGGTTATGGACGGCGACCAGACTGCCGCCCGGGGAGTCGTAGCGCAGGGCCAGGACTGAGAGCTGGTCGCTGTCGCGGATGCTCACCTCGCCGCAGCCAATCTCGGGGCACTGGCGGCGCACGCGCAGCATCTGCTCGACCGCGTTGAGCAACGAGTCGGGGTCGCGCTGCTGGGCCGCCACGTTGAGCTTTTCGTAGCCGAAGGCGCCGCCGCTGATCACCGGGCGGGTCAAGAGCTCGGGCGGGGCGGTCGAGAAGCCGGCGTTGGCCTCGCTCGACCACTGCATGGGCGTGCGCACGGCGTTGCGCTCGGGCTGGCTCAGGTCGTCGCCCATGCCGATCTCCTCGCCGTACCAGAAGACCGGGGTGCCGGGCAGGGTGAGCAGGAGGCTGTAGGCCTGGCGCACACGTCGCGGGTCGGCGAGCATGGGCGGCAGGCGGCGGGGCACACCGCGGTTATAGAGCCACATCTCCTCGGTCAGCTTGAAGGCCGCCGCGACCTCGTCGCGCTCGCGGTCCGAGAGGCGCTCGAGGGCCAGTTCGTCGTGGTTGCGCATAAAGACGGCCCACTGGCAGCCCTTCGGCTTGGGCGGCAGCATGCGCAGGGCCCTGGTGATCGGCTCGGCCTGGCCGCGGGCGAAGGCCAGATAAGTGAGCTGGTTGAGGATGAAGTTGAAGAGCATATGCATGCGGTCGCTCTCGCCGAAGTAGAGGGGCAGCTGGTCGAGGTCGACGTTGGCCTCGGCGAGGAGCATGGCCCCGTCGCTGCGCCAGGCTAGCAGGTCGTGGAGCTCGTCGATATACTCGTAGGGGTTGACCACGCCCTCGGCGGTAATGTCGCGCAGCTCGATCACGAAGGGCGCGGCGTCGATGCGGAAGCCGTCGACGCCCAGTTGCAGCCAGAAGCCGACGATCTTGGCGATCTCTTCGCGCACGCGCGGGTTGTTAATATTGAGGTCGGGCTGGTGGGGGAAGAAGCGGTGGTAGTAGTGGGCCTTCGCCTGGCGGTCGTAGGTCCAGGTAGTATGTTGCTGGCCGGGGAAGATCATGCCCTCGTCGGCGTCGGCCGGCTTCTCTTTGGACCAGACGTAGAAGTCGCGGTAGGGCGAGTCGGGGCTCTGGCGGGCCTGCTGAAACCAGGGGTGCTGGTCGGAGGTATGGTTGATCACCAGGTCGATCAGGACGCGCATGCCGCGCTCGTGGGCCTGCCGCGTGAAGGCGACGAAGTCGCCGAGGGTGCCCAGGCGCGGGTCGACGCCGTAGTAGTCGGCGATATCGTAGCCGTTGTCGCGGTTGGGCGTCGGGTAGAAGGGCAGCAGCCAGATACAGGTGAAGCCGAGGCCGGCAATGTGATTCAGGCGGCTGGTGAGGCCGCAGAAGTCGCCGACGCCGTCGCCGTTCGAGTCGGCGTAGGTCTCCACGTCAAGACAGTAGATGATCGCATCCTGGTACCAGCGGTCGAACACGGACGCACCTCCTCGCGAAGCTCTTCTGGCCCGGGGGCGACGGTGCAAGAGCTGTGCCGAACATAGCTTGACTTTCGCCAATGGCTCGCATATACTCCCCTGCATCTCCCGGCCCGACGCCCACTGCGACGATGGTGTTCCGCCCGCTGGGCGGAGCGAGGCTATCAATGAGCCGCCGCTCGGTGTTGATGGAGGCCCTCGAGGCCACCCCCCGCGACCTGTCGCGCTCGCTCCGGCGGGTGAACCCGGCGGCGGCCCTGGCGCGGCCGGATCCCGCGGGCTGGTGCATCGCCGACGTGGTCGCCCACCTGGCCGACATGGAGCTGCGCTACCTCGAGCGGCTGCGCCGGGTCCTCGCCGAAGAGAACCCCACCGTGCCCGCCCTCGACCCGCGGCCCGAGCTCCACGAGGTCGCGACTCGTCCGCTCGACGAGCTGCTCGGCCAGTTCCTCGAGGGGCGGGCGGCCACCCTGGCCTTCCTGGCGGGGCTCGCGCAGCGGGACTGGGGGCGTCCTCTCGTCCACGAGGTCCAGGGGCCGACACGGCTACGCGACCAGGTGCAGGCCCTGGTGGGCCATGATAACGAGCACCTGGTGCAGATCGCAGACCTGCGCGAGCGTATCGGCGCGTGATGCCGCTCTCGGGCCCCGTCACCAAGGAACATACCGTGCACTACGATGAGATTGTGATTGGCGTGGGCGGGATCGGCAGCGCGACGGTCTACGAGCTGGCGCGGCGGGGCCGGCGCGTGCTCGGGCTCGAGCGCTTCGACATCCCCCACGAGATGGGCTCCTCGCACGGCCACACCCGCATCATCAGGCTGGCCTACTACGAGCACCCCTCGTATGTGCACCTGCTGCGGCGGGCCTACGAGCTGTGGCGCGAGATCCAGAGCCTGGCCGGCGAGCAGCTGCTGCATATTACCGGGTCGATCGACGCCGGGCCCGAGGACGGCTGGGTCTTCAAGGGCTCGTATCAGTCGTGTCTCGAGCACAACCTCGCGCACGAGGTGCTGACGGGCACCGAGCTGGCCCGGCGCTTCCCCGGCTACCAACTGCCGGCGACCCACTACGCGTTGTTGCAGCCCGAGGGCGGCTTCCTCACCCCCGAGCACTGCATCTCGGCGTATGTGATGGCCGCCCAGGCCCTGGGCGCGGAGGTGCACGCCCGCGAGCAGGTGCTGGGGTGGGAGCCGTTGGGCGAGGGCGTGCGCGTGACCACCACCAGGGGCGTCTACGAGGCCGGCAACCTGGTGATCACGGCGGGCGCCTGGAACGCGGGGCTGCTGGGCGAGTTGGGCGCAACCATGGTGCCCGAGCGGCAGGTCCTGGCCTGGCTGCAGCCGTCGCAGCCGGCGATCTTCGCGCCGGCGCGCTTCCCGGTCTTCAACCTCGAGGTCGACGAGGGGCGCTACTACGGCTTCCCGGTCTTCAGGGTGCCCGGCTTCAAGTTCGGGCGCTACCGCCACCTGGGCGAGGTGGTCGACCCCGACACGATCGACCGCACCCCCAACCAGGCCGACGAGGACATCCTCAGGCAGTTCGCCGCGCGCTACTTCCCCGAGGGCGCGGGGGCGACCATGGCCCTGCGGGCCTGTATGTTCACCAACACGCCCGACGGCCACTTCACCATCGACCGCCACCCGACCTACCCGCAGGTGCTCTTCACCTCGCCCTGTTCGGGCCACGGCTATAAGTTCGCCAGCGTGCTCGGCGAGATCATGGCCGAACTGGCGACGCAGGGTCAGACCAGGCACGACATTGCGATGTTCCGGCACGACCGCTTTGCGGTCGCCGGGTGAACCACTCCTGATAGCTACCGAAAGGTTTGCCCTATGGCGACGACGTTTCATGAGCTCTTCCGCAGCGGCGCGCCGGTGGTGCTCGACGGGGGCATGGGGACGATGCTGATGGCGGCGGGGCTGCTCTTCGGCGACCCGCCCGAGCAGTGGAATGTGCATCCCGAGAAGGCCGAGCTGGTGCGCGCGGTACACAGCGGCTATGTCGAGGCGGGGGCCCAGGTGATCCTGACCAATAGCTTCGGCGGCAGCCCCTTCAGGCTGAAGCTGCATAACCTCGACGGCCAGGTCTTCGAGCTGAACAAGGCCGCGGCCGAGCTGGCGAAGTCGGCCGCCGCGGGGCGGGCCTTTGTGGCCGGCTCGATCGGGCCGAGCGGCGAGCTGTTCGAGCCGATGGGCAGCCTGACCTACGAGGCCGCCGTGGCCGGCTTCGCGGCCCAGGCGGCGGGGCTGGCCGCGGGCGGCGCCGACGCCTTCTGGGTCGAGACCATGAGCGACCTGAACGAGGTGCGGGCCGCCGTCGAGGGGGCGCGGCAGGCCGCGCCCACGATCCCGATTGTGGCCACCATGACCTTCGACACGCGCGGCTTCACCATGATGGGCGTGAGCCCGACCGACGCGATCAACGCCCTGGCCGAGCTGGGCCTGGCGGCGGTGGGCGGCAACTGCGGCAATGGCCCCGACGAGATCGAGGCCGTGGTCTACGCCATGCACCTGGCGCGCCCCGACATCCCGGTGGTGGCCAAGAGCAACGCGGGCATGCCCGAGTATGTCGACGGGCGCACGGTCTATGGCGGCACCCCCGAGGTGATGGCCGACTGCGCGCGCAGGCTGCGGGCCTTTGGGGCGACCGGGATCGGGGCCTGCTGCGGCAGCAGCCCGGCCCATATCGAGGCCATGGCCGCGGCGCTGCGCACCCAGCCGCCCCTCGACCCGGCCGAGCTGACCCTGGCGACGGCGGTGGCCCAGCGCCAGGAGGTCGCGCCCAGGCGCTCGCGCCGCGAGCAGCGCTAAGTGCTTGCAAGCCATGCTTGCGGCACGCCGTAGGGCGGAACAGGGGTTTTTCAGGGAGGGCTTGCCCTCCCTGCGACCCTCCCGGAGAGCCAGATGTCCGAGTTGACCGTCGTCTCGCTGATGTCCGAGGCCGCGCAACCGGCCCACGCCGCGCTGTCCGCCTGGCTCGGCGCGCGGCTCGGCGTGACGACCAGCTTCGTCGTGGGCCCGCCCTGGCAAGAGCAGCAGGCCATGGTCGACGCGGGCGAGGCGGACCTGGCCTTCATCTGTGGGCTGCCCTACACGCTGCGGGCCGAGCGGCTCGAGCCCCTGGCGGCGCCGGTGCAGGCCGGGGCCCGCTACGGCGGCAGGCCGGTCTACTATTCTGACGTGGTGGTGCGCAGCGAGAGCCACTATACGCGCTTCGAGGAGCTGCGGGGCGCTCGCTGGGCCTATAACGAGCCCGGCTCGCTCTCGGGCTATGCGGTGGCGCGGGCCCACCTGGCGGCCATCGGCGCCCCGGCCGGCTTCTTCGGGCGGGCCGTCGAGTCGGGCGCGCATCGCGAATCGCTGCGCATGGTGCTGGCCGGCGAGGCCGACGCCGCGGCGATCGACAGCATCGTGCTCGATCTGGCCCTGCGCGACGACCCGGCCCTGGGCGGGCGGGTCAGGGTCGTGGCCTCGCTGGGGCCGCAACCGGCCCCGCCGCTGGTCGCCGCCCGGCATCTGTCGCCCGGGCTGCGGGCGCAGATCAGAGCTGCCCTCGGGGCGGCCCACGAGGACGAGGTGGGCCGCGCGGCCCTGGCCCTGGCCGGCATCACAAGGCTCGCGCCCCTGGCCGACGCCGATTATGATCCTGTGCGCCTGCTGGCGCAGCGAGCCCAGGGGGTAAGCTTCACCTGAGCAGCTTCGATTGACGAGCCGTTACAGCGAATACGAGCGACAACCCATGCTCCCCGAGCCAACCACCCTCGCGCCCACCGAGTACGTCGTCGGACGCCCCTTCACCGACCCGGACCTGATCGGCTTCGACCTGGCCATTCTCGAGGCGATGCGCCGGACCCTGCGCCAGACCCTGTTCGGGCTGGCGCCCGAGATTCCTTCGGGGACGATTGTGCACCTGGCGGAGGATGACGGGCGCACCCACCGCATCGTCGTGCTGAACCGGGACGCCCTGCTGTCAGACAGCTCGTATATGGTGGTGGGCTTCTTCGGCGAGCGCCGGCCCGACGCCGACTTCGTGGCCCTGGCGGCGGTCGACGCCGAGCTGGTCGACGAGCTGCGCGCCCACCCGGCGATGCTGAGCTACAGCTCGTGGGAGCTGCCGCGCGGCGGTTGGGCGAACTTCGTGCTGCTGGCGAGCCCCCAGGGCGCGACCCAGTGGAAAGAGAGCGCTCGCCACGCCAGGGCGGTGGCCGAGCTGACCCCGCGCTGCTACACGACCATCCGCATTCACAACGGCACAATCAGCGGTGGGCTCGGCGGCGGGCCGATCATCCATACACGCACAGCCTACTACGATTTTCAGGGCGAATGGTGGCTGGCCGTGCGGCGGGGCTATAGCGCGCAGTCTAATGAGCGGGTTGACGGACAGTTCATAGGCAGTTAATATACGGGTGAACCTCTCCCAAGTGTCAACATACCACCTGACTGCGCGCCGATGACCGGTGGGCAAGCTCCCGGCAATGGCTGCACGGTCGCCGCGGGCACGATCTTCCCGCTGAGGGCCGCCTCTAGGCGGACTCTCCTCTCCGCCGATCAACCAGCAAAGGTGTAGTGGAAGCGTCTCTATGCGAAACCAGGCCCGCCTCATCATCATTGGCGCCGGCATCGTAGGCTGCAGCGCCGCATACCACTTTGCCCGGCTCGGATGGCGCGACGTGCTGGTGCTCGACAAAGGGCCGATCTTCACCAACGACGGCTCGACCTCGCACGCGCCGGGCGGCATGTTTCTCACCAACTCCTCGAAGATGATGACCGAGCTGGCCAAGAGCTCGCGCGAGCTGTTCGGCGGGCTCGAGCTCGACGGCCTCGACCTGATCTACCCGGTCGGCGGGCTCGAGGTGGCCTACACCCCCGAGCGCTGGCGCGATCTGCGGCGACGTCAGGGCTGGGCCCGCGCCTATGGTCTGCCCTCCGAGCTGCTCTCGCCGAGCGAGACGAAGGCCCTGGTGCCCATCCTCGACGACAAGGTCATCCACGGGTCGTTCTTCACCCCGCGCGACGCGGTGGCCAAGGGCGTGCGTTTGATGGAGGCTCTGGCCCGGGCGGCCTCGGCCGACGGCGCGGTCGAGTTCAGGGGCGAGACGCCCGTGCTCGACCTGCAAGTGGTGGACGGCAGGATCACCGGCGTGATCACCCCCGAGGGGCCGATCGGCGCCGAGCAGGTGCTGATCTGCTCGAACCTGTGGGCGCCCGTGTTGAGCGAGCAGGCCGGGGTGGCGATCCCGCTGATGGCCGCCCAGCACCTCTACACCGTCACCACGCCCATCCCCGAGCTGGCCGGCACGACCCGCGAGGTGGTGCATCCCCTGTTGCGCCACCAGGACCACGCGATGTACTTCCGCCAGCACTTCGACTGCTATGGGGTTGGCTCGTACCGCCACGCCCCGCTGATGGTCGACCCGCGCGACCTGGGCAAGACGGCGCAACTGCCCTTCACCCCCGACCACTTCACGGCGGGGTGGGAGAGCACCGTCGAGCTGCTGCCGCCCGTGGGCCGGGCCGACCTGGTGACGAAGTTCAATGGCATGTTCGCCTTCACGATCGACGGCTACCCGGTGATGGGCGAGAGCAGTGTGGCGGGCCTGTGGGTCTGCACGGGGCTCTGGCTGACCCACGCGGGCGGCGCCGGCAAGGCGATCGCCGAGTGGATGACCGAGGGTACGCCGGGCCTCGACCTGCGCGAGGCCGACATCAACCGCTTCCACCGCCACCAGCTCTCGCGGGCCTACATCCACGAGCGCAGCGCCCAGAACTACCGCGAGGTCTACGACATTATCCACCCGGCCCAGCCGATCACGCGGCCGCGCGACGTGCGCCTGAGCCCTTGGCACAGCCGCCTGAAAGAGCAGGGCGGCGTGTTCAACCAGAGCGCCGGGTGGGAGGTCGCCCAGTGGCACGAGGCCAATGCGCGCCTGCTCGAGGAGTTCGACGAGCAGGTGCCCGAGCGCGAGAGCTGGGCGCGGCAGTTCTGGTCGCGCATCCAGGGCGCCGAGCACCTGGCGGTGCGCGAGCGGGTGGGCCTGTTCAACCTGGCGGCCCTGGCGGTGATCGAGGTGCGCGGCCCCGGCGCTGTGGGCTTCCTCAACCGGATCGCCGCGAACCAGATCGACCGGCCGGTGGGCAAGATTGTCTACACCAGCCTGCTCGACCAGCGGGGCGGGATCGTGGCCGACCTGACGGTGGTGCGGGTGGCGGCCGAGCGCTTCTGGGTGATCACCGGCGGCGGCATCCTGCCCCACGACCTGGCCTGGATCCAGCGTCACGCCCCCAGCGACGGCTCGGTGGTGATCACCGACATGGGCTCGTCGCTGGTCACCGTCGGCCTGTGGGGGCCGCGGGCCCGCGCCGTGCTGGCGCGGGTGGCCGAGCAGGATGTGTCGGGCAAGGCCTTCCCCTACTACACGGCCCGCCCGCTCACCATCGACACCGTGCCGGCCTACGCCCTGCGGGTGAGCTACGCGGGCGAGCTGGGGTGGGAGCTGTACTGCCCGACCGAGTACGGCCTGAAGCTGTGGGATACGCTCTGGGAGGCCGGGCAGCCCGAGGGGATCGTCGCCGCGGGCAGCGGGGCCTTCGACTCGCTGCGCCTCGAGAAGGGCTACAGGCTCTGGGGCGCCGACATCCACACCGACTACACACCCGACGAGGCCGGGATCGGCTGGGCCGTGCGGCTCGACAAGGGCGACTTCATCGGGCGCGACGCGCTGATCAAGGGGCGCGAGGCGGGCCTCACCCGCAAGCTCTGCTGCATGCGGGTGGACCAGCCGGGCGCCGCCCTGCTCGGCAAAGAGCCGATCATCCACGACGGGGCCCCGGTGGGCTATGTGACCAGCGCCAACTACGGCTACAGCGTGGGGACGCTGATCGCCTATGGATATCTGCCGATCGCGCTGAGCGCGCCGGGCTCGGTGGTGAGCATCGAGTACTTCGGCGAGCCGCTCAGGGCGGTGGTCAGCGAAGAACCCCTCTTCGACCGCGGGAATGTCCGCCTCAAAGCCTGAGCCATCCCCTCACCCGCGCGCGCGTGTGCGCGGGATACAGATGCCCGGCTCCGCCAAGCAAGGAGATACCAGGATGTCCAAGCGCCCGGATCGGATCCACCCGTACGTACCCGAGATGCAGGAGCAGCTGCGCCAGGGGCGCATCAGCCGCCGCGAATTCCTGCGCGTCGCCACGCTGCTCGGGGTGAGCATCCCGGCGGCGAACTTCCTGGCCGCCTGTGGCGCCCCGCCGCCGGCCGCCGCCCCCACGGCCGCGCCGGCAGCGGCCGCCACTGAAGCGCCCGCCGCGGCCGCCGTCAAGCGTGGCGGCGTGCTCAAGGTCGGCATCCAGGTGCCCGCCGTCGACCACCCGGCCCGCTTCTCGTGGGTCTTCGACTCGAACGAGTTCCGCCAGGTCTACGAGTACCTGACCGAGACCGGGGCCGACAACATCACCCGCCCCTACCTGCTCGAGAGCTGGGAGGTCAACGATACGCTCGACCTCTGGACGCTCAAGCTGCGCCAGGGCATCAAGTGGTCGAACGGCGACGAGCTGACCTCTGAGGATGTGCTCTTCAACTTCAAGGAGTGGCTCAACCCCGATACCCAGTCGTCGATCCTGGGCCTCTGGGAGGGCTTCCTGAAGATCGAGAACGTCACGGCGGTCGACGACTACACCGTGCAGCTGAAGCTCGACGCCCCCAAGCTCGACGTGCCCGAGGCCCTGTTCCACTACCCGGCCCAGATCATGCACCGCAGCTTCAACGGCGACCTGACCACGCTGACCAACCCGGGCACCGGCCCGATGAAGCTCGATGAGTTCAAGGTCGGCGAGCGGGTCAAGGTCTCGAAGCGCGACGGCTACTGGCAGAACGGCGTCGACGGCTCGCCGCTGCCCTACCTCGACGGGATCGAGTATATCGACCTGGGCAACGACCAGACCGCCTATGTGGCGGCCCTGCAGGCCGGCCAGATCGACACGATCTACGACCCGACCGTCGACACCTTCCTGGCCCTGCGCAATAACGACAAGCTGGTGGTCGAGCCGATCGCCACCTCGCAGGTGCGCGTGCTGCGTATGCGCGTCGACCTCGAGCCCTGGACCGACGTGCGCGTGCGCAACGCGCTCAAGAAGGTCCAGAACCGCGCCTCGATCCTCGACAAGGCCTACTTCGGCCAGGGCGAGCTCGGCCACGACTTCCACGTCTCGCCGGTGCACCCCGAGTACGCCCCCATGGACGCCCCCGCCTATGATCCCGAGGGCGCCAAGGCTTTGCTGACCGAGGCCGGGATCACCCAGCCCCTCGAGGTGCCGATCTCGGTCGGCACGGGCTGGACCGACATCGTCGCCTATATCGAGACGCTGAAGTCCGACGCCGTCGCCGGCGGCTTCAACATCGTGCTCGATACGATGCCCAACTCGTCGTACTGGGAGAAGTGGACCGAGACCCCGGTCGGCGTGACGCCCTGGACCCATAGGCCCCTGGCGGTGATGGTGCTGCCCCTGGCCTATATCGCCGACAGCGAGGGCAAGCCGGTGCCGTGGAACGAGAGCCGCTGGGTCGACCCCGAGTTCGACGAGCTGCTCAAGAAGGCCCAGGGCACCCTCGACGTCGAGGCCCGCCGCGCGATCATGAAGGACCTGCAGACGATCCAGCAGGAGCGCGGCTCGATCGCGATTTCCTGGTGGCAGAGCGTCTGGAATATCTACAACCCCGGCTTCCAGAACCTCTACGCCCACCCGACCCACTACCACCTCTGGCGCGAGGTCTGGCTCGACCCCGACAAGAAGACCGCGTAGCCACGAGTGGGTAAGCCGGAGCACGAGGGAGTGGGCAGCGCCCGCTCCCTCGCCCACCACTTACCCGCTCTTCGATTCTACTCCTGAGGAGTCCCCATGGTCGCCTTCCTTCTCCGGCGCATCCTCTACCTCATCCTGACCCTGTTCGTGGTCTCGGTCGTGGTCTTTGCGATCTGCGAGATTGCGCCCGGGAACATCGCGATCAACTCACTGGGGAATACGATCACGCCCGAGCAGGAGGCCTCGTTCAACGCCCAGAACGGGCTCGACCAGCCGGCCGTGACCCGCTACATCCGCTGGATGTTCGGCAGCGACTGGCAGGCCGCGGGCCTGATCGGCACCCCGGTGGCCCGCATCTTCGAGCCCGAGAATAACCGCTCGAACTGGTGGGGCGTGCTGCCCGACGGGACTCACTACCAGAACCGTACCGAAGACGGCCTGACCATGCTGCGTATCGAGCGGGCCGCAGACGGCACGATCCGCGAGGTGCCCCTCGGCCCCGAGGTCTGGGTGCGCGACGCCGACGGCTTCGACGTCTTCTGGGGCGTCGACCAGGACGGGCGCGCGGCGATGTGGGTGCGCGGCGACCAGGGCGAGGCCTGGACGCTCAACAAGGGCGCCTGGACCAGTGCGGCCGGCGCGCCGCGGCAGTATGTGCCGCTCCAGCGCGGCCTGCTGCGCGGCGACCCCGGGATCTCGTTCCTGACCCGTCGCCCCGTGGCCGAGACGCTCTTCCCGCGCCTGCTCAACACCCTGACCCTGGCCACGGTGGCCTTCGTGGTGGTGATGCCCCTGGCCCTGGCCCTCGGGCTGCTTGCCGGCCTGAACGAGGGCCGCTTCACCGACCGGCTGCTCTCGATCGGCAGCCTGATCGCCACGGCCACGCCCGAGTTTGCCTCGGGAGTCTTCTTAATCCTGATCTTCTCGTCCTGGCTGGGCTGGCTGCCGGGGGCCGTGGTGGTCACCTCCGAGAACTCGATCTGGCAGAGCCCGCAGATGCTGATCCTGCCGATCGTGACCCTGACCCTGATCGAGCTCGGCTACGTGCTGCGCATCACCAGGGCGAGCATGGTCGAGGTGATGCGGACGAACTACATCCGCACGGCCACGCTCAAGGGCCTGCCCGAGCGGCGGATCGTCTTCGGCCACGCGCTGCGCAACGCGCTGATGGCCCCGATCACCGTGATCATCCTGCACGTGAACTGGCTGATCGGCGGGATCGTGGTGGTCGAGACGCTCTTCGGCTTCCCTGGCCTGGGCCGCTACGTGATGGAGGCGGCCCTGTTCAAGGATGTCTTCGCGATCGAGGCGGCGACCATGGTGCTGGTGCTGGTCGCGATCGGCACGCAGCTCGTGGCCGACCTGATCTACACCTGGCTCAACCCGCGGATCAGATACGCCT
>CAZKTU010000106.1:15338-20393 GCA_964555675.1 uncultured Oscillochloris sp.
ATGGCCGTAGCCGAGCAGACCACGACCCTCTCGCCGCCGCCGCGGGCCGACCGCTGGCGCGGCGTGCGCGAGGCCTGGGGGCTGGTGGCGGGTTCGCGCACCGCCATGGCCGGGCTCTTCCTGGTGGGCTTCTGGGTGGTGGTGGCCCTCTTCGCCGACACCTGCGTCTTCAGCCCCCAGTGCTGGATGCGCGCCGAGGGCTACACCGCGACCCCGCTGCTGGCCCGCTACGACCCGCTCGAGCAGTTCAGCGGCGTGGGCCTGCAGGGCCCCTCGTGGGACCACTGGCTGGGCACCGACCGCCTGGGCCGCGACCTGTGGGCGCGCCTGGTCCACGGGGCGCGCATCATCCTGGTGCTCGCGCCCCTCTCGGTCGGCATCGCCCTGCTGGTCGGCGGGGCCTTCGGCCTGCTGGCCGGCTACTTCGGCGGGCAGGTTGACGAGATCGTCATGCGCATCCTCGACGCCATGATGGCCTTCCCGCAGATCCTGCTCTACCTGGTGATCATCGCCGCCCTGGGCCCCTCGGCCCTGAATGTGGTGCTGGCGATCACGATCGCCGGGGCGCCCGGCATCGCCCGCCTGGTGCGCTCGCTGACCCTCGATATCAAGACGCGCGACTATGTGGCCGCCGCTCAGACCCGCGGCGAGAGCCCCTGGTACATCATGCTGGTCGAGATCCTGCCCAACGCCCGCGGGCCGATCATCGTCGACGCCATGCTGCGGGTGGGCTACGCGGTCTTCGCGATCGGCACCCTGGGCTTCCTCGGCCTGGGCCTGCCGCCGCCCTCGCCCGACTGGGGCAGTATCGTCAACCAGGGGCGCAAGTTCATCCAGGCCGGCCACCCGTGGGACGCCCTGTGGGCCTCGCTGGCCACGGCCTCGCTCGTCGTCGGGCTCAACCTGCTCGCCGACGGGATCTCGGAGGAGCTCGAGCGCTACCGTTAATCGCTGGGATGACTGTCTGTTAGAAAGGCCGCCGCTATGACCCTCGGACGCTCGTGGCGCCGCTCGCTCACGCTGGCGCTGGTGCTGATGCTCGCCCTGCTGGCCGCCTGTAGCGCCGCGACCCCGGCCAGCGCGCCCAAGATCCCGCTCAAGCTGGCCGAGAACCCCTGGACCGGCTCGTCGGTCAATGTGAATGTGGCGAAGATTCTCCTGGAAGAGCAGCTGGGCTACGAGGTCGAGCTCGTCACCATCGACGAGAACGCCCAGTGGGCCGCCCTGGCCAATGGCGACCTGAGCGCCACGCTCGAGATCTGGCCATCGGGCCACGCCGAGAACGTCGCGCAGTATATCGACGGCCAGAAGGTGGTCGAGAACCTCGGCCCCCTGGGCGTGGTCGGCAAGATCAGCTGGTACGTGCCCAGCTACATGGTCGAGCAGAACCCGGCCATGGCCACCTGGGAGGGTCTGAAGGACCCCACGGTCGCGGCCCTGTTCAAGACCGCCGAGACCGGCGATCGCGGCCAGTTCCTGGCCGGCGACCCCAGTTGGGTGCAGTACGACGAGGCGATCATCAACAATCTGGGCCTCAACTTCCAGGTGGTGCAGTCGGGCTCCGAGCAGGCCGTACTGGCTGCGGTCGACGCCGCCGTCAGCCGCGAGGAGCCGGTGCTGTTCTACTTCTGGACTCCCCATTCGGTTCACGCCAAGTACAAGCTGACCCCGGTCGAGTTGCCCGCCCACAGCGAGGAGTGCTACGCGAAGGCCGAGGCGGGCGGCGTCGACTGCGACTACCCCGAGGATGTGCTGTTCAAGGCGGCCTGGTCTGAGCTGAAGACGAAGGCGCCCGACGCCTACGAACTGCTCAAGAATATGCAGTACAGCAACGAGGACCAGATCGCCATGATCGCCGCCACCGAGCTCGAGGGCAAGGAGGTCGCGGTGGCCGCCAAGGAGTGGATCGCGGCCAACGAGAGCAAGTGGAAGGCCTGGCTGCCCACCAAGTAGCCCCCGAGGAGCACGCGTGACCACTGTGCCCGACCCCCGCGCCCCGGCGAAGATCGTCTGTCGCGATGTCTGGAAGATCTTCGGCCCGGCGCCCCGGCGCCACTACGAGGCCCTCGCCGCCGACCCCGCGGGGGCCCGCGGCGCCGAGGGTCACGTGGTGGCCGTCGGCGGCGTCTCGTTCGAGGTGCGCCGCGGCGAGACCTTCGTGGTCATGGGGCTCTCGGGCAGCGGCAAGTCGACCCTGGTGCGCTGCATCTCGCGGCTCACCGAGCCGACCCACGGCCAGATCCTGATCGACGGCCAGGATGTGCTGGCCATGGCCGAGCCCGAGCTGCGCGAGCTGCGCCGCCACCGGGTGAGCATGGTCTTCCAGAACTTCGGGCTCTTCCCCCACCGCCGCGTGATCGACAATGTGGCCTACGGCCTGGAGGTGCGCGGCGTGCCGCGTCACCAGCGTCAGGCCCAGGCCGCCGAGGTGATCGAGCTGGTGGGGCTCAAGGGCTGGGAGTACCATATGCCCCGCCAGCTCAGCGGCGGCATGCAGCAGCGGGTCGGCCTGGCCCGCGCTCTGGCCGTCGACCCCGAGATCCTGCTCTTCGACGAGCCCTTCAGCGCCCTCGACCCGCTCATCCGGCGTGAGATGCAGGACGAGCTGCTGCGCCTCCAGGCGACCCTGCACAAGACCAGCGTCTTCATCACCCACGACTTCGCCGAGGCCCTGAAGCTGGGCGATCGCATCGCGGTGATGCGCCACGGCAAGCTGGTGCAGTCGGGCACGCCCGGCGAGCTGGTGCTCAACCCGGTGGACGACTACGTGCGGGCCTTCGTCAAGGACGCGCCGCGGGCCCGCGTGCTCACGGTGGACGCGATCATGGCGCCCTGCCCGCCGACCCCGCACGACCACGGGCGGCCCGCCGTGCCCGCGGGTGCGCCGCTCGAGGCGCTGCTGCCCCTGGTGGCCGCCCACGCCGAGCCCGTGGCGGTGCTCGGCGAGGCCGAGACGACCGTCGGCTATGTCGACCGCGCGGCGGTGCTGCGCGCCCTCTGTCAGGTGTAGGCCGGAGCACCCATGGCCAGTCAGACCCAGACGATCACAATCGCGAAGCGCGAGCAGCAGCGGCGGCGCTGGCCCCTGGTGGCCCTTGCGCTGCTGATCGTGGGTGCCCTGGTGGTCCTGGTCTGGCCGCCCGAGGCCCGCGCCTTCCCCGCCAACTGGAACCTCGGCTTGCGGGCCCAGGTCGACGCCCTGCAAGACTGGGTGATCGGCAATCGGGCCACCAGCCCGCTCTTCGTCTATGGGCTGGAGCCGCTGAGCGACGCGATCGACGGCTTCTTGCGCGGCTTCGAGGGGCTCTTGCTGGGTCTCTCGTGGGTCGCCGTGCTCGGGCTCTTCGCGCTGCTCGGCTACCTGGGCGGCGGGCGGGGCCTGGCCCTGCTCTGCGCGGGCGGCCTGCTGCTGGCGGGGTTGTTCGGGCTGTGGGAGCCGAGCATGGAGACCCTGGCGCTCATGCTCTGTGCGGTCGCCCTGGCCCTGCTGATCGGCATCCCGATCGGGGTGGCCGCGGCGACCAGCGAGCGGCTCGAGCGCTGGTTGCGCCCGCTGCTCGACGCCATGCAGACCATGCCCGCCTTCGTCTACCTCATCCCGGTGCTGCTGCTCTTCGGCGTGGCCCGCGTGCCCGCCGTGGTGGCCACGCTGATCTACGCCGTGCCGCCGGTGATCCGCCTGACGACCCTGGGCGTCAAGCAGGCCAATCCGCCGGCCGTCGAGGCGGCGCGGGCCTTCGGGGCCACGCCATGGCAGGTGCTCACCCAGGTGCAGTTGCCGCTGGCCCTACCCTCGATCATGGCCGGGGTCAACCAGACGATCATGATGGCCCTGGGCATGGTGGTGATCGCCGCGATGATCGGCGCGGGCGGCCTGGGCCGCGAGGTGCTGGTCTCGCTGCAGCGCCTCGACGTGGGTCGCGCCCTCGAGGCCGGGCTGATCATTGTGCTGCTGGCCATGATCCTCGACCGGCTCAGCCACGCGCTCAGCGCGGTCGACCTGGCCGCGCCCGAGCACGCCCTGCCCACGGGGCCTCTGGCCGGCTGGCCCGCTACGGCCATCGCCCCTCATCTGCCCGGCGGCCTCGGCAAGGCGGTGCGACGCCACCCCAGGCTGGTCAATGGGCTGCTGCTGCTGCTGATCTTCGTGCCGGTCGATATGGCCCTGCTGCGCCTTGGCAGCTTCCCCGAGGCCTGGCGGCTGCGCCTGCGCGACCCGGCCAACGCCGCTGTCGCCTGGGCCCGCGACAACCTCTACCAGATCGGCGGGCTGCCGATCGGCACCGGGCCCCTCAGCGACGCCCTGACGATCTACCTGCTCAACCCCGGCCGCGAGCTGCTGATGCGCGGCCTGCCCTGGCCCGTGGTGGTCGGGGCCCTGGCCGCCCTGGCCTACGCGGCCGGCGGCTGGCGCCTCGCCGGGCTCGCCGCGGGCGGGCTGGTCGTCATCGGCCTGCTGGGCATGTGGGAGCCGAGCATGGATACGCTCAGCCAGGTGCTGGTGACGGTCCTGCTGACCCTCGCGATCGCGCTGCCGCTGGGGGTTGCCGCCTCGCAGTACCCGGCCGTCAGCGCGGCGCTGCGGCCTGTGCTCGAGCTGCTCCAGACCATCCCGGCCTTTGTCTACCTCGTGCCGGTGATCATGCTCTTCAACGTGGGGCGCGTGCCGGGGCTGATCGCCGCCGTGCTCTACGCCATCCCGCCGGGGATCAAGCTGACCGAGCTGGGCATCGCCCAGGTGGCCCCCGAGACGGTGGAGGCGGCGCGGGCCTTCGGCTCGACCCGCGGGCAGACGCTGCGCAAAGTGCAGTTGCCCCTGGCGCGGCCCGCCCTGCTGCTCGCGGTCAACCAGGTGATCATGATGGTCCTGGCCATGGTGATCATCGCGGGCCTGGTCGGCGGCGCGGGCCTGGGCCTCGAGGCCGTGATGGGCCTGGCCCGCAACGAGACCGGCCGCGGCATCGAGGCCGGCCTCGCGATCGTGATCATGGCGATCATCCTCGACCGCATCACCCAGGCCCTGGCCGCAAAGCACGAGTGAGCGCTCGGCTGCTC
>CAZKTU010000107.1:0-20370 GCA_964555675.1 uncultured Oscillochloris sp.
GGCCGAGGCCGACCAGGAGGAGGCGGCCCAGACCCTGGCCCGCTACGGCCTGCTGGTGCTGCCCACGGTGGACGAGCAGGGGCGCCTGGTGGGCGTGATCACGGCCGACGATGTGATCGACGTGCTGCAAGAAGAGGCGACCGAGGATATCTACCGGCTGGGCGGCCTGAGCCCCGAGGAGACGGTGGACCAGTCGGTGCTGACCACCTCGCGCCAGCGCCTGACCTGGCTGGCGGTGAACCTGCCCACGGCGCTGCTGGCGGGGACGGTGGTGAGCATCTTCGAGGGCACGGTCGAGCAGGTCGCGGTGCTGGCGGTCTTCATGCCGATCATTGCGGGCATGGGCGGCAACGCGGGCATCCAGACCCTGACCCTGATCGTGCGCAGCATCGCCCTGGGCGAGATCAGCATGCGCGACAGCTGGCGCACCCTCGGGCGCGAGCTGCTGGTGGGCCTGATCAACGGGGTCTGCTTCGGGCTGCTGGTGGGGCTGGTGGGCTGGCTCTGGAAGGGTATCCCCATCCTGGGGGCGGTGGCGGCGGTGGCCATGATGGCCAATATGGTGGCGGCGGCCCTGGCCGGCACGATCGTGCCGCTGCTGCTGCGGCGCTTCGGGGCCGACCCGGCCCTGGCCTCGGGCGTGATCGTCACCACCTTCACCGACGTGACCGGCTACACGGCCTTCCTGGGCCTGGCGACCCTGCTGATCAGCCGCTTCCCGACCAGTTGATATGCGGAAGGAGGTTTTCAGGGAGGGCTTGCCCTCCCTGAAAACCTACCCAAGCCTGGCTTGCGCGCACCTAGCTGCCGATGGGGCGGCTATCGAAGGCCTGGACGGTGAGGACGCTGGGGCGGGGCAGGCCGACGCGGTCGGGCCAGGTGCTGACCGGCTCCTCGAAGGTGCCGCCCTCGCCGGGGTGCTGGATGGCCAGGAAGAGGGTGCGGTTGTCGGGGGTGAACTCGGGGCCGCAGACCTCGGCGCCGACGACGGCCGAGAAGAACTGCTGCACATTGCCGCGCTGGGCGCCCTGCACGGGGACGGCGAAGAGGCCGTCGTTGTACTTGATCGCGCGGGGAGCGCCGTCGGTGGCGATCCAGAGGTTGCCGGCGTTGTCGAAGGCGACGTTGTCGGGCGCGCCGATCGGGCTGACCTTGCTCTTGTCGAAGCCGGCGAAGAAGGTGCTGGCGTCGGTGGGCAGGCCGGCCAGGATGAACATCTCCCAGCGGAAGGTGGTGCTGGCGTAGTCGTTGTTGGTCTCGGTGATCTCGATGATGTGGCCGGTGGCGTTGTTGGCGCGGGGGTTGGCCGCATCGACGGGGGCGCGACCCTCGCCGCCGCGGTTGGTGTTGTTGGTGAGGGCCACGTAGATCTTCTTGGTCACCGGGTTCGGCTCGACATCCTCGGGGCGGTCCATCTTGGTGGCGCCCAGCAGGTCGGCGGCCTTGCGGGTGTTGATCGCCACATCGCCCTGCGAGTTGAAGCCGTTGGCGCTGGTGAGGGGGCCCTGGCCGTAGATCATGGGCACCCAGGTGCCGCTGCCATCCTCGTTGAACTTGGCGACGTAGAGCGTGCCCTCGTCGAGCAGGCCCATGTTGGCCATGCGGTCGCGCGGGTTGTAGGTGCCGGCGGTGACGAACTTGTAGACATACTCGAACTGAGCGTCGTCGCCCATGTAGGCCACGACCTTGCCGTTGGGCGCAACGCCGATCGTGGCGGCCTCGTGGCGGAAGCGGCCGAGGGCGGTGCGCTTGATCGGGGTCGCGGTCGGGTCGTAGGGGTCGACTTCGACCATCCAGCCGTGGCGGAAGCCCTCGTTGGGCTCCTTGGTCATGTCGAAGCGGCTGTGGTACTTCTCCCACTGGCGCTCGCTGGCCTCGGCGGGCATGCCGTAGCGGCGGTGGGCCTCGTAGCGCGGGTCGGCCTTATCGAACTTGCCGAAGTTGGCGAAGTACTGGTGGAAGTTCTCCTCGGCGGTGAGCACCGTGCCCCAGGGGGTCTTGCCGCCGGCGCAGTTGTTGAGCGTGCCGCGGACGCTGGTGCCGGTTGGGTCCTCGCTGGTCTGCATCCAGGGGTGGCCGGCGGCCGGGCCGCTGATGGTCATCGGGGTCTCGCCGGTCAGGCGGCGGTTGAGGCCCGAGCCGCGCACATAGCTCCAGGTGCCGTCGGGGGCGCGCTGGACCTCGACCACCGAGGCGCCGTGGGCGGCGATCTCGACGTCGACCTGGTTGCGGGTGGGGTTCTTCGGGTCGTAGCCCGCGAACATCAGCTCGGGGTTGGTGTACTCGTGGTTCACGAAGAGCAGGCCGCGGTTCGAGGCGCCCGAGCCATAGGGGAAGGGCAGGAAGCCGACGAAGTCGCAGTTGTAGCCGAACTGCTGGGCCTGGGCCGCCGGCGTCTGCTCCCAGACGTTGTGGATGGGGGCCTCGGCGGTCAGCGGCTCGCCCCAGCGGATGAGGGTGCGGGCGTAGTAGCCCTCGGGGACCGACACCTCGTCAACCGTGGTCGCGACCGGGTCGATCTTGGCGAAGCTGGGGGTGGCGATGCGCTGAGCCTCGGCCACCTCGGCGCCGGCCAGGTTGGCCGAGCCGATGATCGCGACCGAGGAGGCGATCGCGGCGCTCTTCAGGACATCACGGCGGCTGAGGCGGCGGGCGAGAATGTCCTCAAAGGTCTCGCCGCTACCCTCGGTCGAGCGCACTACCCACTTGTCGTGTTCGTCGTGACCGCCCATACGGGGGGCTCTCCTTCTAGGTGTCTTTGCAACTTCGGAGCAGGGGCAATTCAGCACAGCACACCAAAGCCGCGTAGTGATACGCGCTCTGTCGCTGACAACCTGGGCCAGAATCGTGCATGTGCCTGTACAATGGGCTTGCAGATCATAAAGCCTGGGCGTAAAGTCGGCGTTATACTGCTGTTAATGTTCTATTAAGCCCCGCCCCCGTGGTTATTACTCATCCGGGGAGTTACTTAACATGCTGCTGGTCATCACTCCCAACCCCGCTCTCGACCGGACCATGGTCTTTCGCGGGCTGCGCCTGGGCGCCGTGCATCGCACCAGCCAGGTGATTGTGGCCGCAGGCGGCAAGGGCCTCAATGTGGCCAGGGCCGCCCGCGCTCTGGGCCAGCCGGCCCTGGTCTGCGGGCCCCTCGGCGGCCACACGGGCGAGCAGGTTGCGCACCTGGCCGCCGAGGAGGGCCTGCTCTGCCGCTGGACGAGCCACGGCGCCGGCGAGACGCGCACCTGTGTCCTGCTGGTCGACCCCGAGGCGGCGGACGGCACGGCGCTCAACGAGGTCGGCCCGCCCCTGGGCGGCGCGGGCTGGGCCGCGTTCGCCCGCGACGCCCTCGACGCCTCGGCCTCGGTCGATATGTGTGTGGCCGCGGGCAGCCTGCCGCCGGGCGTGCCGCCCGCGGACCTGGGGGCGCTGATCCGCGAGCTTGGCGAGCGCGGGCGACGGGTGGTGGTCGATACGAGCGGGGCCGCCCTGCTGGCCGCCGTCGAGGCCCGGCCCTGGGGCCTGAAGGTGAACGGTCACGAGGCGGGTGAGCTGCTGGGCCGCCTGGTCGCCGATGTGCCGGCCGCCCTGGCGGCGGTGGAGGAGCTGCTGGGGCGCGGATTGACCCTGGCGGCGGTCTCGCTGGGCGCCCTCGGCTGCGTGGCGGGCGCCGCCGACGAGCGCTGGTGGGCCCGCCCCCCGGCCCTGCGCGTGCAGAGCACGGTGGGCAGCGGCGACTCGCTGATGGCCGGCCTGACCACCGGCCTGCTGCGCGGTCAGCCGCTGGCCGAGGCGCTCCGCCAGGGTGTGGCCTGCGGCGCCGCCGACGCCCTGACGCCCGGCCCCGGCAAGGTCGAGCCGGACGAGGTGGCGCGCCTGGCGGCGGGGGTCACCCTGCAGGAGCTGTAGAGTTCGCCGGTACTACTCGGCCAGCAGGCGCGCGAGCTGGGGGCTCTGCTCGCCGGTGAGGTAGCAGGCGCGGCGGCCGTGCTGGTCGTAGACGGTCAGGTCGCCGCTCGCGCCGAGAATGACGCGGTAGCCGCCCAGTTCGCGGATGCGCTTCTGCTGGACGGCGACGAGCTCGCGCAGCTCGGCCGCGGCCGCGGCGTCGAGGGTGACCGCGTCATAGCCCCTGATGAGGTGGTGTACGACCAGGGCGGGCTCGGCCCCGGCCTGGTAGGTGAACTCGTACTCGCCGATCATGACCACCTGCATGGGCTACTCCTCGGGTGAGCCGGGCTGATCCTTGACCGCGACCACCACCTGCCACTGGCTCTGCTCGTCGAAGGGCACAGGCGGCAGGGCGGCGTCGCCAAAGACGCTCAGGGGGCGCAGGCCGGCGGCGGCCAGCATGGCCCGCAGCTCGGGGAAGCCATAGAGCCTGATGCGGTCGCCGGGGTGGGCCACCTCGAGCCCTTGGGCCGGGTCGAGGTAGCTGTAGCTGATCTGTAGGGCGGCCTCGCGCGGCTCGAAGCGAGCCTCGCGCAGGACATAGCCGGGGCCGACGCGATACCAGCCCTGGCGGAAATCGCGCAGGTAGGTGGCCACCTGGTAGGGGTTGATGCATTGCAGTAGCAGGCGCCCGCCGGGGGCGAGGGCCCGGGCGCAGCCGGCGATCACGGCGGCGTTGGCCGCGTCGTCGAAGAAGCCGACGCTGCTGTTCATCACCAGGACGGCGTCGAAGCGGGCCTCGTACTCCAGGGCGCGCATGTCGCCCCGGACGAACTCGACGCTCAGCCCCTCGTCGGCGGCCCTAGCTTTGGCGCTGGCGATCACCGGGGCCGCGGCGTCGAGCCCGATCACCGTCAGGCCGCGGCGGGCCAGCTCGAGGCTGTGGCGACCGCCCCCGCAGGCCAGGTCGAGGATGATCTCGTTGCCGCGCAGGCTGAGGGCCTCGACCAGGAAGTCGACCTCGCGCCGGGTGAGGCTCTCGGCGTAGTCCTTATAGTGGGCGAACTCGTGGACCTGGAGCAGCTCCTCCCACCAGTCGCGCAGGGCCGCGTCGTCGGTCATGGAATGGTCCTTAGAGGTCGAACTGGCGCGGCATGACCGGCAGCTCGTCGATGCGCATGCTGGCGGGGAGGGTGCAGGTCCAGAGGATGGCCTGGGCGACGTCGTCGGTGGTGAGCATACGGCGGCGCAGGGCCTCGTCGGGGTTGAGGGGCGCCAGGTCGGAGTTGATCATGCCGGCGACGACATTGGTGACGAAAATATTGTGGGGCCGCAGCTCCTGGGCGAGGGACTGCGAGAGGCCGGCGAGGGCGAACTTGGCGGCGCTGAAGGGGGTGATGTTGGCCACGCCGACGCGCCCGACCCGTGAGCCGAGGTTGATGATCGTACCCGAGCGCTGGCGCTTCATGTAGGGCACCACGGCCCTGGTGGCGTAGAAGACGCCGCTCAGGTTGGTGTCGATGACCGAGCGCCACTCGGCGTCGCTGAACTGCTCGAAGGGTGAGATCTTCATCAGGCCCCCGGCGCAGTTGACCAGGATATCGACCCGCCCGAGCAGGCTGATGGTCTGCTCGGCGAGGCGCTGGACCTGGGCCGAGTCGGTCACGTCTGTGGGGATGCTGAAGCCCTGGTGGCCCTCGCCGGCGATCTCGGCGACGAGGTGCTCGAGCCGGTCCTGGCGGCGCGCCGCGACGATGACGGTGGCGCCCTCGCGGGCCAGGGCCCGCGCCGTGGCGTAGCCGACCCCGCTCGAGGCCCCGGTGATAATGGCGACTCGTCCTTTGAGTTTCATGGTCTCCTCGGCGGACTGTTCGATCGGTTCCTGAATCGCTCGCGCGAAGATCTGCACTCCTGATTATATGCGAGTATCGGCCTTATGCTATAGTAGCGACGTCCAACCGATCCAAGGAGTTAACCCATGGCAACCCGTCTGCTTTTCGTCGCCTTCGCGATGGCGCTTTTTATCGGAGTCGGCGCGGCCCAGGCCGCCCCGCTCGCACCCCTGTCCGCAAGCTCCTCAGGCGCCAGCGCCGCAAAGCCCGCCCCCGGCGAGCCTGTGCGCCTGGTCATCCCCGCGATCGATCTCGATCGCTCGCTGCTCTCGGTCGGCCTGGACAAGCGCCGCGTGCCGATTGTGCCCAAGCATGATATTGGCTGGTACAACCTGAGCGCCACCCCGGGTCGCGGCGAGAATGTGGTGCTCTGGGGCCACGTGCTGCGCTTCAAGGCCACCCCGAAGGTGCCCGCCCCCTTCGCCCGCCTGAAGGAGCTCGAGGTCGGCGCGAAGCTGACCGTCTACACCGCCGACGGCAAGGCCCACCGCTATGTGGTGATCGAGAAGGTCTGGGCCAGGCCCAACGAGGTGGAGTATATTCTGCCCCGCGGCCGCGAGCTGATCACGATGGTCTCGTGCATCGGCGACAAGGTGATCACCGGGGGCGGCGTCGAGATGACCCACCGGCTGATCACCATCGCGGCGCCGGCCAGGTAGGATCCTTTCAGGCCTCGGCCAGGCGGTAGCCGACGCCCCACTCGGTCTGCACGCGCTCGGCCGCGGCGGGGTCGACGGCGGCGAGGCGGGCGCGCAGGCGCCTGATGTGGACGTCGACGGTGCGCGTGTCGAGGAACTCCTCCTGGCCCCAAACCTGGCGCAGCAGGGCCTCGCGGGTGAAGACCTGGCCCGGGTGGCGCGCGAGGAGGGCCAGCAGGTCGAACTCGCGGGGCCGCAGCTCGATAGGGACGCCGTTGAGGGCGGCCCTGCGTCTGGCGCTGTCGATGCTGAGGCCCGCGGGCGCGGTGGCCGGCAGGGTCGCGGCGACCTGGGCGCGCAGGGCGGCGACCTCGGCCGAGCGGCGCAGGAGGACGCGGGCGCGGGCGGCCAACTCGCGCACCGAGAAGGGCTTGACCACATAGTCGTCCGCGCCGAGCTCGAGGCCGACCACGCGGTCGATCTCGTCGCCCCGGGCGCTCAGGATGATCACCGGCGCGTCGAGGCCGCGGGCGCGCACGCGCCGCAGCAGCTCGAAGCCATCGATGCCGGGCAGGCCGATGTCGAGCAGCAGCAGGTCGGGCTCGCCCTCGTCGAGAGCGCTCAGGGCCGCCTCGCCGCTTGACGCCGCCCGCACAACGAAGCCCTCGCGCTCGAGGCGCTCGCGCACCGCGGCGACGATCGCGGGCTCGTCCTCGACAATCAGGACCTGCTGCACGGCTGCTCCAGGCTCAGGGGGTGGGGCGCTTGCCGAGCTCGCCCTGCTGCCAGCGGATGTTGCCGCGCAGCAGCAGATTGGAAGAGCGGAGCTTGTAGGCGAGGTCGGAGGCCATGTTGCGCATCACCCTGTAGCCGATGCGCGGGTTGCGCTCGCAGACGGCGGCGAAGTCGCGCTCGCGAATGACCAGGAGCTTGCAGGGGTCGACGCAGGTGACTGTGGCCGAGCGGGTCGCCCCGCCGAGCAGCACCATCTCGCCGAAGCTCTGGCCGCTGTAGAGCATATTGATCGTGCTGGCCGCCACGGTGCCCTGGGGCAGGCGCGTATTGAGCGAGACGCGCACGCAGCCGTCGAGGATGATCATCAGCTCGTCGCCGTCGGCGCCCTCTTCGAAGACGACCTGGCCGGCCCCGACGCGCCGCGGTTTGCAGACGGTGGCGACCTGCAGCAGCTCCTCGTCGCTCAGGCCGCCGAAGACCTCTACCCTGCGCAGATACTCGATCACGCTCGCGCTCATAGACCTCTCCCTGCCAGGGCCGAATAGGGACACTCAGTATACCATAGGGCGCCCGCCTCAGGCGGACGCCCGTGTCTACAGTCCCGCGTTTATAATTTACATAACAAGAGCTACGAGGACGAGGGCGATGGCGAGCACGGCGACCATGCCGACGGTCAGGTGTAGGGGCGCCGGTCGCGCGCGTCTGGCGGCGCGGGCCGAGTAGGGCTTGAGGTCGACCTCGAGCAGGCCGGCGTAGGCGCGCAGGGCGTTGCGCAGATCGCCCTGGGGGACATAACTGAACTCCTCCTGCTCGATCGCCTGGAGGAACTCCCAGCGCACGCCGCTGGCCCGGCCCGCATCGTGAAGGCTAAGCCCGCGCTGGCGGCGGGCCTCGGCGAGCTTGGGGCCGAGGCGGGGCTGGCGCGGCCGCGGGGGCGCGACGGGCGCCCTGGGCGCCGCGTCTGCCGGCGAGGGGGCGGCGGGCGGCGCCGGCGTGGGGGCCGGCTCGGGCGCGAGGGCGAGCGGGGGCGCGCTGATCGCCGCGCGGGGCGGGGTAGCCCCGGCCCGCGGCCGCTGTGCGGCGAGCTGGCTGCGGCGTAGCACGGCCTCGATGCGGGCCACGAGCTGGCCCTGGCTGAAGGGCTTGCCGACGTAGTCGTCTGCGCCGCCCGTGAGGCCGCGCACAATATCGTCGTCGCCGTCCTTGGCGGTGAGCATGATGATCGGCAGGCTCGAGCTGGCGCGGATCTGCCGACAGAGATCCCAGCCGCTGATCTCGGGCATCATCACGTCGAGCAGCAGCAGGTCGGGCTGCGAGCGGGCGATCTGGATCAGGGCCTCGTAGGCGCGCTGGTAGGTCGTGACCTCATAGCCGGCGCCGCCGAGCTGATACTCGAGCAGGCGGCAGATCAGCGGCTCGTCGTCTATGACCATGATGCGTGTTGCCACGACATCCTCCTTTTTCGTAACCGAGTTACGGATTTCGCCGCTGCCCGCGGCGGGGGCACGGGGCCTGGGCCCCGCACCGGGTGAATGTGGAGGGCCTGGCCCTCCACGCCTCCCTCGCGATTGTTAAGGGCGAAGCTCAACCACGCCTCCCGCGCGATTGTTAAGGGCGAAACTCAGCAGCCGAGCAGGGCCTCGGTCGCCCAGTGGCGGTGTTCGGGGGCCTGGTTGGGGTCGATCGCCAGGGCCGCGAGGCAGCTGCGGGCGGCCTCGGCCGCGGGGCCCTCGCCGCGCGCCAGGGCCCCCAGGCTCTGCGCGCAGCGCCGTCGCAGGACGGGGGGCGGCAGCTCGTAGTCGAGCTCGGGCGGCGCCAGGGTGGTGGCGAGGCCCACCACGGCCTCGGGCCGTGTCGACTGGGCGAGCAGGGCGGCGGCGGCCAGGCGCAGCTGGGGCTGCTCGTCGCCGGTGGCGACGGCGGCGATGATCAGCGGCGAGTCGGGGCGATGGGCGGCGAGGTGGCCAAGGGACTGGAGGCGCAGGGCCAGGGGCGCGCCGGCGTCGGCAAGGGGCGCTGCGAGGCGCGGGTCGTCGGGGAAGGCAGCGGCCAGGGCAGCGTGGGCCTGGATGCGCAGGGGCGGCGACGGGGCCGCCAGGTACTCGCGCAGCAGGGGCTCGTACTCGGCCCCGGCCAGGCGCAGCAGCGCCGCGACGGCGGCGAGCTTCACCCCGGGGGCCGCGAGGGGGCTCTGGCTGACGCGCACGAGGATGGGGGCGGCGCTCTGGTCGCCCAGGGCGGCCATGGCCTCGATGCTGGTCACGGCCTCGGCGCCCGTGTCGCTCTGGGCCGAGCGCACCAGGGGCGCGAAGGCCTCGAGCTCGCCCGCCCTGGCGAGGGCGCGGGCGATGGCGGCCGTGAGCTCGGGGGCCTGGCGCTCGGCGCGCAGGGCCTGGCGCAGGGTCTGGCGCGCTTCGGGGCCGAGCACGGCGGGCAGGGCGTCGGCGGCGGCGGCCCGCAGCTCGGCGGGGGTATCCTGGGCCATGGCCATGGCCACCAGGGCGGCGGCGGCATCAGGGTGATCGAGGCGTCCGAGGGCGGCCACGGCCGTCCGGCGCAGGTGGGGGTCGGCGCTCTCGCCGCGCGCCACGCGGCGCAGGGCGGGGAGGGCGGGTGCGTACATGCCCGCGCCCAGAGCCTCGATGCTCATCGCCTGGACGAAGGGCTCGTCGACGCTGCGCTCGAGGCGGCGGCGCAGCAGCTCGAGGGCGGCCGGCCCGCTCCCGAGGCACTCGACGGCGAGCCAGCGCAGGCTCAGGGGGGCCGCCTCGTCATCGAGCAGGGTCGCGAGCTCGGCCGCGGGGTCGCCCACACGGCCGAGGGCGGCCAGGGCGACGCGGGCCACGTCGGCGCGGGCCTCGGCGCGCGTCGCGCGGCGCAGGCTGCTCAGGGCGGCGGCGTGGAGAGCGGGGACGGCGGCCATGTCGGCCAGGCCCTCGGCCGCGGCCATGGCCAGGCGGGCGGCCTGGCGGTTGGCCAGCTCGAGCAGGCGGCTGGGCGGGTCGGCCAGGGTCCCGCCGTCGGCCAGGGCGTCGACCAGGGCCAGGCGCACGGGGGCCGGCAGGTCGAGGCCGGGCCAGGCGAAGGCGGGGGTGCGCTCGAGCAGCGGGGCGATGCGCTGCCACGAGCTTCGCAGCACCTCGGCCAGCCCGGGCGAGAGCAGCCCGTTGAGGGCGGGCAGGGCCTCGGGGGCGCCACTATTGCCGAGGGCCCGCGCGATGCGCTCGCCCACAGTAGTGTCGGCGGCGGCGCGGCGCAGCCCGGCCAGAAGCGCGGCGACGGCGCGGCCGCGCAGCTCGGGGCGCTGGGCCAGGGCGCCCAGGGCCGTGGCGGCCACGCGGCGCAGCAGGGGCTCGCCCGGCGCCGAGAGGGTCGCGGCGAGGGCCGGGAGGGCCTCGCCGGCCCCCAGGCGGCCGAGGTGGCCCGCGGCGGCGCAGCGCAGAGCGACGGGCATGGCTGTGGTGGCGAGCATGCGTCTGAGGAGCTGGGCGCCCGCGGCGCCCCGCCCGGCCAGCAGGTCGACGGCGCGCAGGCGCGCATTCAGGGGCAGGGCGCCGTCGAGGGCCGCCCTGACCAGGGCGGCCGTGGCCCCCTGATCGGCCAGTGAGGCGATCGCGTCGAGGGTCTCCTGGCGGGCCTGCAGCCCGGCATCGGGCCGGGCGAGGGCGCCGGCCAGGGCGGCGAGGGCGAGCGTGGGCTCGGCCGAGGCCAGGGTCGCCAGGGCGGCGCGGCGCAAGACGGGCGAGCTCGAGGCCGCGGCCTGCTCGACCACCTCGCCGCTGCCGGCGTAGCCGAGGGCCAGGGCCCTGATCGCTTCGGGCACCTCGGGGTCGGCGATCAGGGCCTGGGCGGCCACGATCCGTCGCTCGCCGGCTCGCGGGGCCATAAAGAGGGCCAGGATGCTCTCGCGCAGGGCGCTCGAGGCCAGGGCCGCGCGGGTGGCGGGCCCGCCGAGGGCCGCGACGAAGACGCGGGGGGCGAGGGCTTCGGGGAGGGCCTCGGGGGGCGTCGCCGCCAGGACAGCGGGCGGGGGTGGCGCCGCCGCCAGCATGTCGGCGGCCCGCCAGCGCAGCTCGGCGGGTGCGGTGAGGTCATCGCAGAGCCCCAGCCATGTCGCCTGGGCCTCGGGCAGGGCCGCGGCGAGGGCCGGCAGGGCGGCCACGGTCCGGGCCTCGTCGGCGCGACCGGCGGCGGCGAGGAGGCTCGTGAGGGCGGGCTGCACCTGTGTGAGTAGGGCCCGCTCTTCGGGCCGGGCCTCGTCGGCCGAGAGGCGCTCGAGCAGCCGCAGCCCGAGCAGCGGGGCGCGGGCCGGGCCCTCGCGGGCGCAGGCGGCCAGGGCGCGCAGGTTGGCGGGGGTGTCGCCGGCCTCCCACAGCGGGGTCAGCACGGGGGTCGGGTCGTCGAGCAGCCCGGCGGCCAGGGGCGCCACGGCGGCCCGTTCGGCGGCCGAGAGGTCGGCCAGGGTCGCCAGGTCGTCGCCGCCGGCCAGGGCCCGGGCGAGCCGGTAGTGGCGCAGCAGGGCGCGCCCGACCAGGATGCTCGACGCGGGGACAGGGGGCGGGGGGGCGAGTTCGCCCTCGGAAGGGTCTGCGTCCTGCGCCGGGGCCCGCTCGCTGTCGAGCATATGGCGGACCAGAGCGTAGGCCTGCTCATAGAGGGCGGCGCGCGAGGCGGGCATGCCGCTCAGGGGGTAGGTGAGGGCGAGCAAGACCAGGTCGGCCAGGCTCGTGCGCAGGGCGGCCACGGGCTCCTGGCCCAGGGCGGCCAGGATCGGCGCGCAGTCCTGGCCGGGGAGGAGCTGGGCGAGCCAGGCGGCGAGGCCCTCGTCGTCGGGCGGCGTGACCGTCACCGGGTGCAGGCCCGGCCACGGGGCGTCCTGGGGCAAGGCGATCACGGCGCGCAGGGCTGGCCACTGGGCGAGGGAGGCGAGCAGGTAGCTCTGCCAGAGGGCGCGGCGCTCGGCGCTCAGCAGCTCCCAGTCGTCGATCAGCAGCAGGCCGGGGCGCGCGCCCTCGACGAAGGCGGCGGGGAGGCCGGCGCGGTGGACTGCGCCGGCGAGCACCGCGCGCGGCGAGAGGTTGGTGGCGTCGAGCTCGACCAGGGGCAAGTAGAGAGTGGGCGCATCGCTGCCGGCCGAGGCCCAGCGGGCGGCGGTCTGCAGCAGGGCGAGGGTGCGGCCGCCGGCCGGCGGGCCGAGCAGGGCGATCGGCGTGCGCAGGGCGAGGGTGGCCGCCGGGTCGGGCAGGGGCGCGGCGCCGAGGGGGAGGCTCAGGAGCCCGTTGAGCAGGCGGATGGCGGGCTCTGCGGCGATGCGGTCGGCGAGCTCGGCGCTGTAGCGGCGCAGGGCGCGCTTTCCGGGTAGGAAGGGAATGGCTCTGGTCGTCAGCATCGGATGCCCCCAGGGGTCGCCGTATGGTTGTCGTTCCTCTATGGATGCTAACGGTGCGGGGGCGGGCCCTACAAGGGCGGGACATTACAGTGTCGTGACGGAAGTTAAAAAATGGTTTAAAGCGCCGGTCGAACAATTCTAATGTGTCTCTTACGTTGCGCTAATTCAGGTTTTATAAACGACTCTTATATCGTATATAAACCGGTGAGAGCACAAACAGATGACACAAGGAGGACGGCAATGCGACGGCAGACCATGCTCGCCCTGCTCCTGGCTGCCATGCTGGCGCCACTGGCGCTCGCGCCCGGAGCAACCCTGGCCCAGGAGACTGCGCCATCGCCCCAGGGCCTGACGATCTTCACGCGCTTCCCCGCCCAGGAGGTCGCGCTCGGCGAGAGCGTGAGCTTCCCGCTGATTCTGCGGGCGGACGCGGCCCAGGTCGCCCAGCTGACGGTGGCCGATCTGCCCGAGGGCTGGACGGCAACGCTGCGCGGCGACGGCCGGATCGTCCAGTCGGCCTACGTGACCCCCGGCGAGGACACCAGGCTCGATCTGCGGGTCGAGCCCGCGGCGGGCGCCCCCGCGGGCGACTATAGCTTCACGATCAGGGCGGCGGGCTCGTCCCAGCGCGCGGATATGCGCCTGACCATGGTCGTGCAGGAGCAGTTGCCGCCCCGGTTGCTCTTCGACGTCGACCTACCCAACGTGCGCGGCGCGCCCGACAGCCCCTTCCGCTTCAACACCACCCTGCGCAACGACGGCGACGCGGATCTGAGCGCGAACCTGCTGGCCGAGGCTCCGGCGGGCTGGGCGGTCACCTTCCGCTCGTCGGGCCAGGAGGTAACCAGCCTGCCGGTGCAGGCGGGCGGCTCGGCCAGCATCAACGTCGAGGTGCAGGCGCCCGAGGGCGTGCAGCTCGGCTCGTTCCCGATCTACGTGAAGGCCGAGGGCGGCGAGGTGCAGGCCGACGTGACCCTGACCGCCGAGGTCGTGGGGCAGCCCCAGGTGGCCCTGACCACGCCCGACGGCCGTCTCTCGGGCCAGGCGACCCTGGGCCAGAGCACGCCCTTCACCCTGCTGGTGCGCAACACGGGCAGCGCGCCGGCCGAGCAGATCACCCTGAGCGCCACGCCGCCCACGGGCTGGACGGTCGAGTTCCAGCCGGCCCAGATCGATAGCCTGCCCCCCGACGGCGAGCTGGAGGTGACGGCCACCCTGCGCCCCGCCGACCAGGCCGTGGCGGGCGACTATGTGGTGAGCTTCAGCGCGCGCCCCGAGGAGGGCCGCAGCGCCTCGACCGATTTCCGCGTCACCGTCATGACCTCGACCCTGTGGGGCATCATCGGCATCGCCCTGATCGCCGTGGCCGTGGGCGTGGTCGGGCTGGCCGTGGCCCGCTTCGGGCGTCGCTAAGGCTCGCAAGGCGTGCGTACGGCAAGGCGGGGCGTCCAGGGAGGGCTGGCCCTCCCTGGGGCCCTCACTGACAAGCAGGGAGAGGGCTATGACAGAGGCAGTCTTACAGGCCGAGGGCCTGACGAAGCGCTACGGCGCCTTCACCGCCGTAGATACACTCAACCTGACGATCGGGCGGGGCGAAGTGTTTGGCCTGCTCGGCCCGAACGGGGCGGGCAAGACCACGACCATCCTGATGCTGCTGGGGCTGACCGAGCCGAGCGCGGGCAGCGTGCGCGTCCTGGGGCTCGATCCGCGGCGCAGCCCGCTGAGCGTGAAGGCGCGGGTGGGCTACCTGCCCGACCAGATCGGCTTCTACGAGCAGCTGACCGCCCGCGAGAACCTGGCCTACACGGCCAGCCTGAACGGCATTCCGCGCCGCGAGGCCGGCGAGCGCATCATGGCAGCCCTGAAGAAGATGGGCCTGGGCGAGGTTGTCGACAAGCGGGTCGGGGCCTACTCGCGCGGTATGCGCCAGCGCCTGGGCCTGGCCGAGATCCTGATGAAGCGCCCCGAGCTGGTGATCATGGACGAGCCGACCCTGGGGCTGGACCCCGAGGCGGCGCGCGAGTTCCTCGAGCTGATCCGCGAGCTGAAGGCCGAGGGCATCACGGTGATGCTCTCGTCGCACCTGCTGCACCAGGTGCAGGCGGTCTGCGACCGGGTCGGGCTCTTTGCGAAGGGCAAGCTGGCCCTGGAGGGGCCGGTCGAGGAGCTGGCGCGCCAGGTGCTCGGGGGCGGCTACCGCATCCTGGTCGAGGCCGAGGGCGAGGGCGACCTGGCGGCGGCCCTGGGCCAGGTCGAGGGGGTGACGCGGGTCAGCCGGAGCGGGCCGGCGCGCTTTGTGCTGGAGGCGGCGGGCGACCTGCGGGCGGCGGCGGCGGCGGCCGTGGTCGGCGCGGGCGGGCGACTGATGTCGCTGGCCAGCGAGGCGCCCAACCTGGAGGAGATCTACTCGGGTTACTTCCAGAAGGAGGCCGGCAATGCTCGCCCAGCGTAGGGCCACAGGGGTAGGCGGCGCGTCTTCGGCGCGGCGCGAGGGCTCGCCCTGGAACGGGGTCTGGGCCGTGGTGGCCAAAGAGATGGCCGACTATCTGACCAGCGCGCGCATGCTCATCCTCGAGCTGATCACCGTGCTGACGGCGGCGGGGACGGTCTGGGCGGCGACGGGGCAGCTGCGCGAGACCGTAGGGCAGGACCGCTTCCTATTCCTGCGGCTCTTCACCACGGGGCAGGAGCCGCTGCCGGCCCTGATCGGCTTCCTGGTCTTCCTGGCGCCGATCATCGCTATCGCCCTCTCGTTCGACGCGGTGAATGGCGAGCTGAACGGGCGCACCATGTCGCGGCTGCTGGCCCAGCCGATCTACCGCGACGCCCTGCTGCTGGGCAAATTCCTGGCCGGGCTCTTCACCCTGGCCCTGGTGCTGACCACGATCTGGCTGCTGATCTGCGGGATGGGCATCCTGCGCCTGGGGGTGCCGCCGGGGGGCGAGGAGACGGCGCGCATCCTGTGGTTCCTGGTCCTGACGATCGCCTACAGCGGGGTGTGGCTGGCCGTGGGCATGCTCTGCTCGATCCTGTTCCGCCAGGCGGCCTCGGCGGCGATGGCGGGGCTGGCGATCTGGCTCTTCTTCACCGTCTTCTGGGGCATGCTGGCGGGGATGCTGGCCCAGGCTATGCGCCCGGTGCAGATGGGCCTGCCCTCAGAGTTGCTGGCCCAGGCCCAGCTGGAGCAGACACTCTCGCGGCTGTCGCCGAACACCCTGTATGTCGAGGCGACGGTGGCCCTGCTGAACCCGCAGGTGCGCTCGCTGGGCTTCGTCATGCCGGCGCAGCTGGAGGGGGCGATCTTCGGGGCGCCGCTGCCATTGAGCGAGAGCATCATGCTCGGCTGGCCGCACCTGGTGGGCCTGATCGCCGGGACGGTGCTGCTCTTCGCGGCGGGGTACGTACTGTTCCAGCGCAGGGAGATCCGCGCGTAGAGGTGAGGCATCTCGGGGAGGTGGGGGGCCGCGGCCCCCCACCAGCGATTCGTGGCGCGCCTACTTGGTGTACTGGGCCTCGCCGTTGCCGAACGACCAGTTCTCCCAGGTCGACTCGACCAGGCTGACCATGAGGTCCTCGGGCCTGAGGCCGGGCTCGCGGGCGAGCAGCTCGACGGCGCGGGCGTAGAAATCGCGCTTCTGGGCGGGCTTGCGGCCGGCGCTGAGGGTAATCTGGACCATAACGATGCGCTCGGAGCGCTCGATGCCCATGTAGTGCTGGTCGACGATCATGCCGTCGGCGGGGTGCTCGGTGATCACCTGGAAGCGGTCGTCGGCGGGGATGCCGATAGTCTCGACGAGGGCCTGGTGGATGCCGTCGGCGATGGCGCGCCTGTAGGCGGGGGTGGTACCCTCGCGGAGGTCGATGCGCACGAAGGGCATGGGGGGTGCTCCTTTCCTGGCGGGCTGCTGATGCCCACAGACTACCGCCGGGGGGCGGCGGCGTCAAGGCCGGGGCGGCGCGTGTGCTACAATGTCGCCACGCAGAAACATCCCGTGGGGAAGCCGCATGCCTGAGTATAGTGCGACGATTGGGCTCGAGATCCACGCCCACATCAAAACCGAGTCGAAGATGTTCGACGGTTGCCCGGCCAACTACGCCGGCGGCGACCCGAACACCTACGTGTCCGTCGTCAGCCTGGGGCTACCGGGCGCGCTCCCGGTGGTCAACCAGCTAGCGGTCGAGCGGGCGGCCCTGACCGGCCTGGCCCTCAACTGCACGATCAACCACCGCTCGGTCTTCAGCCGCAAGTCATACCTCTACCCCGACCTGGTGAAGGGCTACCAGATCTCGCAGTACGACGAGCCGCTCTGCTCGGACGGCTGGGTCGAGATCCGCACGGCGGCCGGCGAGACGCGGCGGATCGGCATCGAGCGGCTGCACATCGAAGAGGACACCGGGCGGCTGGTCCACGCCGACGACGGCACCTCCTTGATCGACTACAACCGCGCCGGCATGCCGCTGATGGAGATCGTCAGCCGGCCCGAGATCGCCACCCCCGAGGAGGCGCGGCTCTACTTCGAGAAGATGCGCCAGATCCTGGTCTGGATCGGCGTGAACAGCGGCAACCTGGAGGAAGGGGCGCTGCGTTGTGACGCCAACGTGAGCGTGCGCCCGGTAGGGCAGGCCGCCTTCGGCTCGAAGGTCGAGATCAAGAATATCAACTCGTTCCGCTACGTCGAGCGGGCGGTGGCCTACGAGATCCAGCGCCAGACGCGGGTGTTGCAGGCGGGCGGGCAGATCAGCCAGGAGACGCGGGGCTGGGACGAGTTCAAGGGCGAGACGGTGGGGCAGCGCTCGAAAGAGTTCGCCCACGACTACCGCTACTTCCCCGAGCCCGACATCCCGCCGCTGGTCTTCGACGAGCGCTGGGTGGAAACTAGGCGGGCCGAGCTGCCCGAGCTACCGGATGCGCGGCGGGCGCGCTTCGAGGCGAGCTACGGGCTGAGCCTGCAGGACGCCGACCTGCTGACCCTGGACCGCTCGGTGGCCGACTACTACGAGGCGGCCGTGGCGGCGGCGGGGGGCGCGGCGAAGGACGTGGCGAACTGGGTGCTGAACGAGGGCTTCCGCCTGCTGAAAGAGCGCGGGGAGGAGGCCGTCCGGCTGGCCGAGCGCATGCCGGTGGCCCACCTGGCCGCCGTGATCGCCATGGTCGCCCAGGGCGCGGTGAACCGCACGGTGGCCAAACAGGTCTTCGAAGAGAGCTTCGACAGCGGGGCGGAGCCCGCGGGGATCGTCGCGGCGAAGGGGCTGGGGCAGATCAGCGACGGCGACGCCATGGTCGCGGTGGTGCGGCAGGTGCTGGCCGACGAGAAGGCGGCCAAGGCCGTGGCGGAGTACCGGGCGGGCAAAGCCAGCGCCGTGCAGTTCCTGGTCGGCATGGTGATGAAGGCCACGAAGGGCCAGGCCAACCCGCAGCTGGCGCGCGAGCTGCTCGAGGCCGAGCTGGCGAGGCCGGCCTGAGCCGGCGGCGGGGGGAGCGATGAGCAGCCAACAGGACGCGGCGCCCCCGGGCCCCTTCGAGCTGATCGAATCGGCCCGGACGAAGTACACCCTGGCCCTGGCGCGGGTGCGGCGCGGGCCGCCCGAGCTGGCCCTGCTCAGCCTCCACGGCAGCCTCGAGGACGCGCTCCGGGCCTATGCGATGCGGCTGGGGCTGCCCGAGGTCTACGAGCCCTTTCCGCAGCTGCTCGACGCCATGACGGCGACGCCTGCGCTACCCCTGAGCAGCGCCGAGGCCGAGGGCATCAGGCGTATGCACCGGCTGCGGGCGCGGGTGGCCCATGGCGAGCAGATCACGGTGACGGGCGAGACGATCGCGGCCTACCACAAGCTGGCGGCGCGGCTGCTACAGCGCTACGGGGTCACCGTGGTCGCCCCCGAGGAGCGGGAGGAGGCCCCCGCGCCGGCGGCGACGGCGACGACCGTGCCCGGGCGGCGGGGTGAAACGACGGCGATTGTGCAGCGCGACACCCCGGACACCCGGCAGCGGGGGGACACGGCGGCCCTCGACCGCAACCTGGTGCCGGCGGGGCCGCGGCGAGAGCGGACGGTCTACCCGGACGACAGGCCGGCGCGCTACGCGGGGCGGATGCTGCCGAGCGCCGCGACGCGCGACCTGCCCCTGGCGCGCGAGATGCTGACGGCGCGGCGGAGCGGGTGGGACAGCAGGGCGGCCGAGTACTGGGAGCGATCACAGCGCTGGTTGTTGCCGACGATCATTGTGGTCAGCATGTTCCTGGTCGGGCTCGTGATCTCGGCGAGCCTTGGGCAGATGCGTGTGCAGCCGGTGGCCCCGACGGCGGCGATCGAGGCGACGCCGGTGGCCGCGCTGCCTGTCGCGCCGGTGCAGGCGCCAAGCCCTGCGGCGGCGCTGCCGGCGGAGCCTGTGCCGGGCGGGGCGACCCTTGACGGGACGGCGGCCGGGCTGCCGCCCACGGCGGATCCGCTGGCGGTCGCATCGCCGGCGCCGTCGGGCGGGCTGGCGGTTGGGGCGACGGCGTTTGTGCGGGCCGATGCTGTAGCGCTGAACGTGCGGGCCTTGCCGGGGCCGGATAGCCCGATTCAGAGCGTGCTGACTCCGGGGACGGCGGTGGAGATCATCGGCGGGCCGACGACGCTCGACGGGGTGGCCTGGTGGCAGGTGCGGGCGGCGGGGGTGGAGGGCTGGTGCTCGGGCGAGTGGCTCGAGGTGCGCTAGCCTGATATCGGCGGGCCTGACCGGGACAGACGAAGCAAGATTCGGCGAACTTCTTGCCCTACCTAGGTATGGCAAGGAGGAGCTGATGCAGCCACTGCTTGGCGCGAGCGAGGTTGGGCCTGAGGAGTACGGGCTCATCGAGAGCAACCCGCCGTTGCAGCGCCCCCACTCGATCAGCCGGGGTAAATTCATCGCCGTGCTGGGGGCGCTGGATTCGCCGGCGGCGGTGGAGGCCGAGGTACTGGCGGACATTCCGGGGCGCTACGGGATCGACCGGGGCATCGCCCTGGCTTTTTTTGTGCACGAGAGCAGCGCGGGGCGGGCGGGCATCGTGCGAGAGCACCAGACGCGTAACTGGGGTAACCTGCGGCGGCTGCAGCGGGCCGAGCGGGGCGAGGTCGTGGCGACGCGACTGGGGCTATTTGCGCGCTACAGGAGCTGGGCGGCGGGTCTGGAGGACTGGTGCGAGTTGATGGTCAACGTCTACATCCGCCGCTGGCGACTGACGACCCTGGGCGAGGTGCTGCGCAAGTACGCGCCGAAGGCGGATAAGAACGACCCCGAGCAATACGCGTGCAGGGTGGTGCAGCACATCAAGGGGTGGCAGGGCGAGATGCGGAAGTCGGGCGCCCAGCGGGCCCAGTGGCGCGTCACCGTGGCTGCCGCGTCGGGGCTGAACATCAGGCAGGGCCGGGGCACGGGCTACCCGATTGTGGGCAAGCTGGCGAGGGGCGAGCGCGTGCTGGTGGGGGGCGAGCGGGACGGCTGGCTGGCGCTGGCGGATGGGCGGGGATACATCGCCAGGGCGTATACGACTGAGGCCTAAGGAGGGGCAGCCCGTCCGTTCGCGTGAGCGTGGGGGCGCAGCTGCGTCTATGGCATGCCTGGACCCTTTGCCGGCGCGTCACCGCGCTGACTAGAGGCTCTACCAGGGTGGTATAATCAGTGCAACACGGGTCGGAGTGGCGGAACGGCAGACGCTGCGGTCTTAAAAACCGCTGGGGGCAACCCCGTACGGGTTCGAGTCCCGTCTCCGGCACCAGCATTGGAAAGCCATGAAACGCCTCCGGGTCGGTCGCCAAGATCGGCCCGGAGGCGTTTCATGTAGCCAATCATGTAGCCAAAGTC
>CAZKTU010000108.1:0-1090 GCA_964555675.1 uncultured Oscillochloris sp.
GTGATCAGCTGGGGCAGCCCGCTGCCCAGGCCCTCGAGCTGGGTGTTGAGCTGATCGAAGTACTGCTGCAGCAGGTCGCGGAAGTGCTGGCGCACCCAGGGGTAGGCCTCGAACTCGAAGGCGTGGGTGGCCTCGTGCAGGGCGATCCAGAGGCGGAAGTCCTCGTCGTTGAGGCCTAACTGACCCTGGACGCGGCCGATGTTGGGCTCGACGAAGTAGAGCGCCCCGCGCGCGGCCGGGTCGGGCGAGAGCAGGCTCAGGTCGTACTGGCCGAGCACGCGGCGGGCCAGGAAGCCCAACAGGACGCCCATCTGGGCGCCGAGGATCTTGCCATTCAGCTCGCCGAGCAGCAGGGCGGCCGCGTTGCGCGAGCCGTTGCGCTCGTAGATCTCCTCGATCGGGCGGAAGAGCTGCTCGAACGAGGTGAAGTTGGCCTCGAGCCACTCGCGACGGTCGTGGACATAGACCCGACTGATCGGCTCGGGCAGCTGCACGCCCAGGTAGTCGGCGATCAGCGGCTCGCTCTGCTTCACCAGGCGCAGGTACTGCTCGCTGCGGAAGGCCCGGTCGTTGATCGGCGCCTGCTCCCACTGCGAGACGCGCAGGGCGGCGGCGCGGGCCTGGCCCCAGTCGATCAGCCGCGTCGGGCGGCGGGGCTCGGTGCGGGCGCGGCTCTCAATATAGTAGCGCGCAGCGGCCCCAGCGACGACCCCCATCAGTAGGATCGTGCCGAGCCGGCGCAGGTCGGTTCTGGCCACGAAGGTATCCTTTCTCCCAAGAAAAAGTGTAATAGAGGGAGTGTAGCACGCCCTAGGGCGGCGTGTCCAACCCACTACGCCGCCGCTCGAAAATCGATCACCTGTCGCCCCTTCCAGGCGTTGCAGGACCCGCAGAGGGGCTGAATATTCTCGATGCTGTCGCTCGCGCCCGGCAGGCCAATGGGGATCACGTGGTCGCGGGTGAGCGTGATCTCAGGCTCTCGGCGGCCGCAGCGCAGGCAGCGATAGTCGAAGCGCGCCTTCAGGGCCCGCCACTCGGCCTCGCTGTGGGCGCCGGGGGTGAGGGCGAGGCGGGCGCGGCGGCGGCGCTT
>CAZKTU010000108.1:1190-20317 GCA_964555675.1 uncultured Oscillochloris sp.
TACTATCGCCCGTGGTACAGTAGACGAATGCCCGCCCCCCAATTGATCAGGGACCCACACGCATGCCCATCGCAATGATCGTCCACGGCGGCGCCTGGGCCATGCCCGACGAGCAGGTCGAGGCGCATCTGGCCGGCTGCCGCGCCGCCCTCGCCGCGGGCTGGGCCATCCTCGAGTCGGGCGGCAGCGCCCTCGCCGCCTGCGAGGCGGCGGTCCGCCTCATGGAGGACGACCCCATCTTCGACGCCGGCACCGGCTCGGTGCTGACCAGCGAGGGCGGGGTCGAGCTCGACGCCGCGCTGATGGACGGGAGCACTCTGCGCTACGGCGCCGTAGCCAACCTACGGCGGGTGCGCAACCCGATCAGCCTGGCCCGACGCGTCCTCGACGGCCCCGGCACCTTCCTGGCCGGCGAGGGGGCCGAGCAGTTCGCGGTCGCCTCTGGCATGGCCCTCTGCGAGAACGACGAGCTGGTCGTCGAGCGCGAGCGCAAGCTCTGGGAGGAGTGGCGCGCGGGGCAGGCCAGCGGCGTTCAGTACGGGGCGCCCGCCGGCGAGCAAGAGCAGGGCCCCCCGAGCGCCCATGCGGTCGGCGGCCACGACACCGTGGGCGCGATCGCCCTCGACAGCTCAGGCAACCTGGTGGCCGCCAACTCGACGGGCGGCACGCCCTTCAAGCTACCGGGCCGGATCGGCGACACGCCCCTGGTGGGCTGCGGCCTCTACGCCGACGCCCAGGTCGGCGCGGCGGTCTGCACCGGCTGGGGCGAGTCGATCGTGCGCGTGGCCCTGGCCCGGCGGGCCGTCGAGCTGCTCGAGCGGGGCCTGCCACCCCAATCCTCGGCCGAGGTGGCCATCCGCACCCTGGCCCGCAGCGTGGCGGGCGGCAGCGGCGGCTGCATCCTCCTCACCCCCGCCGGCCGCATCGGCCTGGCCTGGAACACCCGCCGCATGGCCTACGCCTACAGGCAAGAGGGCGGCGAGGCGACCTGGGGCTGCTAGCTGCGGGGCTTGCCCCGGTAAACCGTGCCCCGTGGGCCTACGCCCCGCGGCGTGCCAGCTCGGCGCCGGGGATGGGCAGCGTGAAGTAGAAGCGCGAGCCCTTGCCCAGCTCGCTCTCGGCCCAGATCCGGCCGCCGTGCAGCTCGACCAGGGCCTTGGTGATGCTCAGGCCCAGCCCGGTGCCGCCGATGCGCCGCGTGTTCGTATTGTCCACGCGGTAGAAGCGCTCCCAGATCCGCGGCAGGTCCTCAGGGGCGATGCCGATGCCCTGGTCGTGGACGGCCACGCGCACCCAGCGGCCCCGGGGGTGGTCGGCCGGCAGGTCCGCGGCCTGGGCCTCCTTGATCTCCAGGGTGATATGGCCGCCGCTCGGGCTATACTTGATCGCGTTGGTCAGCAGATTGAAGATCACCTGCTTCACCTTATCGCGGTCGATATACACCGGCGGCAGGCTCTGGGGCACTGCCAGCAGCATACGGTGGCGGGCCAGCTGCGTATTGAGCTGGGTGGTCAGCTCGGCGACAATACTGTTGAGCGAGGTGAGCCACTGGTTCAGCTTCACCTTGCCCGCCTCGATCCGCGAGACGCTCAGCAGGTCCTCGACCAGCTGCGAGAGCCGGCTGGCCTCGGTGTAGACCGTATTGGTGAACTGCAGGCGTTCGGGGGGGCTGAACTCGCGGTTGAGCAGCAGCTCGGTGTAGCCCAGGATCGAGGTCAGGGGCGTGCGCAGCTCGTGGCTCACGGTCGAGACGAACTCGTTCTTCACCCGGTCGGCCTCGCCCTCGCGGGTCACATCGGTGACGGCCCAGAGGCGCCCGGTGATCTGGCTCTGGCTATCGCGGGTGGGCAGCGAGAGGATCTGCAGCTCCTGGGTCGGGTTGACCAGGCGCACGCGCTGGCTCTGCGGCTCGGCGGGCGAGCGCTGGCCGCTGGTGCAGAACTCGGTCAGCCGTAGGGGGTCCTGGAGGCGCGGCAGCAGGATCTCGACCAGGTCGAGGCTCACGTGGAACGGGGCCCGACCGTGCTGGCCGTTGAGGCCCCACAGGTTGGCCCAGGCCGGGTTGGCCCGCAGCACCTTGCCGTTGCCGTCGAGCAGGGCCAGGCCGGTCGGCAGGTTGGCGAAGACCTGGCCCAGATAGTTGGCGCTCTCCAGGGCCTCCTGGTAGTGGACGGCCCGACTGAGGGGGTGGGCGGCCCTGGCGCAGATCGCGCGCACGAAGGTGAGCTCCTCCTCGCCGAAGGCGTTGGAGCGGGCGCTGTCGAGGATGATCACCGCCGCGGCCTGCCCGTCGACCATAATCGGGGCCGCCAGCTCGGCCCGAGCGCCCGCCCCGGCCGGGGGCAGGTCGGGCTGCAGAGTCACGTCGCGCACCATCAGGGCCCTGCCGGTGCGGGCGGCCTGCCCGGCCAGCCCGGTCTCCCAGCTCAGGCGCTGGCGGCCCTGGGCGGGCAGGCCGTTCCACAGCTCGGCCGGGTAGCCCTCGGCGATCTGCAGCACCAGCTCGCCGAGGGTGTGGTCAACCAGGGCCACAGCCCCGGCCTCGGCGCCGGTGCTCTCGAGAGCGCGGCGCAGCAGCAGGCTCAGCAGCTCGTTCAGGCCGAGCATCTCCTCGAGGCGCTTATCGATCTCGGCGAGCTGCTGCTGGCGCTGGGGGGCCAGGGTCAGGCCGGTGGGGGTCTCGCCGTCGCTAGAGCCGGCGGGGGGGAGCGGAAGGCGGCGGCCCTCCTGGGCGACGGCGACGGCCAGCTGCGGCAGCAGGGCGGCCACCAGCTCGCTGGCGGCGCCGGCGAGGCTGGCGCCATAGTCGGCCCGCAGCTCGAGCACGCCCCAGAGGCGCCCGCCCCAGAAGATGGGCGCGCCGAGGTAGGCGGCCTGGGCGACCGGCAGATGGCCGTTGTGCGCCGCCTCGTTGCTCACCACGATCGTGCGGGTATCGATCCCGCCGCTCAGGGCCACCCGCCGGGTCAGGGCCTCGTCCCAGGGGTAGGGCCAGCCGTCGGCCGAGTAGAACTGCTGGCGCACGGTGCCAGGCTGGGCCGACTGGAGCCAGCAGGTCAGGCGGGCGTCGCGAAAGCGCACAGCCAGGCGCAGCAGCTCGAAGAGCCGGTGCAGGCGCTGTTGCAGCGGGCGCTCCTCGTGGAGCAGCCTGGTCGCTTCGGCGAGAAGCGCGAGCGCCTCGCTTGAGTGGTCAGATCGAGCGATCATAGGGGCCTGGGTAGTGGCGCCGCCTGCCGCGCTTGCGTCTCTGTATTGTACCGTCCCGCGGCCCTATGTCAAAGCTGTTCCTCGGCGCGGTATAATGGGGCGACCATGAGGGCATCCGCTCCAGCCATAAGGAGGGTTTATGTTCTCGATCGTTGACCATATCGGCTTCGCCGTGAAGGACGTCGAGGAGTCCATCGCCTTCTACACCCAGGCCTTCGGGATCAGCGAGTGGGAGCGGATCAGCCTGCCCGAGCGGCACATGGCCGTCGGCGTCGCCCGCCTCGGCGACACCCTGCTCGAGTTGATCGCCCCGACCTCCGAGGAGGCGGCCTTCGCCAAATTTCTGCACGAGAAGGGCCCGGGCGTCCATCATATCGCCTACAGGGTCGACGACATCGCCGCCGCCCTCGCCGAGCTGCAGGCCGCGGGCGTGCCCCTGATCGACAAGGTACCGCGGCCCGGCATCCACAATACGCTGATCGCCTTCGTCCACCCCAAGGCCGGCGCCCAGGGCGTGCTCGTCGAGCTCGTCCAGCACCAGGGCCACTAGGGGTCGCTTACCGCCGGCGGCGCCGTTCCGGGGAAGCTGGAGAGGCCTGGCCTCTCCAGACCTTCAGCGTTCGCCGCCCGGCCCGCTGTTAGGCAAGGTTTCACCTTGCGGCGCTTTGCTTTACCGTTTTGCGGGAGGCGTGGAGGGCTCGGCCCTCCACATCCAACCGTCGCGGGTAGCGGCGAAGAGCGTAACTCGGTTACGAACCTTATCTTAGCATCGCTCTGGAGAAGCAGCTATGTCCCTTGACGAGCAAGAGTACCGCCGCCTGCTCTGCAGCATGAGCCTCGGCTATACGGCCTACCACGTGTGGGCGGCCCAGGCCCGCCGCGAGCGGCGCTACAATATCGCCCGCCTGCTCGAGGCCTCGAGCAACGTCAAGCGTATCCGCGCCGAGCGGGCCTTCCGCTCACTGGGCGAGGTCGGCAAGACCGCCGCCAATATCGAGCGGGCCCTCGCCGGCCTCGAGCCCGAGACCGTCGCCACCGGCCCCGTCACCGGCACCGGGGTGCTCTCACGCGACCTGATGAGCCGCGCCGCCCACGCCCTGGCCGAGTCGCGCGATCTCACCGCCGAGGAGATCGGCGACCTGTATGTCTGCAGCACTTGCGGCGAGCTGATGGAGGGCGCCCCGGTCGAGTGCCAGATCTGCGGCACCGTCCGCGAGGGCTTCCTCAGCTTCCGCGCCGCTGAGGCCATGGGCACCCTGGGACCCCACACGATCATGAAGCGCCTCGAGCAGGCCCCCGCCACGCTCCAGGCCCTCGTGGCCGACCTCGATGACGCGCTACTGGCCCGCAGGGTCGGGGTGATCAGCCTGAAAGAGCTGGTCGGCCACCTCGCCGACATGGACGTGGTCTTTCGTGAGCGGGCCTGGCTGATCCTCGAGACCGAGGTCCCGCGCCTGCCGAGCGCCCACCCGCCCACCCTGGCCAAGGCCGCGCTCTACCGAGACTACCCGATCGGCGACCTGCTCGACAGCTTTCAGGCCAGCCGGCAGCAGACCCTGGGCCTGCTCAGGGGCCTGACGGCGGCGGCCTGGCACCGCACCGGCTACCATGTGGTCTTCGGCACCATCCCCCTGACTCATCAGGGCAACTGGGTGGTCGACCACGAGAAGGGCCACCTGATCGAGATGGCCCAGATCCGCCACGACCTGCTGGCCGAGCGTGCCGAGAACCGGCCGATCGCGCTGCGCGACAGCCTCGTTCCCGAGATTCTCGAAGGCGAATAGATAATAACTACACGTAGCTGCGGCCCAGGAGGCGCCGGCCGAGCTTGCGCACGTTGGTGCGGGCGAGGCGGCCCACCAGGGCGAAGAAGAAGAGGCCGATCAGGCCGAGCGGGCCGCGCCGGGGGCGGGCCAACTCGCGCAGGGCGGCGGGGTCCTTGAGCGGCAGGGGCGAGCTATCGCGCACCTCGACCTTCAGCTCGCCGCTGCGCCACTCGCGCTCGATCCAGAACAGGTCGGGCATGCTGCGCTGGAAGAAGTAGTAGGCCGAGTTATACTCGTAGAGGTAGTCGAACAGCTCGCCGAAGGGCTCGCCCTGCTCTTTGGGGTGCAGCACCAGCGTGTCGCCCACCAGGTTGACATACCAGCGGTGGAACGACCAGTGGAACATGCGCTCGGCAATCTCCGAGGGGCTCTGGATGTAGCCGGCGGCGCAGGTGCGCTGCAGCTCGTCGGCGAACTGGGCCGGGTCATCCATGTGCTCGAGGATGTGCGAGCAGATCGCGTAGGCGAAGGCGCCGTCCTTGAAGGGCAGGTGGTGGGCGTCGGCGACCACGAAGGGCCGGTCGACCACCAGGTCGCCGCCCCGCTCGCGATTATCCGAGCCGAGGAAGCGGTCGACCAGCACATTCGAGCGCGGGTTCGGGTTATCGCCGCTGCCGATCTCGAGGACGAGCCCCGCCTGCGGCGGGTTCAGCTTCTGTTTCATCAGTTAATCTCATCCCCCGACAGGCTATCCCTGAGGATGTCGAGATTCTCGAGGGCCAGGCCCGTGCCGATCGCCACGCACGAGGCGGGCTGGTCGGCGACGTAGCAGGGCACGCCGGTCACCTCGGTGAGCAGCTCGTTGATCCGGCGCAGCATCGAGCCGCCGCCGGTCATGACCATGCCCTTGTCGATAATGTCCGAGGAGAGCTCGGGGGGGGTCTCGACCAGCACGGCGCGCACGGCATTGACGATCGCCTCGAGGGGCTCCTGGATCGCCTCGGTGATCTCATTCGAGTCGATCTCGATCGTACGCGGCAGGCCGGCCACCTGGTCGCGGCCGCGCACCTGGGTAGTCAGGGGGCGCTCGAGGGGCAGGGCCGAGCCGATCTCGATCTTGATACTCTCGGCGGTGCGCTCGCCGACCAGCACGTTATACTTGCGCTTGACGTAGGCGGCGATCGCCTCGTCGAACTTATTGCCGCCCACCCGCACCGAGGTGCTGACCACAATATCGTTGAGCGAGATCACCGCCACCTCGGTGGTGCCGCCGCCGATATCGATCACCAGGTTGCCCGAGGGCTGGGCGACGGGGATGTTGGCCCCGATTGCGGCGGCCAGAGGCTCGCGGATCAGGTAGGCCCGACCGGCCCCGGCCTCGAGGGCGGCGTCGCGCACGGCCCGCATCTCGACGCTGGTCACGCCGGCGGGGATGCAGATCATCACCTCGGGCTTCGAGAAGCGGAAGCGGCCCGCGGCCCGGCCGATGAAATACTTGAGCATCGCCTCGGTGACCTGGTAGTCGGCGATCACGCCGTTGCGCATCGGGCGCACCACCTCGATGCTCTCGGGCTCGCGGCCGAGCATGGCCAAGGCCTCGGCGCCGACCGCCCGCACGCGCCCGTCCTTCGTGCTGAGGGCCACCACCGACGGCTCAGAGAGCACGATGCCCCGGCCCTTTAGATATACCAGCACGTTGGCCGTGCCCAGGTCGATCCCGATTTTGCGCGCCATACCATCCCCTGGAATGTCAGGTCAAAAGCGCTCGCCATTATAGACGATTTTTTACCGTCTGCCGCCGGCCCGCGGCCCTGCCCGCTGACAATTTGATGACGCCGCGCGAGAGCGCCTCGTCCAGGCGTCCCCGCGCGGCGTCATTGTACCCACCACAGCGACTGTCGCGCCTACTGGCGCCGCACGTCCTTCAGGCGCGAGACCTGCAGACGCACCATCTCCTTGCGCAGCTTGGCCTCGGCGAGGGCCAGGTCTTGCTCGGACTGGGCCATCTGCTTGCGCTCCTCGGCCTGGCGCCGGGCTTCCTCGGCCCGCGCCTCGTCGATCTCGTCGGCCCGCTCGACCGTATCGGCCAGGATGGTGACCCGCGTGGGCAGGACCTCCATGAAGCCGCCCGAGACGGCGAAGGGTGTGCGCACCCCGCCCTTGATGATGCCCAACTCGCCGGGCGCGAGGATGGTGAGCAGAGGCGTATGGCGCGGCAGGATGCCCACCCGCCCGTCCTTGGTCGGCGCGCTGATCATATCCACATCGTCCGAGAGCACGACCCGCTCCGCGGTGACGATCTCAAGATGGATCGGCATAGTTACACCCGTCTACTAGCTCTTCTGGCTCGCCTCGTAGGCGGCCAGCACCTCGTCGAAGTCGCCCTGCATGTAGAAGAGCGACTCGGGGATGTGATCGCCCTCGCCGTTGAGCACGCGGCGGAAGCTATCGACGGTCTTCTTGACCGGGACGTACTTGCCGGGGCGCCCGGTGAACTGCTGGGCCACCGTGAACGGCTGCGAGAAGAACAGCTCGATCTTGCGCGCGCGCGACACGGTGAGCCGATCCTCGTCGCCCAGCTCCTCCATACCGAGGATGGCGATGATATCCTTCAGGTCCTTGTAGCGCTGCAGCACGCGCTTGACGTCCTGGGCGACCTTATAGTGCTCATCGCCGACGATATTCGGGTCGAGGATGCGGCTGGTCGAGGCCAGGGGGTCCACGGCGGGGAAGATCGCGCGCTCGGCGATGCCGCGCTCGAGCGAGATCGTCGCGTCGAGGTGGGCGAACACCGTGGCCGGGGCCGGGTCGGTGTAGTCGTCGGCGGGCACATACACCGCCTGCATCGAGGTGATCGAGCCCTTCTTGGTCGAGGTGATGCGCTCCTGCAGCTCGCCCATCTCGGTGCCGAGGGTGGGCTGGTAGCCCACCTGTGAGGGCATACGGCCCAGCAGCGAGGAGACCTCGGAGCCGGCCTGCACGAAGCGGAAGATATTGTCGACGAAGAGCAGGATGTCGCGGCCCTCGTCGCGGAAGTACTCGGCCATGGTCAGGGCGGTCAGGCCGACCCGCAGGCGGGCGCCCGGCGGCTCGTTCATCTGGCCGAAGACCATGACGGTCTTGTCGAAGACGACGGTGTTATCGTCGATCTTCGCGTCCTTCATCTCGGCGATCAGGTCATTGCCCTCGCGCGAGCGCTCGCCCACGCCGGCGAAGACCGAGTAGCCCGACTGCTCTTTGGCGATGTTGGCGATCAGCTCCTGGATGACCACCGTCTTGCCCACGCCGGCGCCGCCGAAGATGGCCGTCTTACCGCCGCGGGTGAAGGGGGCGACCAGGTCGATCACCTTGATCCCGGTCTCGAAGACCTGGGCCTCGGTGCTCTGCTCCTCGAACGAGGGCGCCGGGCGGTGGATGGGCCGGCGCTCGACCTCGGCGGCCACCGGGCCCTCGCCGTCGATCGGCAGGCCGAGCACGCTGAACACGCGCCCGAGGGTGGCGGGGCCGACCGGCACAGAGATCGGCTTGCCGGTGTCATAGACGGGCACGCCGCGCTGCAGGCCATCGGTCGTGCCCATGGCCACGGCCTTGACCGCGCCGCCGCCAAGCTGCTGCTGCACTTCGCAGACCAGCGACGTGCCGTCGGTGAGCGGAATCTCGAGGGCGTTATAGATCTCGGGGATATGGCCCTCGAAGCGGCAGGTGACCACCACGCCGATAATCTCGAGGACGGTGCCCTGGGCTCTGGTACCGTTCGTCATTACACGTCTCCTGTATGGGCGCAGCATGCTGGCCCTTACATACCTGTCTGTTAAGCGTCGGCCAGGGCCGCGGCGCCCGAGGAGATCTCGCTGACCTCTTTGGTGATCGCCGCCTGGCGGGCCTTGTTATAAGTCAGGGTCAGGTCGCGCACCAGGTCCTTCGCGCTCTTGGTGGCGTTGCGCATCGCCACCATCTGGGCCGAGTAGAAGCTGGCGATCGACTCGAGGATGGCCTGGTAGATCTGCGTCTCGACGTAGCGCGGCAGCAGCTCCTCGAGCACCGACTCCTGGCTTGGTTCGTAGGTGAAGTCGAGCCGGCTGTTCCCACTCTCCTCGGGCGCGTCCACCGGCACCAGCTTCTTAAGCGTGGGCCGCTGCACCAGCGTGTTGATGAACTCGCTGTAGACGATATAGACCTCGCTGTACTCGCCGGCCTGGGTCCGGCTGAGGGCGTCGGTCGCCACGCCGAGGATCTGCTCGAGGCCGGGCGCATCGCCCAGCTTGATCGCCTCGGCCCGCAGGTTCTGGCCGGTGCGGCTGAGGAAGTCGCGGCCCTTCTTGCCATAGGCGAAGGTGTCGACCGTGCGCCCCAGCTCTTTCTGCTCGAAGATGAAGCGGCCGACCCGCCGCAGCACATTCGAGGTCAGGCTGCCCGAGAGGCCGCGGTCGGGGGTGACCACAATCAGGGCCACCTTGCCGGTGTCGGGGCGCACGTCGAGCAGGGTGCCCCGACGCGAGCCGCCGACCATGCGGCTGGTCAGGTCGCCGATGATGTCGCGCATGCGGTCGGCGTAGGGCCTGGTCGCCAGCACATTGCGCTGAGCGCGCCGCATCTTCGAGGCCGCGACCATCTCCATCGCGCGGGTGATCTGGCCCACGTTCTTGACCGAGCGGATGCGCCGTTTGATCTCGCGGCTAGATGCCATACTATACCCTTCCAGGGAGGGCGCCAGGGAGGGCCGGGCCCTCCCTGGGAAGACCAGCCCTAGCTGTAGTTACTCGTCGCCTTGAACTCCTTGATCGCGGCCACCAGGGCGTTCTTCACCTCGTCTGAGGGGAACTTGCGATCGAGGCGATTATCGGCGATCAGCTTGCGCACCTCGGGGTGGGCCGTCTTGAGGAACTCGATGAAGTCGTCGCGCCAGGTGGTGATCTGGGGGACGGGCACATCGTCGAGGTAGTTGTTGTTGGCCGCGTAGAGGATGGCCACCTGGTCCTCGACCGGCTGCGGGTTGTACTGCGGCTGCTTCAGCAGCTCCTGCAGGCGCTGGCCGCGCTCGATCTGGGCCTTGGTGGTCGCGTCCAGGTCCGAGGCGAACTGGGCGAAGGCCGCCAGGTCGCGGAACTGGGCCAGCTCGCCCTTCAGCTTGCCGGCGACCGAGCGCATGGCGCGGGTCTGGGCCGACGAGCCCACGCGACTGACCGAGATGCCGACGTTGAGCGCGGGGCGCTGGCCGGCGTTGAACAGGTCGGCCTCGAGGTAGATCTGGCCGTCGGTGATCGAGATCACATTGGTGGGGATGTAGGCCGACACGTCGTTGGCCTGGGTCTCGATCACGGGCAGCGCGGTGAGCGACCCGCCGCCGTAATCCTCGTTGAGGCGGGCGGCCCGCTCGAGCAGGCGCGAGTGCAGGTAGAACACATCGCCCGGGTAGGCCTCGCGGCCGGGGGGGCGGCGCAGCAGCAGCGACACCTGGCGGTAGGCCACGGCGTGCTTCGAGAGATCGTCGTAGACGATCAGGGCGTCCTTGACCAGCTCGCCGTTCAGGGTGACGCCGTTCTCCATGACCTCCTCGCCCATCGCGCAGCCGGCGTAGGGGGCGATATACTGGAGGGCGGCGCTCTCGGAGGCCGAGGCCGTGACGACGATGGTATACTCCATCGCGCCATAGCGCTCGAGGATGCCCACCACCTGGGCGATCTGGGCGCGGCGCTGGCCGATGGCCACATAGATACAGACCATCCCCTGGCCCTTCTGGTTGAGGATGGTGTCGATGGCCACGGCGGTCTTGCCGGTCTGGCGGTCGCCGATGATCAGCTCGCGCTGGCCGCGGCCGACCGGGATGAGCGCGTCGATGGCCACGATGCCGGTCTGCACCGGGGTGTCCACCGACTTGCGCGTGATCACGCCAGGGGCGATGCGCTCGGTCTCGCGGTAGCCCGAGGCCACGATCGCGCCCTTGCCGTCGACCGGCTGGCCGAGGGGGTTGACCACGCGGCCCAGCAGGCCCTGGCCCACGGGCACCGAGATCACGCGGCCGGTCGAGGTGACCATGTCGCCCTCCTCGATCGACTCGTAGTCGCCGAGGATGATCGCGCCGACGCTGTCCTCGTTCAGGTTCAGGGCGTAGCCGAAGATCGACTCGGCGCGGCCGGCCTTGGGCGGGAACTCGATCAGCTCAGAGGCTCGCACCTGGTCGAGGCCGGTGATGCGCGCCACGCCGTCGCCGACGGAGGCCACCGTGCCCACGTTGACCGCGCGCGGCTTATAGTCGACCCCGGCCGAGATACTCTGCTTCAGCCGGGAAATCAGCTCATCAGAGATAGTCATCAATCTGCTCCATCGAAACTAGAAGGCCGGGGGCCTGCGGGCGCACTACCGTCCGTCAGCCACCAGCCTTGCCCAGAGTTGTGAGGCCTGGAGCGGCGTTCGCCGCCCCAGGCGCGTCTCACGCCTTCTAGCTAGCAAGCATATTGCGCTGGATGGCGCCGAGCCTGGTGCGCAGGCTGTTGTCGAGCACCTGGTCGCCCACGCGAATGATCAGGCCGCCGATCAGCGAGGGGTCGGTCTCGAAGCTGACCATGACGTCGGCGCCATAGCGCGCGCGCAGGTCGCTCGTGATCGTCGCCTGCTGGGCCTCGCTCAGCACCACGGCGCTCGTGATCGTCGCGTCGAGGGCCTCGGCGGGCGCGCCCGCCGCGTAGCCGGCGAAGGCCTCGACCACCTCGGGCACCTGATCGAGCAGGCCCTCGCGGGCCAGGCCGTTCAGAAAGTTGCGGACCTGGGGCAGGGCGTCGGCGGGCAGGGCCGCATCGATCTGCTGCGCAGCGTCGCCCGGGCCCAGGGTTGCCAGCTTGGGCGCCGCCGCCCTGAGCTGCTCGAGGGCTTTGCCAACCAGCGAGTCGTACAGTGCGCCGGCGATCGCCCTGGCATCTGCTGTCGTTGCCATATCGTTCTCGTGGTGCCGCAGGTCGGAGCAGAGGCCCCGACCTGCGGCCATGGGCTAGTTGCGGCGGTCGAGGGCGGCGAGCGACTCAGCGATCAGCTTGTCGTGGCCACCGGCCTTCAGCTCGGCGTCGAGGACCTGGCTCGCGGTCAGTGTGACCAGCTCGGCGATCTGATTCTTCGCCTCGCGCAACATCTGGTCGCGCTCGGTGATCGCCTGGGTCCGGGCCTCTTCGCGCAGGCGCTCGGCCTCCTTGCGGGCCTGAGCCAGAATCTCGGCCTCCTGGGCCTTCGCCCGATCCTGGGCCTGGGCCACAATCGCCGCGGCCTCCTGGCGTCCCTTGGCGATCTCGGCATCGTAGTCGCGCTTGGCGTTGGCGAGCTGCTGCTTCACCTGGTCGGCCTCGCGCAGGCTGGCCTCGATCCGCGCCGTGCGATCACTCAGCATCTTGGAGACCGGCTTGTAGAGCAGCGTCCACAGCAGCCAGACCACCACGCCGAAGTTGATCAGCTGGGCGAGGAACAGGTTCAGGTTAATCCCTAGTGCTTCCACCTCATCCTCCGTACCTGGCACGCTGCCTACTGAATGACGCCGAAGGCGATCATGAACGAGATCACCAGGCCGAAGATGGCGAGCGCCTCGGTGAAGGCGATGCCGATGAACATATACTGGACGAGGGTGTTCTCCATCTCGGGGTTGCGGCCCATCGCCTGCAGGGCGCCGGCCACAATGATACCCACACCGATGCCGGGGCCGATGGCGGCGAGGCCGATGGCGAGGGCGGTCGCAACGAGGTTCAGGCCTTCCATTGTCTTCGGTCCTCCTTAAGTATTGGCTCGGAAGTCAGTAGTCCTGTGTCACGTGTCGCGGCAGACCTAGTGGGCCTGCTGGCTCGCGCCATGCTTCTCGTCGAGATGCTCGCCCTCGTGCTCGTGACTCGTTGTGGCGATGCTCAGGAACGCCATCGTGAGCAGGGCGAAGACCAGGGCCTGGATGAAGCCGACGAAGATCTCAAAGGCGTAGATCGGCATCGGCAGCACCAGCGGCACCATAAAGGTCAGCACCGCAATCAGCACCTCGCCGGCGAAGATGTTGCCGAAGAGACGCAGGGCCAGCGCGATCGGCTTGATAATCTCCGAGATGAACTCGATGATCCCCACGAAGGACATGATGCCCTTCAGGTTGAAGAACTTCGAGAGGTAGCCGATGCCCAGGGTGCGGAAGCCCCAGTACTCGAAGAAGACGAACGAGAGCAGTCCGAGGGCCAGGGTGAAGTTGAGGTCGGTGCTCGGGGGCCGCAGCCAGGGCACGAGCTTCTGACCCTCGGCGCAGCTGATGTAGGGGTTGTGCCCCTCGGCCGCCGCCGGCATCAGCTGGATCGAGCCGGCCTTCGGGCCTTCCTGAACCAGGGCCAGGCGTGCGGCGGCTTCGCTCTCAGCTTTGCAGACCCCGATCGAGCTGCCGCCCGGCACCAGGCCGAGCCAGTTCGAGGTGAGCACAAAGAGGAAGATTGTAGCAACCAGGGGCCAGGCGACATTGATAAACTTCGGGCTGATGTTCTTCAGCACTCCGTAGAGCGCCTCCAGGATGGCCTCGAGCACGTTCTGCAGCCCCCGCGGCACCATCTGCATGTTGCGGGTGGCGAAAAACGCCAGGCCAACCAGGATCACATCCACGATCAGGGCCGTCAGCAGCGCGTTCGTGACCGTGAAGCCCCCGATGCTGAAGAGCTTCTCGGCGGCCACCTCGACGTGGGGATCCCCACTGTAGAGGAAGCTCCGGCTCGCGACTGCGACCGCGAGGAGTACGACCACAATCACGATTGTTCGTAAACGTCCTGACAACGCGATACCTCCTCCTCCACGGACACCGGTGCTCCGAGTGCGACGAGATTACTTGCAGCGAGTCGCTCGATCGACAAGGTCGCGCGTGTGCAGTGGGGCGACAACGCCACCCTGGCCCTCCACTTGGGCCATTTTTGGTTTGTTCCGTCCTTCACAAACAGCATAACACAGGTAGACTGTTTGCGCAAGCGGGTGATGCTACGAAGACGGAACTATCTGGTTTTCATAGGGGCCGGACCGCTGCCGAGTATACCATAGCCCAGTGTGACGGGCAAATCATGTGCAAAGCCAGGGAGGCGCACCCCCCTGGCTTCACAGCGCTCGCAGGCCCAGCTACTTGTCGAAGGCCTCGCGCAGCTCGCGGATCGCCCGCTTGGCGTTGATCCAGACCGCGCCGATCTTCGACGAGGCCACTTTCTTGTTGAAGACCAGCACCAGCAGGAAGCGCTGCATGACGTCGAAGCAGTAGAGGTCGACGTTCACGCCCTCGTGAATATAGACGCTGGTGGCGTCCTCCTCGCGCAGCTGCCGCGCCACCTCGCCGGTCGTCGAGAAGCCCGTCGACAGCAGCGGCAGCACAATCACCATGGGCAGGTTCGTCGCCGAGCCGACCTCGACCAAGGTCATGCCGGCCCGATCGGTGAGCATGATGCTCTGGGTCCCCAGATCCTGGGCCAGGTTGCTCATCACCGTGCGGATGGCGCTCACGTTCTTCTCGGTGACCACCACGCTGCCCGAGCTGCCGCGCCAGGCCCCCGCGCCGCTGTCTACGGCCTCGGCGGGCTGCGCGGGGGGCGCCGCCCGCTGGGGCTCGGGCGCCGGGTTGCGCGCCGCCGCGGCCTTGCTGCGCGCCGCCAGCCCGCCCTTCGCCGGGGCAGGGCTCGCCGCGGCCGCAGCCGCCGCCGCAGCCTCTGCCTCGCGCTCGGCCCGCGACGGCAGGGTCACCCGCGCCGGCGTAAAGTCGCGCCGCTCGCTCGCCCCGCCCGCCGCCGGCGTCGCCACCCGGGCCTGGGGCGCCGGCGACACAGGCCGCACACCCATGCGCGTCGCCTTGGGGGCCGGCTCAGGCTCGGGCTCGGGCTCCGGCTCGGGCTGCGCCGCCACCGCCGCAACCTCTGCGGCCGCGCTCGCCGCCGCGTCCAGGGTCGCCCGCAGCTCGTCCGGCGAGATCGGGCCCGAGAGAAACTTGAACACTCCGGCCGCCTCAGCCTCGCCCCTGGCCGAGTCGTCACTCGGGCTGTAGAGCACCACGCGCGTGAGCACCTCAAAGTTCGGTAGAATCTCGGCCAGCTCGACGCCCGTCATCCCGGGCAGGTCGACCTCGGCGAGCAGGGCCTCGGGCGGATTGCTGCGCAGCTCCCAGAGGGCGTCATTGGCCGAGTCGAATAGCTGCACGCTCACTGCGTCGCCAAGCTGGCCGGCCAGGCCCCGCAGCGACGCGTTCTCGGTCGCGACGACGATCAGTCGGTAGGTCATTGCCGTCTCTCACCCTGTGTTCGCGGGGACCCTCTCGCGCGCCGCTTGACGTAGCTCCCGCCTCAGACTGGCCGTAGTATACCCCATCCCTATTACATGTCGCCGACGGGCAAGGCAAAGCTGAAGGTGCTCCCCCGCCCCTCTTCGCTCTCGACCCAGACGACGCCACCCTGCAGGGTCGTGAGGTCACAGACGATTGCCAGGCCCAACCCGACCCCGCCCTGCTCGCGGGTGAGCGAGCTGGCGACCTGGTAGAAGCGCTCGAAGATGCGCTGCTGCTGGTCGCGCGGGATGCCAATTCCATCGTCCTTGACCCGCACCACAGCCCACTCTGCCGGCAGGGCGCTGCTGAGCCGCCGCACGGTCGGGTTCGAGGCCGCCTTGCTCACCGCCGCGGCCAACTGCTCGTGAGGCCAGCGCTCGACGGCAATCGCGATATGGCCGTCGAGCGGGGTGAACTTGATCGCATTCGCCGTCAAGTTGCCGATCACCAGCAGCGCCTTCTCGCGGTCGAGGTTTATCACAAGCGGCTGCCCGGGCGTGGACAGCTCGATCATCTGCCGCTTCTGCTGCGCCGCCGAGGCCAGCCGCTCGATCGCCTGGCGCACCAGCTCGTGGAGGTCGAGCAGCTCGAGGGCCAGGACCGACTGCTTGCGGTCGAAGTCGCGCAGGCGCATCATGTCGTCGACGATGCCCTTGATCCGCTCGGCCCCGTCGAGCACCCGCTGCGAGTACTCGCGCTGCTCGCCCTCGCTTCGGTCGCGCACCATCTTGGCGTAGCCCATGACGATCGCCAGGGGGCTGCGCAGCTCGTGCGAGGCGATCGCGATGAACTCGCTCTTCAGGCGGTCGAGCTCGCGCAGGCCCCTGTAGGCCGTATCCAGCTCGCCGTATAAGTGGGCGTTGCGCAGCGCATTGCCGGCCTGGTGGCCGAGCAGCGCCAAGATCTCCTGCGAGCCCGGGCTCGCCAGGTCGGGGCGCTCGTCGCAGAGCAGCAGCGCGCCCACCGCCTCGCCCTGGGCCCGCAGGGGCACGGCCAGCCCCTGACGCAGCGGCTGCTCGCCGATGACCCCGAGGGGCTCGTCGCCGGCCACGGCCACCGGACGCCCGGCCCGAAAGCTCTCGCCGGCCGCCTCATTCCCGGCCGGCAGCAGGCTCGCCCCCTCGGGCTCGCAGAAGACCTGCCTGGGCATCTCCGCCGATCCGGCGATAATCAGGAAGCCGGCCAGGCAGGGCACGTGCTCGCGGGCGCGGGCGATAATCTCGCGCGCCAGCTGCTCGCGGTCGAGGATGGCGTTGATCGCCTCGCTGCTGCGCAGCAGCTGCTCGAGGGCCCGCAGGCGCAGGCTCTCTTGCAGCAGCTTGCGTTTGTGCAGGGCCTGCTCGACCACGGCCGTCAGCTCTTCGATCGCGAAGGGCTTGGTGAGGTAGTCGGCCACGCCCCGCCGCACCGACGCATAGACAGTGTCGGGCGAGCTGTGCCCGGTCATGATCACGACGGCGATGGCCGGGTCGAGCTCGCGGGCGATGCCGGCCAGCTCGAGGCCGCTCAGCCCCGGCATCTGCACGTCGGCCAGCAGCAGGTCGAACGGGCCGTCTGTGCGCAGGGCCCGCTGGGCGGTCTCGACGTCGGTCGCCGGCGTCACGGCGTAGCCCGCCCCGCTCAGGGCGAGGGCGCAAAACCCGCACATCGTCGGATCATCGTCGGCGATCAGAACCCGCGCTGTGGCTGTCGCTTCCTGCGTCATAGAATTAGGGGTCGTGGGTGTGAGCGTGGCGTCGTTATGCAATCACCTCTAGGCAGGTGCGGGGCAGCCAGAGCGGCGCGCCGCCCTCGGGGAGGACCTCGGCGGCCAGGAGCCGCGCTCCGGAGGCTACCCGGCGCGGCGCAGCGGGCAGCGCGCGCACCGTCGCGGTCTGCCCAAGGTGGTCGGCGTCGAGCAGGCGCACGGTCGCGCCCACCCGCAGCTGCGGCCGCGGCGGCTCGACCTGGGCGGCCCCACCGCGGGCCAGCGGCACCACCACCCGCGGCCGCCGCAAGGGGCGCCGCAGGCTCGTCTGGCCGTCGATCAGGGCCTCCTGACGGTCCTGGCTGCTGAGCAGGTCGAAGACGGCCTGGCTCATCGGGCGCACGCCGAAACCCTCGGTGACTACGATCGTCAGCTTCGGGTCGAGGCCCTGGCGCGGGCTCGGCAGCTGCCACGAGTGCTGACCCGTCTGCCAGCCCTCGACGCCCTGCCAGCCCAGGAACTCGCGCAGCTCGCGCTCCTCGATCCCGCCCACGATGATCCCGCGCACCTGCTCGGCCACGGCCCGCCTGAGGGCGGCGGCGCTGACCGCGGCCCCGCAGATCAGGATGGCGTAGGCGCTGCGGGCGTCGATCTGCTCGGGCCTGATGATGTCGGACGGCTCGAGGGCCAGCAGCCGCAGCACGCCGCTGCGCTCCTCGCCGACCCCGAAGGCGCCGTAGACCTGGGCGGCCAGGGTCTCGATCACCACGCCCTCGTAGGGGATCACCTCCATCACCAGGCCGCGCATCGCCGCCTGCAGGGCGTGCTCGACCGGGTCGGGGGCGATCGTCACGTAGCCGGTCTCGCCGTCGATGTCGACGATCATGCCGCCCACCGGGGCCAGGCAGCTGCGGCCGAGCAGACCCGGGGTACGGGCCAGCACCTGGCCGGCATTGACCTTGTTGTTCTTCTCGCGGCGCATCGCCCTATAGACCTGCGCCGGCGGGATGCCCAGCGAGCGGGCGACGTTGATAATCTGGGGGGGCGTCGGCTTGAGCGTGCGGGCGATGATGTCCTCGGGCTCCACCCGGCTGCCCTGGCGGACCAGAATCTCGCCCGGGTAGGGCAGGCGTCGCTCGATTCGGGCCATCGCACTGGAGACAGTGGCTGGGGTGCCCTCCGGGTTGAAGAGCGACATAGTGGCTCGCCTCACTGGATAGGGCTTGCTGTGGCCTCAATTATAGCACACGCTCCCTACACGCGCCGGGTCGGCGCCCGCGCTGCGAAATACGGGCCGGGGAACAAGGCTGCTATAATGGGCGCGGCCCGCGCTTCGCTCCGGTCGTATTCGGCAACCGGCGCGAGTGAGCCGGGCACATCGACGCGAAGGAGCCGCGGTGAGAGCTAGAGCTACGTGCGCCCCCCGGGCGGGCCGACCAGCCATCCTGTGGGGCTTTGCGCTCTTCACCTCCCTCGTCGCTCTGGGCGCCTGCAGCGCCGGCGCGCCCCCACCGCCCCCCGGGCCGGCCCTCTATACCCGCACCGTCGACCTCAGCCACGTCGTGCGCGAGGATGTCCCCTACCCCCCCGGCGAGCCACTCACCCGCCTGATCCGCGCCGACGACGGCAGCCTGCGCGAGCTGAGCATCGGGGCGCGCACCGGCTCCCACCTCAGGGTCGCCGCCGCCCCCGGCGCCGCCCCCGCCAACCTCGAGCTGCTCTCGCCCCGCGACCTGGTGCTGCCCGCGGTCGTGATCGACGCCCGCGACCTGGCCCAGGACGACCCGGCCTTCACCCTCGGCGCGGACGATGTGCTCGCCTGGGAGCAAAGCTACGGCCGCGTGCCCCGCGGCGCCCTGGTCCTGCTCGCCACGGGCTGGGACGTGCGCTGGGGCGACCCGGGCGCCTATCTGAACCCCGGCCCCGACGGCCGCGCCCTCGCGCCCGGCTTCGACCCCGCCGCCGCCGACCTGCTGCTCAACCAGCGCGGCGCCGCCGGCCTCGGCATCGACGCCCCGGCCCTCCCCTACGCCCCCGCCGCCGGCTTCGCCCTCCTGCTCGAGAACCTCACCAGCCTCGAGCAGCTGCCCCCCACAGGCGCGACGGTCGTCATCGGCGCCCTCAAGCTGCAGGCCGCCCAGAGCGGCCCGGCCCGCGTGCTCGCCCTGGTGCCGTA
>CAZKTU010000109.1:0-13274 GCA_964555675.1 uncultured Oscillochloris sp.
AGGTCGACGTGCTGATCCGCAACTCGACCTTCACCCTCAGCCGCGACGGCTCGCTCGGCCTCGAGTGGATGCCGGTCACGTTCTATGACGGCCAGGGCATGATGGTGCGCAAAGACAGCGGCATCACCACCCTCGAGGACATGAACGGGGCGACGATCTGTGTCCAGACGGGCACGACGACCGAGCTGAACCTGGCCGACCAGTTCCGCGCCCGCGGCCTCGAGTTCACCCCGGTGGTCTTCCCCGACGGCGACGGCACGCGCACAGCCTATGACGCAGGCCAGTGCGACGGCTTCACCACCGACAAGTCGGGCCTGGTCTCGAGCCTGACCCTGCTGACCAACCCGGCCGATCACACCATCCTCGACGTGACTATGTCCAAGGAGCCCCTGGGCCCCTCGGTGGCCCACGGCGACCAGCAGTGGGGCGACGCGGTGCGCTGGATCACCTTCGCCACCTTCCAGGCCGAGGAGTTCGGCATCAGCTCGGCCAACCTGGCCGAGTTTACCGCCAGCGAGGTCCCCGAGATCCAGCGCTTCCTCGGCATCGGCGACAACGCCCTCGGCGATGGCATCGGCCTGCCCAACGACTTCGTCCAGCGCGTGATCAAGGCGGTCGGCAACTACGAGGAGATCTATGATCGCAACCTCGGGCCCGAGACGCCCTTCGCGCTACCCCGCGGCCTGAACGCGCTCTACACCGAAGGCGGTCTGCTCTACTCGCCGCCCTTCCGCTAGGCGTAACCCGGACCAGGGGGGCGCCTAGGCGCCCCCCTGGCTATATTGGCTACGGGAGAAGTCTCTATGGCTGTAGAAGCGCGGCAGCGCACAAGCATCCCCTTCTATCGTGACACCCGCATTATCGCGATCATTCTGCAAGTGATCTTCGCCCTGATCGTGCTCGGCGGGCTCTGGCTGCTCTACACCAACATGATCGAGGGCCTGCGCCGCGCGAATCTGCTGCCGAGCTTCGCCTTCCTCTCGCAGCCGGCCGGTTTCCCGATCGCCGAGAGCGTCATCCCCTACGACCCGGCGATGACCTACGGGCGGGCCTTCGTGGTCGGCGTGCTCAATACCCTGCGCATCGCGATCACCGGGATCATCCTGGCCACGCTGCTCGGGGTCACGATCGGCCTGTTCCGGCTCTCGAACAACTGGCTGCTGCGTAATACGGCCCTCTGGTATGTCGAGCTGGTGCGCAACATCCCGCTGCTGCTCCAGCTGATCTTCTGGTTCTTGCTCACCAAGGCCTTCCCCCGCGTCCAAGAGAGCATCGACCTCGGCGGTGTGGTCTACCTGCACAACCGCGGCGTCACTATGGCCTGGCCCCAGGCGAGCGCCAGCTTCGACGCCTGGACACCCTGGCTCTGGGCCGGGCTGCTGCTCGGGGCGGGCTATTATGTCGCCAGGCGTGTGCAGTTCGCCCGCCGCGACCGGCCGGGGGTGGCCCTGCCGTGGGCCCTGCTGATCGCCGGCGGGATCGCCCTGATCGGCCTGATCGTCGCCAGAGTTACGAGCGGGATCTGGCCCGTCAGCCTCGAGTTCCCCGCCCTCCAGCGCTTCAACTTCGAGGGCGGGCTCACCGTCACCGCGAGCTTCGCCGCCCTGCTGGTCGGCCTGGTGATCTATACCGCGGCCTTCATCAGCGAGATCGTGCGCAGCGGCATCCAGTCGGTACACAAAGGCCAGCGCGAGGCCGCCCGGGCCCTCGGCCTGAACACCGGCCAGACCCTGCGCCTGGTGATCTTCCCCCAGGCCCTGCGGATCATGATCCCGCCGATGACCAGCACCTACCTGAACCTGACCAAGAATAGCAGCCTGGCCGTGGCGATCGCCTACCCCGACCTGTTCTACGTCGGCAATACGATCAACAACCAGACCGGGCAGGCCGTGCCGGTGATCTTGATGCTGATGCTCAGCTATCTGAGCGTCAGCCTGCTGACCTCGCTGCTCATGAACTGGTACAACAAGCGCATTCAGCTGGTAGAGCGCTAGGGAGAATGGGCAATGGCCACTACTGACGTCCCCCAGGGCCGCGCCAGGCCCGCCCGCCCCAGCATCGACGCTCTCGGCTGGCTGCGCGAGAACCTCTTCAGCACCTGGTACAACATCGTCATCACCCTGGTCCTGGGCTTCCTGCTCTTCCAGCTGCTCAGCGCCTTCTTCGGCTGGCTGATCACCTCCCAGGGTTGGCCGGCCGTGGTCGCCAACCTCAAGGTGCTGATGACCTGGACCTACCCGGCCGCCCAGCTCTGGCGCCCCCAGCTGGCCCTCGCGCTGGTAGCCCTGCTGCTCGGCCTCAGCGCGGGCACCTGGCGCGGCATCACCCTCGGCCTGGCGGTCGGCTCGACGATCGGCAGCCTGCTGCTGGTCATCCCGACCTTCTTCCTGCCGCCCGTCGAGAATCAGGTGGCCCTGCGGGCCTGGCAGATGTTCCTCGCGCTGGCGGTTCTGCTGGTGGCCGGCTACTTCGCGGGGGCCGCGGGCGGCGCGCGCCTGCGCTGGCCGCTGATCGCCGCTTGGTTTCTGCTCTATCCCGCGGTGATCGTGATCATTCGCGGCTTCGGCGGGGTGCTGCCCCTGGTCGAGAGCAATCTCTGGGGTGGTCTGCTGCTGACCCTGCTGCTCTCCGCGAGCGGGATCGTGCTCTCCTTCCCCCTCGGCATCCTGCTGGCCCTCGGTCGGCGCAGCAACCTGCCGGTGATCAAGTGGTTCTGCATCGCCTATATCGAGCTGATCCGCGGCGTACCTCTGGTCACTGTACTCTATATGGGCTCGCTGCTGCTGCCGCTCTTCTTGCCCGGCGGCGAGAGCATCGACCAGCTGGTGCGGGCCACGGTGGCGGTGACTCTGTTCAGCGCGGCCTATCTGGCCGAGAATGTGCGCGGCGGGCTGCAGGCCATCCCCAAGGGCCAGAGCGAGGCGGCCCGCGCCCTCGGCCTGAATGTGGTCCAGACCACCCTGCTGATCACCTTGCCCCAGGCCCTGCGCTCGGTCATCCCGGTGCTGGTCAGCCAGTTCATCAGCCTGTTCAAGGACACCTCGCTGGTGGTGATCGTCGGCCTCGCCGACCTGCTCGGCGCCGCCCAGGGTATCGTCGGCCAGCCCGAGTGGCTGGGCACCCCCGGGGGCGTCTGGCGCGAGACCTTCCTCTTCATCGCCCTGATCTACTGGGTCTTCAGCTTCACCATGTCGCGCACCGCCCGCCAGATCGAGTTTAATCTGAACGTCGGGAAGCACTAACACTATGAGCGGACACCACGTCTCGAACGAAGATATTATCGTCTGCGAGAACGTCAACAAGTGGTATGGCGAGTTTCACGCCCTGCGCGATGTGAGCCTGCGGGTCAAGAAGGGCGAGGTGGTGGTGATCTTCGGGCCCTCGGGCAGCGGCAAGAGCACCTTCATCCGCACGATCAACCGCCTGGAGGAGCACCAGGAGGGCCGCATCGTCGTCGACGGCATCGAGATGACCAACGATATTCGCAATATCGACACCATCCGCCGCGAGACGGGCATGGTCTTCCAGCAGTTCAATCTCTTCCCCCACCTGACGGTGCTGCAGAATGTCACCCTGGCCCAGATCTGGGTGCGCAAGAAGACCCGCAGCGAGAGCGAGGCCCGCGCCCTCGAGCTGCTCGAACGGGTCGGGATCGTCGAGCAGGCCCGCAAGTTCCCCGGTCAGCTCTCGGGCGGCCAGCAGCAGCGCGTGGCGATCGCCCGGGCCCTGGCCATGGACCCGCGGATCATGCTCTTCGACGAGCCCACCTCGGCCCTCGACCCCGAGATGATCAAAGAGGTGCTCGACGTCATGAAAGAGCTGGCCAGCTCGGGGATCACCATGCTCTGTGTCACCCACGAGATGGGCTTCGCCCGCGAGGTGGCCGACCGCATGGTCTTCATGGATAAGGGCCAGGTCGTCGAGGAGGGCACCCCCGACCAGATCTTCGGCACGCCCCGCCAGGAGCGCACCAAGCTCTTCCTCAGCCAGATTCTGTAGGGCAGTGGTTCGAGCCCGCGCAGGCGGGCTTCGCAGCCCGGCCAGCCGTGCTATACTATCAAATACCGCATTAGAGCGCGGACGAAGGCCAGCCCAAGGAACCCTTCCATGGAGACGAGCGCCGGACCATCGGCTCCCGGTTCATTGCTGCGCCCCCAGGCGCGGGCCCTCCCGAGCCCCCTGACACCGCTGGTCGGCCGCGAGGCGATCCTGTCGACGCTGCTCGCGCAGCTGCGCGACCCCGAGTGTCGCCTGGTGACGATCTGCGGTCTCGGCGGCATCGGCAAGAGCCGCCTGGCCATCGAGGCCGCCAATGCCCTGGCCGCCGACGAGGCCTTCCCCGACGGCGTCTGCTTCGTGCCCATGGACTCGGTCATGCCCCGCGAGCCCCTGGCCGAGGTGCTCGCCACCACCATCGCCGCGGCCCTCGGCCTGACCGTCAGGGGCCCCGAACTGCCGAGCGCTCAGCTGAGCGGCTACCTCCAGGAGCGCCAACTGCTGCTGGTGATCGATACGATCGAGCACCTGGTCGCCGCGGCCCCCTACCTGGCCAGCCTGCTGCAGGTGGCCGGCGGCCTCACCGTGCTCACCACCTCGCGCGAGCGCCTGAACCTGCGCGGCGAGCAGGTGCTCTTGCTCGACGGCCTCGCCTATCCCCCGAACCTCCCTAGCGCGGGCGAGGCGCCCCTCGAGAGCTACCCCGCGATCCAGCTCTTCGCCGAGGTGGCCCGGGCCGCCTCGCCCGACTTCGCCCTGAGTGCTTCCACCGCCGAGGCCACGGCGCGCATCTGCCGCCTGGTCGACGGCCTGCCCCTGGCGATCGAGCTGGCCGCCCGCTGGACGCCGATCCTCTCGTGCGCCGAGATCGCCGACGAGATCGCCCTCAACCTCGACTTTCTCAGCGACGATACGCGCCAGGGCGACGGGCAGCGCCAGAGCCTGCGGGCCGTCTTTACCCACTCGTGGGCCCTGCTCACCCCCTCCGAGCAGCAGGCCCTGCGCCGCCTCTCGATCTTCCACGGACGCTTCAGCCGCAACGCCGCCGCGCCCGTGGCCGGGGCCACATTGCCCATGCTGGCCGCCCTGGTCAACAAGTCGCTCGTTCGGCGGGTCAGCAGCGAGATGGGGGCCTCCGCCCGCTACGAGCTGCCCGGCCCCCTGCGCCAGTACGCCGCCGAGCAGCTCGCGGCCGCCGGCGAGCTGGCCGAGACCCAGGATCGCCACGCGCGCTACTTCCTCGGCCTGCTGGCCGGCAGCGTCGCCGACCTGCGCGGCCCGGCCCAGCTCGAGACCCTGGCCGCCCTCGGGGCCGAGATCGACCAGCTGCGGGCGGCCTGGCATCACGCCGTCGCCCAGGCCGACCACGAGGCCCTCGGCGCCGCCGCGCCGGCCCTCTTCCACGTCTACGATATGCTCAGCTGGTTCCAGGAGGGGGCCGGCGCCTTCGTGGCCGCCAGCCGGGCCCTCGCCCCGCTGCTCGCGTCGCGCCCCGAGGTTGCCTCGGCCTACGCCGCGATCGTGGCCCGCGAGGGCTGGATGACCTTCCACCTGGGCCGCCAGCGCGACGCCCGCGCCCGGCTCGAGCAGAGCCTCGCGGTGCAGCAGGCCCACGGCCTCGGCGACGAGATGGGCTTCGGCCTGAACTACCTGGCGGCCGTCTGCGCCTACCTGGGCGACGAGCCGGCCGCCCTGGCCTATGGCGAACGGGGCCAGGCCCTGGCCCTGGCCACCGACGACGCCTACGGCCAGGCGGTGATCGGCAATATCCTCGGCCAGATCGCCTTCGACCGCAAAGACTACTCGACCGCGCGCCGCTACAGCGAGCAGAGCCTGGCGATCGAGCAGCGCATCGGCAACCGCTGGAGCATGAGCTTCTCGCTGACCAACCTCGGCAAGGTGGCCTACACCCAGGGCAACTTCGCCGACGCTCAGCGCCTCTTCGCCCAGAGCCTCGAGCTGCGCATCGCCATGGGCGACCTGCGCGGCGCGGCGATCTCGCACCATCGCCTGGGCGACACCGCCGTCGGCCTGGGCGACCACGAGGGCGCCCGCAGCCACTACAACCAGAGCCTGGGCCTCTTTCGGAGCATCGGCAACCGCTGGGGCCAGGCCGCCGTGCTGATCAGCCAGGGTCAGCTGGCCCTGGCCCAGGAGCGACCCGGCGACGCGGTGCCCCTGCTGCAAGAGGCCCTCGGCCTGGCCCTCGAGACCGGCTCGAGCCCCCAGATCGCCGCCGTGGCTGGGCTGTGCGCGCCCCTCGTGCGCCCCCACGACTCGGCCTGGGCCGCCCAGCTCGAGGCCCTCGCCGCGCCTTCGGCCTCATCCCGACTCACCACGGAAGAGGCCGCCGGCCTCGCCGCGCGCCTGCTGACCTGGCACTACAGGCCTCCGCCGACCCGCGCCGGCGGGCCGCCTGCCGCGGCGTCCACCGGGCGCGCCAGCTACCCCGGCGGCCTCACGGCCCGCGAGGTCGAGGTGTTGCGCCTGGTCGCCCGCGGCCTTACGGATGCCCAGGTCGCGGACGAGCTGGTGCTCAGTCGGCGCACCGTCAGTACGCATCTCACCTCGATCTATGGGAAGCTCGGGATCAACTCGCGCAGCGCCGCCACGCGTTTCGCCGTCGAGCACGGGCTCTCCTGAGACCACAAGGCGAAAAATTCCCCCTCCCGCCCTGTCATAATTCTGCTAGAATATAGTTCATACCCTAGCGCTATTGAACAGCAGTACTTAGTGTCAGGAGGTCCGCATGGTCCTGAAGGGTCTGGCCCTCGGCGCCGCCATGGCCACGGTCGCCGTGGCGCTCTTCGTCGCCCTGACCTTCCAGCCCACCCGGGCGACGGTCACGGCTCCGGCCAGCAACGTGGTCATGCTGCCGAACGGCATGGCTGCGCCGCAGCTGCAGCCCGCCCAGCAGGGCGCCCCGGCCCTGGTCGAGGCCGAGACGAGCCTGCTCAGCATGGTGCGCAGCAACATCGACAGCGCCGGCAGCGCCGCTCTCGCCCTGAGGGCCGAGCTGACCGCGCCGCCCGTCAGCTCCTCGAGCTACCTGCTCCATAGCTGCAGCGGCGACTAGACCTCGACCTACCACAAAGCCCCCGCTCACTACGTGAGCGGGGGCTTTGTGCGTCTTGAGTAAGACGATGACCCTGCCTCGCCTCAGCGAGGTCGTAGGGGCGCCTTACCTCAGCGAGGTCGTAAGGGCGCCCCCTACCAGCACCTGAGCGGGGTCGTAGGGGAACCTGGTTCCCCTACACCAGCGCGGTCGTAAGGGCGCCCCCTACCAGCACCTGAGCGGGGTCGTAGGGGAACCTGGTTCCCCTACACCAGCGCCTTTTCAGTCTCGCGGTCGAAGATATGCATCTTATCCATATCGAGGACCACGTCGAGGCTATGGCCGGTGCGGGCGGCGGTGCGCGGGTCGAGGCGGCCGATGAACTCCTTGCCGCCATTCTCGACGTAGGCGTAGACCTCGGAGCCCATGGGCTCGGTCACGTTGACCGTAGTGACGAGCTTGGCGGCCTCGTCGACGCCGCGAGCGACGAAGTGGGCGTCGTGGACATCCTCGGGGCGAATGCCGAAGTAGATGTCCTTGCCCACGTGGCTGCCGACCTTGTCGAGCTTGGCGGCCGGCACGGGCACGACGAAGTCTTTGCCGACCACGACGGACAGGCCGCCGTTGGTGCGGTCGAGCTTGGCCTCGAAGAAGTTCATGGCGGGGCTGCCGATGAAGCCGGCCACGAACATGTTCTGCGGCGAGTCGTAGAGGTTCTGGGGCGTATCGAGCTGCTGCAGGATGCCGTCGCGCATCACCGCGATGCGGGTACCCATGGTCAGCGCCTCGGTCTGGTCGTGGGTCACGTAGATGAAGGTGGTCTTCAGGCGCTGGTGCAGCTTGCTGATCTCGGCGCGGGTCTGCACGCGCAGCTTGGCGTCGAGGTTCGAGAGGGGCTCGTCCATCAGGAAGACGGCGGGGTCGCGCACGATCGCCCGGCCGAGGGCGACACGCTGGCGCTGACCGCCCGAGAGCGCCTTGGGCTTGCGGTCGAGCAGGTGGCCGATCGAGAGCATGTCGGCGGCCTCTTTGACGCGCTTGTCGATCTCCTGCTTGGGCACCTTGCGCAGCTTGAGGCCGAAGGCCATGTTGTCGTACACGCTCATGTGGGGGTAGAGCGCGTAGCTCTGGAAGACCATGGCGATGTCACGGTCCTTCGGGGGCACGTCGTTGACCACGCGGTCGCCGATCCAGATATTGCCGTCGGTGATCTCCTCGAGGCCGGCCAGGCAGCGCAGGGCCGTCGACTTGCCGCAGCCCGACGGGCCGACCAGCACGAGGAACTCGCCGTCATTGATGTCGATGTTGAGGTCTTTGAGGACGGTCACCTCGCCGAAGCGCTTCCACACGTGCTCGAACTTGATACCTGCCACTGGGTTCCTCCTTGGTTACGCTACCATCGTTGGTACAGATGCGGTCAACAGGGCTGTGCTGTAGTGCGACGTACGATCAACTGGAGGGGCAGGGGCCCCTCAGGGGGTATCTGCTGGCGCTCGACCAGGGCGATCAGGGCCCGGGCCAGGGCCGCGCCCAGGGCCCGCCGCGGCGAGCGGAGCGTCGTGAGGGGCGGGTGGACGTGGGCGGCCAGAGGCAGGTCGCCGCAGCCCACCAGGGACAGGTCGCGCCCAGCCACGAGCCCGGCGTCGCGCAGGGCGTGCATCGCGCCAAAGGCGAGGGCGTCGCCTGCGGCGATCACGGCTGTGGGCGGCTCGGGGCGGGCCAGCAGCTCGCCCATGGCGGCCATGCCGTCCTGCTCGCTGGTGCCCGCCTCGACGACCAGGGCCGGGTCGGCCTCGTAGCCGGCCGCGGCGAGGGCCGTCTCGAAGCCCTGGTAGAACGGCTCGCTGTCGGCCAGGTCTGAAGGCAGGGCGATCATGCCGATGCGGCCGTGGCCGAGGGCGAGCAGGTGGCGGGCGGCGTCGGCCGCGCCCCTGCCCAGGTCGAAGCCGACCGAGGGGCAGGCCTGCCCCGGGGCGACCGCGCCCACGCCCACGCAGGGTACGCCTGCGGCGGCGAGATGGGCGGCCCGCTCGTCGTCGACGCGCAGGTCGAGCAGCACGAGCCCCTCGACGCGGCCGGTGCGGGCCAGGGCGGCGCCGAGCTCGTGCTCGGGCTGCTCGGCGCTGGCGGCCAGCAGCAAATAGTAGCCCTGCGCGGCCGCGGCCTCGGTGAGGCCGGCGACGAGCTCGGCAAGGGCAGGGTCGGCCAGGCCGGCCGCGCCGTGGGGCAGCACCAGGCCGAGGGTGCGCGAGCGAGTGCGCAGGCTGCGGGCGGCGTGGTTGGGCTGGTAGTTCAGGGCTTCGACGGCGGCGAGCACGCGCTGCCGGGTCTCGGCGGTGACTGTGCCTGTGCCGTTAAGCACATACGACACCGTCGCCGTCGAGACGCTGGCGCGCTGCGCTACGTCCTTGATCGTCGCCAAGCCTGCCACCCTTGCGCTTAATTGATTAATCGCTTAATCGGTTAAGCAAAGTATAGCAGGGCCCCTGATGCATGTCAAGTGTCGGGCTTAAAAAAGAGTTGAGGGTCACTACCTGGGAGGAGGCTCGGGCTATGCGGCGGGTGGGAAGAAGGCCTGCCACCAGAGGCGCCAGTTGGGGGTGGTTGGTTGGACAGCGGGGTCTGCGGCGGGGGGGGCGAGGGGGGCGGCCTCTGCCGTGGGCGCGGCGAGGCGCGGGAGGACGACGATATCGCCCTCGCGGGCGTAGCCGAGCTGCCCGCGGGCCACCTGCTCGACATACACATCGGACTCGGTGTAGGCGACAGCGCCCTCGAGGCGGGCGTTCTCGGCGGCCATCTGGGCCACCTCGGCCTCGAGGGCGGCGCGCTGGCTTTCGAGGCGGGCGCTCTGCATCACCTGGCCCACGAAATTTGCCACCAGCAGCCCGATGAAGATCAACATCAGCGCCGCCAGGGCGATCGTCATCGCGCTCTTGCCGCTCAGGCGCAGCATGCCCAGCACATGATCGGTTGACAGGGTTGTGGCGCCCGGCCTACGGCGTGGGGTGATGCCGAACAGGCTGCGGGTAGCGTGGCGGGTGCGTCGTTTCATGGCGAGGGGCAGAGGCCAGGGAGGCGCCCCCCTGGCGATCCGAATAGCTGCCTAGCTCTCGGCCGAGCGCGGGGCCTCGAGCAGCAGGGGCTCGTCGATATTGCTGGTCATCGAGCTCTGGCCGCGGAAGAGGCCGCCCGGCTCGATGTGCAGCGCCGCAGTGGTAATATCGCCCCAGACCTTGCCGGTGGGCGAGATCTCGAGCTGCTCGACGGCAGTGATCTCACCCTTCACGGCGCCGGAGACGTGGACGTTCTGGGCCTTGATCGTAGCGATCACGCGACCTGTCTCGCCGACGATCAGATTGCCCAGGACCTCGATATCGCCCTCGACCGAACCGTCGACTCTGATATTGCCGTCGGAGGTCAGGGTGCCCTGGAAGCGTGTATTGGAGCCGATCACAGTCTCGGGTTTGCCGTTCATGGTGGGGGGGGCGGGCTGGGGTTTCTTGTTGCTGCCAAACATAGTTGACGCATCCTCCTCGATCGTCCCGCATACGCTACAAACGGAGGCGCGCGGCGACTTCGCGTACAGGTCGGGGCGCCCGCGTGTCAGGGTACGCGGCGCCCCAATTATAATCTACCTGCCTTTAACCGGCAACAGCGCCATCCCCCCCATTTCTCCCGGATCTACGGCGCGAGACGCTCGATCACCCACGCGGGCGCCGCCCAGCGGTACTGGATGCGGTCGTGCAGGCGGCTGGCCCGCCCCTGCCAGAACTCCAGCCGGTCGGGCACGAGCCTGTAGCCGCCCCAGTGCTCGGGCCGCGCAGGCTCGCCGCCCGCGAAACGGGCCTCAACCGCGGCAAGCCGCGCGTCAAGCTCGGCCCGCCCGGCGATCACCTGACTCTGCGGCGAGGCCCAGGCCCCCAGGCGCGCCCCCGCCGGCCTGCTGGCGAAGTAGGCGTCAGACTCGCCCGGGTCGACCCGGGCGACCGCGCCCTCGACCCGCACCTGCCGCTCGAGGTCGCCCCAGTAGAAGACCAGGGCCGCACTACCCGCGGCGTCGAGCTCGCGCCCCTTGCGGCTCGTATAGTTGGTGAAGAAGACGAAGCCCGCCGCGTCGACGCTTTTCAGCAGCACCACCCGCGCCGACGGGCGTCCGTCGGACCCGATTGTGGCCAGTGTCATGGCGTTGGGCTCGCGCAACCCCGCCGCGACAGCCTCGTCGAACCAGCGCCGAAACTGCACAAGCGGCTCGGGCGCCACGTCCGTCTCGTCGAGGGCGCGCCCGCTGTACTCTTTGCGAAGATCTTGCATGCTCATAAGGCGCTCCATACAGTATTTCTACGCCCATGGCCAGTATACAACCCGTTTGCACGACGGGGCGCTCTCTCGTACAATAGCCGCGCAATGAACAACGCTGGCGCTATTTATGTCAAACATGCCGACCAGGCTCTGGTCGGGAGAGCCGTGGCCGAGGCGATGCTCGCCCGCGGCTTCGCGCCCGCCGATCTGCCCCCGGGGGCGATCAGCGGCAAGATCATGGTCCGCGAGAAGCGCCGCCGCCTCTTCTTCGTGCTTCCGCCCCAGGGCGGCTGGGTGGCCCTCTTCGAGGACCCGCGCTACTTCGGCGAGCGAGCCCTGGCCCAGGATCTGGCCCGCGCCCTGGCCACAGACGTCGTCTGGCTCGAGGTGAGCGGCAACGGCGTCGGCTGGGCCCGCGCCCACTACCGCGGCGAGCAGACCCTCGAGGAGCAGTACGACGAGATCGAGACCAACTTCTACGGCCAGTACGGCCCGATCTATTTCGTCTACGATATCGAGACCACCCCCGACGAGTTTATCGCCACCCACGGCCTGCCTCACGACGAGCTGCACTACGAGGCCGTCGCCGCCGGCGAACTGCCGCCCGAGGCCGGCCCGCCGTTGCACCTCGCCTTCGAGAAAGGCTAAGCGCTGAACGATGATGCGTGAGGGATGAGCGCTTCATCCTTCATGCTTCATCCTTCATCCTTCCGAAGCATGTCCTACACTGTGCTCATGCTCGCCTCGACGAGCTTCTTCTCGGACTACGGCAACCACGTGCGGATCTGGGAAGAGGCGCGGGCCATGCAGCGCCGCGGCCATCGGCTCGTCCTCGTCACCTACCATAATGGCGACGAGATGCCCGGGCTCGACATCCGCCGCTCGTGGGATGTCCCCTGGATCAAACGCGCCGTGGTGGGCTCGTCGCGCCACAAGCTCTACCTGGACGTCGGCCTCGGCTGGCGCGCCCTGCGCGTCGCCCTCAAGCTGCGCCCCGATATCATTCACGCCCACACCCACGAGGCCGCGGCGATCGGCCTGCCCCTCCAGCAGCTGCTCAATGCCCCGCTCATCCTCGACTATCAGGGCAGCATGACCAGCGAGATGCTCGACCACGGCTTCATCAGCAAGGCCAGCCCCCTCTATATGCCCCTCACCCGCCTGGAGCGCTTCATCAACCGGCGCGCCGACGCGGTGCTGCCCTCGACCCATAACGCGGCCGCCCTGCTGCGCCGCGACGGCTCGGTCCCCCCCGAGCGCCTGCATGCCGTGCCCGACGGCGTCGACACCGAGCGCTTCCGCCCCTACGACCACTCGCCCGCATGGGCCGCCCAGCGCGATGAGCTGCGGGCCCAGCTCGGCATCCCCCCCGGCCGCCGCATCATCGCCTACATCGGCCTCCTGGCCCCCTACCAGGGCACCAATGTGCTGATCGACGCCGCCCGCGTGCTGGTCGCCCGCCGCCCCGACGTCCACTTCCTGATTATGGGCCACCCCGACCCCCATAGCTACCTCCGCTACGCGGAGAGCCTGGGCATCGGCGGCCACGTAACCCTGCCCGGCCGGATCATCTATCGCGACCTGCATAGCTACCTGGCGCTGGGCGAGGTAGCCGTCGCCCCGAAGATGAGCCTGACCGAGGGCAACGGCAAAATCGCCAACTATATGGCTATGGGCATGCCCACCGTCGCCTTCGAGACCCCGGTCGCCCGCGAGATCCTCGCCGACACCGGCCTCTACGCCCGCCTGGGCAGCGCCGAAGATCTGGCCGCTAAGCTCGAGCTAGCCCTCGACGACCGCGAGTTGGCCGCCCGCTTGGCCGCCGCCGCCCGCGCCCGCGCCGTCGCCGAGCTCTCCTGGGAGCGCGCGGCGCGCACGATCGAGGCGATCTATGCCGAGAGTCTGGCCCGTCGCTCCGGCACAC
>CAZKTU010000109.1:13374-17585 GCA_964555675.1 uncultured Oscillochloris sp.
CCAGGCGACTGAGACGCCCGACGTTACCATCCTTTTATTTGACAGAGCAACCATCTCGGCCTATACTTACCTCGGGGCGGTCACACCGTCCCGGTTCGTGCGCTCATAGGCGCGGCGGGCACCAGTAGCCCGTCACGCGGATCACAGAGGCGTCGAAGCCTCTGCCGCGGCCATAGGCGCGTTCGCAAAGGACATATGGAAGGCAGTCACCAACAGCACCGTCCTGGCCCGATTGGTCGCGCAGCATGCGTGGCGCCGGTCGCGGATGAGCCCCTGTTGAGCTGACGAGCGCCTCCTACGCGGGGCGTTCGCGACGCTCTGCTCACCGCCCCGGCAGCCCCGCCGGGGTTATTTGATCCCCCAGCTTCTCCTCGCGCAGCAGCCCCGAGCGTCCTACGCTCTGGGCCTCGCCGGCGCAGCGCGCGACCATCGGGCCTCCAACCGCTCCCGCGGCCACGCCGCCGCGACATGCAGCACGTAGGAGGGACCGATGATCGCGTTTCGCGCTACCATCGACCGCGACGCGCTCCGCGCGCCCACGATTCGCCCGAAGCTCCACGACGCTCTGCCGGCCGCGGCCGAGCTCGACTATGCGCCCGCCCTGAGCTTCCCCAAGCACGCCACCGCCCAGCAGGTGATCGACGCGCTCAGGATGATGCGCCCGGGCGACGAGAGCGTCTACTACCTGTTCGTCACCGGCGAGGAGGATCGCCTGGTTGGCGCGGTCAGCCTGCGCCAGGTGGTGACCGCCCAGCCCGAGACGCGCCTCGAGACCATGATGAGCCGCGAGGTGGTCAGCCTGCCCGCCAGCCTGGGGCCCGAGCAGCAGGCCCATCTCCTGGGGCAGTCGGGCTTCCTCGCCCTGCCCGTCGTCGACGGCGCGGGCCGCCTGGTCGGCAGCCTCGACGCCACCGCCCTGCTGGGCGCCGTCGAGGGCAAGGCCACCGAGGACATGTACCGCCTCGCCTGTGTCGCGCGGTGCGAAGATGCCGCCCGCCCGCTCGCCCGCGCCGCCCGCGACCGCATCATCTGGCTGAGCCTCGCTCTGGCCGCAGCCTTCCTGGTCGCCGCGCTGATCGGCAGCTTCCAGGGCCTGATCGCCCAGGTCGCCATCCTGGCCGCCTTCCTGCCCGTCGTACTCGGCCCCGGCAGCCGGGCCGGCGCCCAGACGCTCACCATTGCCGTGCGCTCCCTCGCCCTCGGCGAGCTTGGCCTCCGCGACGCCGGGAGGACGGTGCTGCGCGAGTTGCTGATCGGTCTCTGTAACGGCCTCTGCATCGGGCTGCTCGCCGGCCTGATCGGCTTGCTCTGGCAGGGCAGCCTCGCCATCGGCCTCATTGTCGGCCTCGCCGTCATGGCCAACCTGATCATCGCCGCCCTGGCCGGCGTCGTCGTGCCAATGGCCCTCAAGGCCCTGCGCTGCAGCCCTGCCCTCGCCTCGTCGCTCGTGGTCAACACCGCCACCGATCTCTGCGGGGTGGCCTGCCTGCTCGCTCTGGGCGCCCTGGCGCTGCAGTTCGGCTATTTCTAGCAGGGGCCGGACAGCCCGGCCCCCTGCCCCTCGTCAGCCTTCCGGCCGATCTGCCGGCCTGAGCGCGTGTGCTACGATAGCTCCGGCGACCTGTCGTCGCCAGAATAATCCCGAACAGCAGCCCGCCCCCTCGCGCCGCGTCGCGGCGCCCCGGAGGCGTAGCCTCCCCCGGGGCCGGCTGTTCAAGCACTGGAGCAAATATGGTTACCAACGTCTATCGGATCTTGACCGCGCCCATCGCCGCCCTGATGCGCCTCCTGCGCGCCTCGGCCGAGCGCCACCCCCTGGTCTTCTGCCTCTCGCCCCACGACGAGCAGATCTCCCCGCTCAACCGGCCCTATTAGCGTAGCACTCCCTAAGTCCACAGGGTGTCGCTCCCCCATGGGGCAGACACATGGGTCTGCCCTTACTGGCGAGCGCCAGGCCGCCGACCTACCAGGGACTTCCGGTTCGCCCTACTATTCCGCGCCTCCTCGACTATGCTAGACTTGACGGCGTAGCCCTGCGCCCGCCGCCAGCCCATAGCGTCGAGGAGTTCGCGTGAAGGTTTTTCTTACCGGAGGCACCGGCTTCATCGGCCAGTCCCTGGCCGCCAATCTGCTCGGCCAGGCCGACGAGGTCGTCGCGCTGGTCCGTAAGCCCAGCAGCCCCCAGGCCCGCGCCCTCGCGGCCCTGGGGGTTCGGCTTGCGCCCGGCGATGTGACCGAGCGCGAGTCGATGCGCGCAGCGATGAGCGGGGCCGATATGGTCGTCCATAACGCCGGACACTATGAGTTCGGTCTCGACGCCGAGGGCCGCAAGCGCATGGAGGCGATCAATGTGCGCGGCACCGCCAATACCCTCGGCCTCGCCCGCGAGCTTGGTGTGCCGCGGGCGGTCTATGTCTCGAGTGTGGTCGCCTTCGGCGAGAGCGGGCCGACCCCGCGCGACGAGAGCTTCAGGCGTCAGGCCCCGTGCCGCAGCTGGTACGAGCAGACCAAGACCGACGCCCACGCCATCGCACTGCGCGAGCAGCAGCAGGGCCTGCCGTTGATCACCGTCTGCCCGGCCGGCGTGATCGGCCCCAACGACCACTCCTCGTGGGGCTATATCGTGCGCATGTACGTCAACCGGATCTCGCCGCCCACCGCCTGGGCGGCCGAGAAGATCAGCTCGCTGGTCGACCGCGACGACCTGGCCCGCGGCATCGCCCTGGCCGCCGCCAAGGGGCGAACCGGCGAGGTCTACCTGCTCTGCGGCGAGGCCCGCAGCCTACGCGAGCACCTGAGCTACTGGAAGCTGCGCCCCGGCGGCTTCGGGGCCAGACTCTGGCTGCCCAGCAGCCTGATGGCCCTCTCGCTGTGGCCCGCCGAGCCGCTGCAGCGCATGGCCGGCCTGCCGGCCTTCCTCTCACGCGAGACCGTGCGGGGCGCCGACACCAATCTGAACTACTCCGGCGCCAAAGCGATCCGCGAGCTCGGCTGGTCGCACCGCAGCGCCCGCGACATGTGGCTCAATGCCATCGACGGCGAGATCGCGCTGCTGGCCCAGCGCCAGCGGCGCGACCTGATCACGCGCCTCAAACCGGTCGAGCCCGCGATCTGAGCCAGGTGCGCCGCCGGGCGATCGGCTATAATTGGCCTATGGACGATATTCTGCTGGAAGAGTCCGAGCTGGGCGAGCGGCTGCGTGAGTGGCTCGCCGCTGCGCCCGAGGGGGCCTTCGCCGTCTCGCTCGAGCGCCTGGCCGATGGCCGGGTGCTGCTGCGCCCCCTGCCCGAGGCCAGCCCCGAGCTGCTGGCCCGCCTGCGGGTGACCATGGCCAAATACCGCGAAGCCCTGATGAACCTCACCTGATGCGCTACCTCACCGCGGCCGAGCTGCTGATCGTCCACCAGGCCCTGATCGAGCGCTTCGGCGGCATGGCCGGGATCACCGAGGCCGGTTTCGCCCGGCTCGAGGCCGCCGCCGCCACGCCGCGCCAGAGCGCCTTCGGGGCCGATCTCTACCCTGAGCTGGCCGACAAGGCCGGGGCCCTGGCCTTCGCCATCGTGCGCGGCCACCCCTTCTCGGACGGCAACAAGCGGGTCGCCGTGGCGGCCCTCGACCTGATCCTCAGCCTGAATGGCGCGCGCCTCGCGGCCAGCGACGACGAGGTCTACGCCCTGGCGATGGCGGCCGCAGACCATCTGGGCCGCGACGCGCTGATCGCCTGGGTGCGGGCTCACCTCGCACGGGGGGCAAACGATGGCGACGGCTGAGCATATCACTCTGGGCGATATCGTCGACATCCGCGACCGCTACGCCGCCGAGGACCCCTTCCGCTTCGAGATCGTCAACGGCGCCGGTCTGCTCTCGGCCCTCACCACGCCCTTCCAGGCCGCCTTCGGGCAAGAGGCCTTCCCCGAGCTGACCGATAAGGCGGCCGCCCTGGTCTTTCTGCTGATCGCCAACCACCCCTTCCGCGACGGCAACAAGCGCATCGCGGGCGAGGCCATGCGCCTCTTCCTCGCCCGCAACGGCCTGGCCCTCAGCGGGGGCGAGCAGGCCCTGCGCAACCTCACTCGCCTGGTGCTCACCACCCACGACCCGCGCGACCCCCGCCTGCTCGCCTGGCTGGCCCGCCACACCCAGCCCGCCCCGCCCACGGCCCCTGCCAGCCTGTAGGACAGCGTCCAACCAGGAGAGGCGCGGGGAGGCCT
>CAZKTU010000109.1:17685-19998 GCA_964555675.1 uncultured Oscillochloris sp.
GCCTCCCCGTACATCCCCGTCCGAGTAGCTCGGACGACGTCTAGCGCCCAAACACCCGTGAGGTGAAGGCCCCGTGCAGGCCGTGGGGCACGTGGTGGTCGAGCTTGAGGCGCGCGAGGGGGCCGCGGGCCAGATCGCGGGCGTCGAGGATCACCACCTCGGAGGCGTGGCGCGCGGCGTCGTAGACCAGGGCCAGGAGCCAACCGTCATCCTCGTCGGGGGCGCTGTTGGCCTGTGGGTCGCCCACATCAGGGGTCACCGCCGCGGCAAGCTCGGCGGCGCGCGGGCGCGGCACGAAGATCGGCTCGCTGACGAAACCGCGCGGCCCGGCGCTCCAGAGTTGCTCGGCCCCGCTCTGCATATCCACCTTCCAGATTGCCTGGAGCGGACTGTTGCCCATAGCTGGGTCGGCCGCCGCAAGGTAGGTGTAGCGGTAGGGGCGGCCCACGCGGGCGGGGTGCAGGACCGGGAACTCGCAGCAACGCTCGGCCAGGAAGCGCCGCTCGACGCGGCCCGCGCCCAGGTCGATGCTCAACCGGGCCAGACGACCGGGCGGCAGGGCCGCAAAGTCGATCTGGCGAAAGTCGACCTCGGGGCCGATGCCGACATACGATTCGTACCAGACCGAGTCGAGCACCAGGGTCTCGCCCTCCTCGTAGGCGTTGACGTGGTGCCAGACGAAGCCGTTGGGCGCGCTGAAGGTGCGCGGCTCGCCCAGGCTGGGGTGGCGCGGAATGACAATCACCGTCGAGGGCTGCCCCGGCACCGAGCGGAGCCCCTGGGCCGCGCTCTGCACGCCGAGGGCGTAGGGCAGCGGGTCGTAGCGCACGGGGTTGCGCACGAAGATCACGTAGTTCGGCGTGATCGCCATATCGTGGAGGAAGGCGAAGCCGTCGAGCTGAAAGGCCTGGCGGCGCAGGGGCCTGAAGTCGGGGCCGAACTCGAACAGGTCGATCGTCGTGTTCAGGCCGACGTTCACCCCGAAGTTGATCAGTGCGGGCGCCCCCCCGTCCCAATGGCAGAACGGGTCGATGTGATAATGGGCGGCGAAGGGCTGCCCCTCGCGCAGCAGGCCGTCGAGCCGGTCGAGGCCCAGTGTTTCGAGCGAGGCCGGGTCGAGCCTGTGGGGCTCTCCGGCCTCCCAGAGGGCCAGGAGCCGGTCGCCCCAGGGCAGGACGCCGGTATTGGCGATATTCTTCAGGCGCAGGTTGAGCAGGTTGGCCGCCCACCCGCCCGGCAGCTGGGTGCCGAAGACGCCGCGAAACAGGGGCCGCCCGGCGGCCTGTTCGGCGAGATAGCCCGCGGTGCGCACAAACCGGTTGGCGTAGTGGGCCCGGCCCTCTTTGAAGCTCACGGCGACCACCATGCCGTCACCGTCGAAGGGGTGATGGACGGGCATGCCGGCCACGTCGAGCAGCCCCGGGCCGTTGCGAAAGAGGGTACCGTGGAGATCGGCGGGGATGCTCCCCTCGACCTCGTCGATCCAGCAGGCGTGCTCGACGGGCTGCGACTCGTAGCCGCGCGCCCAGTCGGCGCGCAGGGTATCGCCGGCCGCGGGCAGCGTCGCAATACTCACACTGGCTCCTTTCAACGCATAGGTGGGGCCGCCTGCGTCGCACCGGGCCCTTGGCCCCTTTAGCATTGTACCGAAATTCGCCCCTGCGGCTCTGGTAGAATGAGGGCGTGTCTCGGACACAACGAAGCAGCGTAACCAACGGAGGTTCCGCAATGACCTATTATCATCGGCTCGGAGCGCTGCCCCACAAGCGCCACACCCAGTTCCGCAAGCCCGACGGCAGGCTCTACCGCGAGGAGGTGATGGGCCTAGAGGGCTTCCACGGCATCCAGTCGATCCTCTACCACCACTTCCTGCCCCCCCGCGTGCTCACGGCCGAGCTGCTCGGCTCGGCCAGGGTGGAGTACGCCGACTTCGGCCCGATCCGCCACCGGGCCTTCGCCACGGCCGAGGTGCCGAGGGGCGGCGACGCGCTCGACGCCCGCCTGACCCTGCTGGGTAACAGCGACGTGACCCTGGGGGTCAGTCGGCCCACCCGCAGCATGGAGCAGTTCTACCGCAATGCCCAGGCCTACGAGGTCTGGTACGCCCACGAGGGCGCGGGGGCGCTGCGCTCGCAGTTTGGGCGCCTGCCCTTCAGCCCGGGCGACTACCTGGTCATCCCGTTCGGGGTCACCTGGCAACTGCAGCTGGCCACCCCCGACGCGCGCTTCTTTGTGATCGAGTCGAAGAGCCAGATCGCCCCCCCGAAGCGCTACCGCAACCAGTTCGGCCAGTTGCTCGAGCACGCGCCCTAC
>CAZKTU010000110.1:0-19817 GCA_964555675.1 uncultured Oscillochloris sp.
TGCGAGGGGGCTCGCGCACCTGTGGCAGGAGGCCTGCCGGGCCTGTCTGCGAGGGGGCCGCGCGGCCCCCTCAACCTCCCCCGCGCAAGGGCTGCGCCCTTTGAACCCGAAAGAGCTAGCTCTGCCTGCTGTATAGCCCGTTGTCATGCCACTTGGGCGCTGCCGTTCAGGCGCCCGGGCGACACCTGTCGTTCTGGCCGGCTCGACCCCCTCGGCGCCCCTATTTTGTGTGCCAACCCTTCTGGGGTCCAGGGGCGCAGCCCCTGGCGCCAGGGGGCACGGGGGACCCGGCGAGGGGTCCCCCGAAAAAAACGGAGGCAAAAAAAAGACGGGGGTGAGCAGCTGCTCACCCCCGCGCGCCGGGAGCTGTGGACCTTACAGAGGCGCTCATGCCACCGCCTGCATTCCAGCCAGGTGGCCATAGAGGCTATCCAGGGCGATGGCGCCGTAGCTGTCCCCGAGTGCGTCGAGCTGGGCGATGGCGGCCGGCAGGACCTCGGCCAGGCGATCGGCCAGCTCGTGGGCCAGGCGGCCGTCGCGGGCCAGGCGGCCGAGGGTGTCGCTGTAGATGAACGGGTCGAGCACAAGGTCGCTCACCCGCGGGGCGGACCGGGCTGTGAAGCTGTGAATAGTCATTGGTTCCTCGCTATGGGTGCGGTACTGACCGGGGCCCTGCACAAAAAAACGCCGCCGCGTGGGCCAGCGTCGTCGCTGTTCGATCCGTTGGGATGAGGAGCGATCTGGGGAAGTACCGCGGAGAAAACTGTTGCACACGCAACGAGTATAGCAGAAACAGGGGGCCATGTCAACCCATGGCCCCCTTGCATTGGCTGTGCACTATCGACGAAAAGAGCCTACAGCGCAGCCCTGAGGCTCTCCAGCGCTGCGTCGTAGTTCGGCTCCTGGCCGGCCGTGGGCACGTACTCGGCATAGCGGATCACGCCCTCGGCGTCGACCACGAAGACCGCTCGGCTCTCGATGCGGAAGTCGGGCACGTAGGTGCCGTAGGCCGCCCCAAAGCTCATGTCGCGGTGGTCCGAGAGCGTCTGCATGTGGCTCACGTCGTTGCTGCCGCACCAGCGGGCCTGGGCGAAGGGCAGGTCGGCGCTCACGGTCACGAAGCCGGCCTTCTCGGCCAGGGTCGCCGCCTCCTGGTTGAAGCGCAGGCTCTGCTTGGTGCACACGCCCGTGTCGAGGGAGGGCACGACGCTGATCACCAGGGGCTTGCCCGCGAAGTCGGCCAGAGAGACCGTCTTGAAGCGGTTGGTCAGCAGGGCGAAGTCAGGGGCCTGTGACCCGCTGGTCAACTCGGGCCCGGCCAGGGTCCGCGGCCCGAAAAAGTCGAAGGCGTTGGGGCGCTCGGTCATGCTTCTGCTCCTGTGGGTGGGTTCTCCACACCCATGCATCCCGTCGAGTCGCGCCTATTGTAGATGTTTTGCCCAGGTTCTGTCAACTTTTGGGCGAACCACCGGTCTGTCCATGAACTGCGGCCAGGACACGCTCCGCCACTTCGGCGGGCGCGCCGCGCGCATCGACGCGCGCGAGGAGGCCGCGGCTCTCGTAGAAGCTGATCAGGGGCTCGGTCTCGCGCTCGTAGACCCGCAGCCGCTCCTGGATCACCGCGGGCGCGTCGTCGTCGCGGGTCTCGAGCACGCCGCCCAGGGCGGCGCAGCGGGCCACGGCCGCTTCGTCGCTCATGTGCAGGGTGAACGGCTCGCCATCCCAGCGGCAGATGCGACGCCCGCCGAGGCGGCGTACCGCCTCTTCGTCGTCGAGCTCGAGGGCGATCGCGCCCGTGAGCGGGCGGCGGCGGTCGGCCAGCATGCCCTCGAGGGCCAGGGCCTGCTCGGGGTTGCGGGGGTAACCGTCGAGCAGGAAGCCATGATCGGCGGGCACCTCGCGGAGCCACTGGCGCATCAGCCGGTCCATCAGCGTATCGGGCGCGAAGTGACCCTGCTCGAGCAGCGGCTCGATGGTGCGCCCGATGGGCGTGCCCGTCGCAATCTCCTGGCGCAGTCGATGCCCTGTGGCGATGACGGTCAGGGGCGAGCGTTGTACGAGCAGAGCGGCCACGGTGCTCTTACCCGCGCCGGGCGGGCCGATCAGGATCAGGTGGAGGCGTTCAGTCATGTGCTCTGCCGGTATGTTTAAGGGCGCGGCAGGCCGCCGCGCCCTCTCATCATACACGCACTTTTCACTTCGCGGCGCGGCTACTGCCCGAGGCCGTCCAGGCGCTCCTGGGCCGCCGCATACTCCGGATCCAGCTCGAGAGCCCGCTCGTAGGCCGCTCTCGCCTCATCGGTGCGCCCCTGCTCCTCGAGGACGCGCCCCAGGTTGTAGTGGGCCTCGGCATAGCCTTCGTCCCGCTCGAGGGCGGCGCGGAAGGCCGCCTCGGCCTCGGGCAGACTGCCCTGGTTGAAGAGGCTCCAGCCCAGCCCGTTGTGGTGGGCGGCGTTGTGGGGGTCGAGCTCGATCGCCCGCTCGAAGCTGCTGACCGACTCGGCGTACTGCTCCTGGTACTGCCGGGTCCACCCCAGACCGCTCACGGCGAGGGTGTAGCGGTCGTCGAGCTCGATCGCCCTGCCGTACGCCTCGGCGGCCTGGGCGAAGGCCTCCTCGGCCTGGGCGCCCTCGCTGCCATAGCCCTTCCAGAAGTATGCCTCGCCAAGCCAGGTGTGCAGCAGCGGGCTGCGAGGGTTGCGCGCGGCGGCCTCGCCGAGCAGCCCGATCGCCCCGTCATAGTCCTGCTCGTCATAGCGCAGGCGGCCCTTGCCGTAGTAGCCCTCGGGCGCGTCGGGGGCGTCGGCGATGGCGGTGTCGAAGGCCTCCTCGGCCTGGGCCGTCTCGCCCTGATAGTAGTAGCTCCAGCCGATTCCCCCGTAGGCGGGCGCGTAGCCGCTGTCTACGGCCTCCTCGAAGCTCGCGCGGGCCCCGTCGTAATCTTCGTTCAGCATCAGCAGGAAGCCGAGATTGGAGCGGAAGAGCCCCGCGGCCGGCAGCAGCTCGCCGGCGAGGCGGTACTGCTCCTCGCTCTGGCTGAAGTACTCGTCGCTGCCGCTGAGCTGGTGCTCCTGGCTGAAGGTGTAGGCGAGGGCGTTATGGGTCAGGGCCTGCACCGCCGGCGGCTCGTCGTCAAGAGCGTCGACAGCCCGGTCGAGGCTGGCCAGGGCGGCGTCCATCTCGGCCGTGCTGCCGATCGCCACAGCCCTGTAGGCCAGCAGGTTCGACTCGATCGCGTGGCCCAGGGCGAGCCCGGGGTCGTTCTCGATGGCCTTGTCGATCTCGCCCAGGGCCGCGGTCATGTCGCCCTGCGAGGCGTAGGCGTCGGCCAGCAGGGCGTAGCCGAGGGCCACCTGGCTATTGTCGCTGGCGGGGGCGTCGATCAGCCTGTTGGCGAACTCCTCGGCGCTGCGCCAGTCGCCGCCCGCGCTGAGGGCCACGGCCAGCCTGGCGAGCACCTGCGGGTTGTCGGGGAAGTCTGCGAGCAGCGCGCGGTACTGCTCTACGGCCGAGTCCAGGCCATCGTCTTCGGCCAGCGAGCCGTCGGCCGCCGCGAGCAGCGCGCCGAGTTCGCCGTCGGCCACGACCGTCGGCCCGTCTGTTGGCCCGCTGGTGCGGCCCCCGCTGATCGCCAGCGAGACGAACAGCCCGATGCAGCCCAGCACGACGACGGCCAGGGCGCCCAGGATGACGACCAGGTTGCTCGGCCCTTTGCGCGGAGGGGCCGCAGGGCTTGTGGCGGCGCCGGCGGGCGGAGCCTGGGCCTGGGCGAGGGCCGGCGGGGTCGGCGCGGGCTGGGCCATGGCGACCGGGCGGGTGGGCTCGAGGGCGGGCACCTGCTGGACATATGGTGAGCCCGATCCCGGGGTCGAGACGACGCCAGGCGTGGCGATGGGGGGCACGCGAATGGTCGCGCCGAGGGCGGGCAGGCCCGCAACGGGCGTGGCGGGGCGGGGCGGCTCGGCGCTGCCGATGCCCGCCGCCGAGCGCAGGGCCGCCACCATCGTCGCCGCACTGGGGTAGCGCGCCTCGGGCCTGCGGGCCAGGGCCCGCATCACCACATCCTCGACGGCGGGGGGCAGGTCGCCGCGCACGTCGCGCGGCGGGGTGGGCGCCTGCAGCAGGCGGGCCGCCAGCATGCCCATGGGCGTGTCCGCCGTGAACGGGAAGGCCCCGGTCAGCAGCTCGTAGAGGACGACGCCGAGGGCGTAGATATCGGTCGCGGGGCCCAGATTGGGCAAGCCCTGGGCCTGCTCGGGCGACATATACTCGGGGGTGCCCATCACCGTCCCGGCCATGGTCAGCCCGGCGGTGGCCGCGCCGCCGTCGCCGCGGGCCAGGCCAAAGTCGGTCAGAAAGACCCAGCCCTCATCGGTGATCATCATGTTCGAGGGCTTGATATCGCGGTGGATGACCCCCTGCCGATGGGCGTAGTCGAGGGCGTCGCCCACCTGGGCCAGGATGGTCGCCGCCCGTTGGACGCTCAGGGCGCCCTCTTTCTGCGCGAGCTCCTTGACCGTCTGCCCGGCGATGAACTTCATCGCAATATAGTGCAGCCCGTTGGCCTCGCCCACCTCGTAGATCGGCATAATATGGGGGTGCTCGAGCCGGGCCGCGCTGCGGGCCTCCTGGCGGAAGCGCGCCACATAGCTAGCGTCGTGGGTGAGGGCGGGCGGGAGCACCTTGAGGGCGACGATGCGCTCGAGATCGGTCTGACGGGCCTGGTAGACGACGGCCATGCCGCCACGCCCCAGCTCGGAGAGGATCTCGAAGCGGCCCAGGGTGCTCCCGATCAGATTCGGCTCGCTCATAGGGGGTGTCGTAGGGCAAGCTCGGCTCGCTCCACGCCTTCGTTGCTGCTCGTCTGCGCTGCGTCTGTAAGATAAACGCAGGGCCCTGCGGGTTTGTTCCGGTTCGCTAATGCACAAACAGCCGTGCTGTTTGGTCATGGGAGGGCCGGGGAGCGCTCCGTCCTTCCCAAAACCCCGCACGCAAGCCCAAGTGGGCAGGTTGGGGTTGCACTAAGGCGCCCGGCTGATCGTGCTGACGTTCATCAGGCAGACGTTCTCGGCGATCAGCAGCTTGCCGCTGATCGTCACCTTGTCGCCAAGGCGCACATCGGAGCCGTCGTCGGCGTGGATGAGGATGCTCTCGGGCGTGAAGTCGTCGGGGATGGGCTCGACCTTGTTGCGGCCGCTGCCCTCGCCCACGTCGGCCGTGAAGCCGTCGCTCGAGTCGGGGGTGTCGACGAACTCGAAGCCGCACTCCAGCTCGCTGCTGCCGGTGTTCGAGCAGAAGATCGAGCCATCGACGGCGAAATAGCCCTCGGTCTGCACGACGCTACCGTCGGGCTGGTTGCATACATCAGCGTAGGCGACGGGGGTGGGGGGCGCGCCGCAGGCCGCGACGAGCGCGGCGAGTGCGACGAGGCCCGCAAGTGCGGTCAACTGGCGCATCGGTGACTCCTCATACGGGGCGAGTGGACTGCCGCCCACTATACGGGCGATGCATTACCGGACCGTCACAAGGCAAGACGCCCCTGGGGGCGTCTGCACCAGCTCTTTAGACCGGAACGTCGCTTAGCCGGAATACGAGTAGCGGCCGACCACGACGCCCGCGGCATCGCTGAGGGTGGCGCTGTCGCCCTCGTTGTTCCAGATCGCGCCACGGTTGCCCCAGTAGAGGTTTGCGCCGTCGTTCGCACCGAAGCGCGTCCAGATACGAACCTCGGCGCCGGGGGCCAGGGTGAAGGACGGGAAGACGAAGCTGTGGCGAGCCCCGCCGTCGCGTAGGGTCCAGCCGGTCAGCTCGGCGGTTGTGAGGCCGTCGTTGCGGACGAGCACATACTCGCCGTCGACGTCGCGCCCGGCCGGGTTAAACTCGATGAAGCTGATGCTGACCCCGCTGGCGCTCGCGGCTGTCGCCGCGGTGAAGCCGGCCGTGGTGGCGAAGCCTGCCTCGGTCGTCGCCGTGCTCGAGGCCGCGCCGCCGAGGGTGGTCGTCTCGTCGCTGACCTTGATATGCTGGACGCGGGCGTCGCCGGCTGGCGGGGCTTCGGCCGCCGAGCCGCCGTCGACAGCCCAGCGCTCGATCTCGGCGCCCGCAATATCGGCGAAGTCGCGCGGCAGGGTGGCGAAGGCGTGGCTCAGCTCGTGGATGGCGTTGTGCATATGCTGCCGCGACTGTCGGGGCAGCAGGTCGAGGCCAAACGAGAGCAGGCCGTAGCCGAGGCGGCCGACGCCGACCGCCAGCTCTTCCGCCGTGTCGAGCAGCTCGTTGGTGGTGCGGCGCGCGCGGCGCCCGCCGGTTTCGCTGGTCATCGCGGGTTCCTTTCTGGTGCGTGGATGGGCTCTCGTCAGACGTGCGGGGCGCAGCGGGCTGCGCTTCGGGCGCTACTGCAGGCTGGTCACCAGACCGGTGTACTTCTCGACGAGAACACGGGCCTGGTCTTCATTGCAGCCCTCGGCATAGACGTGGAAGAAGGGGCTGTCGGGGTCGGGCAGGATCAACACCCACTCGCTGCCGAGGTCGATCTTGATCCCGTCAACCTGGTCGGCCTTGCGCTCGGCGTACTGCTCGTTCAGGATGCGCATGACCTTGCCCTTCGACTCCCAGCGGCAGGGCACGCGGGCCTGGGCCAGGTGGTAGGTCGGCAACTCGGCCAGGACATCGCTGAGGCGGGCCTCGTTGACGGTCAGGAGCTCCATGAGCTTGACCACCGCGAACATGCCGTCGGCGATCGGATAGAAGGCGGGGAAGATATAGGCCCCGGTGCCGTCGCCGAGCATCAGCAGATCGGGCTGCTGCGAGGCGGTCTGCATGAGGGCGCCCAGGGTGGCGCGGGTGCGAATAATCTTGCCGCCGTAGCGCTCGGCGATAGCCTCGAAGGCCCGCGGGGCAGTGACAGGCACGGCCACGGTGCCGCCGCCGTGGGCGCGCATCGCCAGGGAAGTGACGGCCGCCAGGGCGCGCAGGGGGTGCAGGCGCACGCCGCGGTCGTCGACCAGGAAGATCTTCTCGCCGCCGCTGTCGAGGCGGGCGCCCATGCTGGCCCCGACCACGGGCGTGATCTGGGTCAGGCGCTGCACCGCGGCCTCGAACTGAGCGGTGGTCTGGAAGACCATATTCTCGTCGGCGTTGACGTTGAGCTCGACGGCGTCGACCCTGTAGCGACGCAGCACGGGGGCGAGCAGCTCGCTGGCGCTGGTGTTGGCGTAGTCGATCACCAGGTGAAAGCTGCGCCCGATCGCCTCGAGGGCGTCGGGACGCAAAGCCTTCAGGAAGGCGTCGGTGTAGGCGGCGACGATGCCCTGGCCGTAGGTGATGCGCCCGATCTCGTCCAGATAGGCTCGCCGAAAGTCCTCGCGGAAGTAGGTGTTCTCGACCTTGCGCTCGGTGGTCGTATTGATGTCGAGGCCGTGCTCGTCGAAGAACTTCACCTCGACGACGCGGTTATCGAGGGGCGAGAGGCGCACGTGGATGCCGCCCGAGGCGTCCGAGGCCCTGGTGAAGTAGCGCGCCACGGGGATGGGCACATCCTGCAAGTCGCAGACATTGATCCCGGCCGAGGGGAGGCCGGCGACGATCGCGCGCTTGAGCATACGTGGCGTGTAGTGGGCGTCGCGGTTGATCGTCACGGTGGCGCCGCGGGGCAGGGTCGCGCCGAAGGCCGCCCCCAGCTTGGCGCATAGCTCGGGGGTGATCTCGATATTGACCAGGCCGGTGATCCCGTAGCGCCCGAAGAGCACGCGGCGGCCCTGGCTGCCCCAGATAATGCTGCTATTGACCGTGGCGCCCTCGTCGACCTCTTTGCTCGGCCAGATCTTGACGTTGGGCTGGATGACCGCGCCCGCGCCGATCTGCACACCATCGCCGACCACCACGCCCTCGAAGAGCATGGCTCGCTGGCGGATATTGGACTGGCGCAGCACGATCGCGCCCCGCAGCTCGGCGCGTTCGCCGATGTAGGAGTTGCGCCAGATGATCGAGCGGTCGATATTGGCCCGCGTATCGATGATCGTATAGTCGCGGATGACCGAGGGGCCGTGTACAATCACGCCCCCCTTGATCTTGGCGCCGTGGCCCAGGTAGATCGGGCCGTGGAGGTGGGCGTCGGGCGCGATCTCGGCGTCGCCGTCGACCCAGATGTCGCCGCCGATATTGTGGCCCAGGCGCGGCAAGTTGACCTTGCCCGAGAGGTAATCGCCGCAAGCCCGCATATACTCTTCGATGGTGCCGACGTCGGTCCAGTAGCCGCTGGCGACATAGCCCTGGATGCGGTCGCCCTTGTGCAGCATGCGCGGGAAGACGTCTTTGGACCAGTCGGTCAGCTTGCCACGCTCGACATACGAGAGCACGGCGGGGTCGAGGACATAGATGCCGGTGTTGACCGTATCCGAGAAGACCTCGCCCCAGCTGGGCTTCTCGAGGAACTGGCGCACATTGCCGCCCTCGTCGGTGATGATCACACCATAGTCGAGGGGGTTCGAGACCCGGTAGAGGGTGATCGTCGCCATGGCTCTGGTGCTGACGTGGTGGTCGATCACCTGGGTGAGGTCGATATCGGTCAGGGCGTCGCCTGAAATCACCAGGAAGGGCTCGTCGAGCAGATGCTCGGCGTTCTTCACGCTGCCCGCCGTACCGAGGGGGACCTCCTCGAGCGAGTAGGTGATATTGACGCCATAGGCGCTGCCATCGCCGTAGTAGTCCTGGATCGCGTTGGCGAGATACTGGACGGTGATGATAATATCGGTGATGCCATGGAGCTTCAGCAGCTCGATGATATGCTGGATCACCGGGCGGTCTACGAGCGAGACCATCGGTTTGGGGCGGTTAATGGTGAGCGGTCTCAGGCGGGTGCCCTCGCCACCGGCCATGACGACGGCTTTCATGGCGTCTCCACGCTTCTGGCCGGCGTGGCCACGAAGCCCTCTCTGGCGTTGTCGCCGCAGGCGAAGTATAGCACGGCCACGTCCAGAGTAGCAAGACAGCCCTTGCCAATGCCCTGCGTGCGTGCTATACTCGCCGCGAAACGGCCCGTGGCGCGGGGACGTGGCGAAATTGGCAGACGCGCATGACTTAGGATCATGTGCCGCGAGGCATGCGGGTTCAAATCCCGCCGTCCCCACCACAAGAACATAAGGCCCTCACCCACAGCAGCGGGTGAGGGCCTTTGTTTTGCCAGAGGGTCGGGCCTAAGGTGTGGTCGGCGGGGTGGTCGGCTCCGTAGTCGGCGGGGTGGTCGGCTCCGTGGTCGGCGGGGGGGTCGGCTCCGTGGTCGGCGGGGTAGTGCTTGCGCCGGCGTCGCTGACCGGCGCGGCCGGGCTGGCGCTCGGCTCAGCGGTCGGCTCAGCCGAGGTCACATCGGCGTCGGTCACGGGAGCGAAGACACACTCGGCGGGGATGTTGCTGAGCCGGCTCGAGAAGTAGCGCCCGCTGAAGGCCATCTGGACGCTCGCGCCAATATTGATCGCCCTGGCGGTGGGGTTGCCCTCGCCCGAGCTATCGAGATCGTGGGAGATCATGCGGGTCAGGGTGGTGATCTGGCGCAGGGTCATATCGGGGCGGATGGCCTTGATCAGGGCGGCTTGGCCGCTCACAAACGGCGCCGCCATCGAGGTCCCGCTCCACCAGCCGTAGCCGCCGCCGAGCATCGCGCTGTAGATTGACTCGCCGGGCGCCGCGAGATCAACCCAGGGGCCAGACGCGGCATCAGAGACCAGCTCGCGGTCCTGGTCGTGGGAGGTAACGCCGATCGCACAGGGGTCGGCCGCGGGGTACTCGGGCAGGTCGCTGCCGGTATTGCCGGCCGCAGCGATAACCAGCACGCCCGCGCGGGTCGCCTCGCGGACCACATCCTCGAGCAGGTCGGTCTTCAGGTCGGTGCCCAGGCTCAAGTTGATGATATCTGCGCCCTGGTCCACAGCGTACTCGATCGCCATCGCCACGCCGTAGATCTCGCCGATGCCGTCGGCGTTGAGGGCCCGGATCGGCAGGATGTTGGCTTCGGGGGCGACGAGAAGGACGATGCCCGCGACGTGCGAGCCATGGCCGAGGGCCTCGTCGACCAGTGTGTCGGCGTCATCATCGAGGCCATCGCCCACATCTTCGGGCACGGCGTCGCCGTCGATGAAGTCGTAGCCTGTAGAGAGCAGATTCGCTGCGAGCGCCGGGTGGTCGAGCTGCACGCCGGTATCGATCACGGCCACCGTGATACCGGCGCCCTTCGAGTATTGCTGCGCCTGGCTGACGTCGAGGCGGCTAAGAGCGTACTGATCGAAACGCGGCGCGGCCTCGTATCCGCCCCAGACGCCCACTTTGCGGGGGCTCGCCTCGGGGGCTCCGCTGAGGTAGTTGGGCTCGGCGAAGGCGAGGCGCAGGTCGCCGCGCAGCTTCGTGACGGTGACGGCGACGTCTTCGCCCGCAGGCGTGGCGAGCAAGTAGGTGCCGGGTGCAACCTTCAGCTCGCGGATAATCGTGGTACCGTAGTCAGTATTAATCGCTTCAATGCTCGCCTCGGCGCCAGCCGCGAGGCGCACAATCACCTGCTCGGGCACATAGGAGGCGGCATCGGCTTTGGCTGAGCCCGCTGCGCCGGGCAACAGCCCGGCCGCCACGACAGCCGCCATGAGCGTGAGCGCAAGGAAGGCGCGTAGTATTGTATTGGAGCTCATACGTACGTCTCCTGCTGCCGACACTCACAGGGTGGAGTGTGTATCAGACTACAGTTTGCCGAAAGTAAAATTCCTGTAACCACATTATACCCGAGAAGTCTTGGGCTGCTACCTGTCAAATTGGTGTCATCCACCCCTGACTTTAGTCCAGGATCATCTACTTTAGTTAGGGATGTCCAATTAGCGAAAAAGGGGCCCAGTAGTACGGGTGGGGGCGTCGCTCACGCAGGGCCAGCTGGGCTTCGCGCAGGGCTGCGGCTCGGCTCCGGCCCGTGGCCATGCGCACATACCAGTCTGCCATCAACTCGGCCGCGGCCTCGTCTTGCACCAGCCAGAGGCTGACGACCAGGGTGACTGCGCCGGCGCCGAGGAACGAGCGGGCCAGGCCGATCAGCTCATCGCCGCCGAGGATCTCGCTGCGCCCGGACTCGCAGGCGCTCAGGACCACAAGGGCGCCGGCCAGGTCGAGGTTGAGCACATCGATTGCGGTCAGCCAGCCGTCGCCGAGCTGCAAGGCCGAGTAGAGCGGGTTGTCGGCGCGGAACAGGCCGTGGCAGGCCAGGTGCAGGGTTGTGCAGCCTGCGGCGAGGGCGCTGACCGTTTCGCGCGTGGCCTCGGCGTCGCGGATGATGCGCGCCGCGGGCAGGATGCGCCCGACCGTCTCGATCTCTGCGCTGATCGCCGGCAGATTGGGGTCGGCTACCCCGACGACGAGGGCCAGCCCGTCGCGGCGGGGTTCGCGGGCCGCGCAGAGGGCGCGCACGGTTGCGCTCGGGGCATAGCTGAGCTCGAAGCGGTCGATCAGGTAGCGCTCGCCGTCGAAGAGGGCGTGGAAGGGCACCTGGTGCAGCGGGCCGTGGGGCACGATCGCCAGCTGGGTCGAGGCCCCTGGCGCGCCAAGGCCCGCCAGCTCAGCCTCGAGCGGCGAAACTAGACATAAGTATAAATCATAGAGCACGCGCCGGGCAGTCTGGGTGAGCACCTCAAGGTGCTTTTCGACGAACTCGGGCCCCGCCCTGAAGCGATCCCACTGGTCGCCGAGACGCTTGAGGTGGCGCTGCAGGGCACTGACCTCGCAGAGCCGGCGGACGGTCCGTATCTCGTCGGCCACACAGACGAAGGCGATCAGCTCGTCGCCGACGATATGATAGGCTACCATCGGCCCGCCGCCGGCAGAATCAGGGGCGAGGGTCGCAGCCGGCCGGGGCGCGGGGGCACGTTCGGGGGCCGCGGCCTCGCGCAGGCGGAGCAGGCTCAGCTCGCGCTCGAGCTCGGCGGCGCGGGCGCGCAGCTCGGGCGGGTGAGCCCGATGGCCCGTATCGGGGGCGCCGCCGAGGAGCTCGAGATAGATCGCGTTAAGGTCGGCCTGAAGCGCGACGCGGCGAGCTGCGAGGGCGGGGTCGCCATCATCGAAAGTGCGCGGCTCGGCGCCGCCGGCGAGCAGGTCGACCAGCGAGCGCGACTTGGCCCGCTCGGCCGCGGCGAAGGCCCGGCGCGGCGCATCGGCGTCGCCGGCGGCCAGGTGAATCTGCACCAGATCCTCGTAGGCGGCCGTCTTGTCGTGGAGGAACGAGGCGCGCACGGCCTCGAAGGGCAGGGTGCCGCGCAGGCCCTCGATCGCCTCGATCGCTGTCTCGAGCAGGTTGAGGGCCTCGGCGCTCTGGCCCTGCAGGCGGCGGATATGGCCAAAGCGCTGCAGCAGGCGGTAGCGCAGATGGGGCAGGCCGAGGGCGTCTGTCGTGGCGCTGGCGACCCTGAGGTGGGTCTCGGCCGCCTCCAGGTCTGGCAGCAGCAGGTCGGCCATGCGCAGGTGGGTGTAGACGTGCTGGATGGGGAAGTCGCGGCCGGCGATCAGAGCCAGGGCGGCCCGGCAGGTCGACAGAGCGGCCGACCGGTTGCGGCGCTGCGATTGCAGGCTGGCCTGCTCGAGCATGACGCTCGAGAGGAGGGGCAGGTTGTCGGCGGCGCGGAAGAGGGCGGCGGCCTCGGCGAGGGCGGCCTCGGCGTCATCGAGACGCCCGAGGGCGGCCAGGGCTGCGCCCATCCCCCAGAGCGCGCGGGCGCGATCATGAGGCATGCCGGCAGCCCGTAGCAGCGCGTCGGCTTCGCTATACGTTCCTACAGCTTCGGGGTAGAGGTTCAGGGCCAGGTAAACCTCTGCGGTATCAAGCAGCACGGCCGGAGTGTCGGCAAGCGCATCGAGATCGCTGAAGAGCTGACGGGCCTGCTCGAGACTCGCGAGGGCGCTGTTGTAGGCCCCTAGCAGCAGGTGGGCGTCGCCAATATTCAGGAGGGCCTGAGCTCGTGGCAGAGTGAGACCCGCGGTGGCGAAGATAGCCGCGGCCTTCTCAAACTCGGCGAGGGCGGTGCTGGCGTAGCCGAGACCAAGGAGCACCACGCCGCGATTGTTATTCACCGCGCCGAGGCGGGCGGGGATGTCGAGGGCCCGATAGGTTGCCTCGGCGTCGGAGAGATTCGCCAGGGCCTCTTCGTAGCGCCCCATCTCCTCGTGGACCGAGCCCAGACTATGTTGAAACATGGCGCGCAGGAGCTGATGATCCTCCTGGCTTGGCCCCCCGGCCTGGGCATCCAGCGCCTGGATCACCATTTTGCCGACGTCAAGGGCCTCCTGGTAGCGGCCCTGCTCGCGCAGCACGTGGATCATGCCCAGATTGGTGCGCAAGGCCTCGAGGGTTTCGCCGAGGGCCTCGAACCCGGCGCGGGATTGGGCGAGCAGGCTTAGGGCCTTCTCGAATTCGGCCTTGCTCGAATGAATCTGGGCCAGCAGATAGAGGGCCCGGGGGCGCATCTCTGGGGCGCCAACCGTCTCGGCAAGCTCGGCGGCAATCTCGGCGAGCCGATGCCCCTTGGCCAGATCGCTGGTGACATGGTCCGAGGCGGCATCGATCAAGGCGGCGACACCATCGGCCGTTCGCAGGCGCTGCGAATCAAGAATGGCCGCTCGCGCCTCGGTGTCAGCCGGGGCGAGCAGCCGTTCAAGGAGCTCATCGCTGAGCGCCGTGCTCTCTGGTTCGATCATCACGGTCCTGACCGCCTACGCAGCCCTGGTCGCCTACCGGGTCAGGGCTACCATCGGCATGGTAATCGCGAGTCGCCTCGTCTCCAGGCTGATGGTGTAATCGCCAGGCGACACTGCCTCGAAGGCAAACTCGCCCAGGTCGTCGGTGTGGGTTGCGTCAGGGCCGGTGTCGCCAATCAACAGCACACCCCACCCCGAGGGGGTGACGGTGCCGTGGGGGAAGATCTGACCGCTCACGTCGATATGGTCGTCGTGGGGCCGGCGATGCACATTGAGCGCAATGTCGGCGACTGCACACGAGAAGACCATCTGGCGTGGCTGGAAGCTCGCGCCACCCGCCGTGCGCATACCGACGGCCGCCGCGGGCTGCAGCAGGCTGTCGAAGCTCAGGGCGGCCACCAGCCGCTGCAACAGCCCCGGCTCGCGTCGCTCGGCGGCGTAGGCCGCGAACCGTTCGCGCAGGAGTTGGTGCGTGGTGGCGGGCGGATCGGCGAATGTTACTGCCTGGCGTGCTCGGACAAAGTTTCGCAGCCAGGCGACCGTCTCACGCGTCTGCTCGTTGGCGCCGGCGAGGAGCAGCTCCATGTCCTGGGCTGCCTGGGGGGAAAGGCGGCCCTCGACCCAGTCTAGAAGGGGGGAGAATTCCAGCTGTGGTACGGACATGTTCCTGCTCCTCGTTTCGGCCCGGTCCGCGACGTCGTGGTCGGTACACTAGATAAATGCACGCTACCCTAAACAAAAATACATCATGATCGAGCAATCTTGCAAGGAGTTTAGCTGAGCTCGTGCAGGACTCGGCGCAACTGCTCGAGGCAGCGGGCCCGCGTGGGGCCGATACTGCCCAGTGGGAGGCCGAGGCGGGTGGCGACCTCGGCGTAGCCCGGCTCGCCGTCTTCAAAATAGAGGGCGATCAGCAGGGTTCGGCAGCGCTCGCTTAGGCGGCCCAGACCCGAGTGCAGCCACTCTACGAGCTCCCAGCGCTCGAGGGGCGTCTCGGCGTCGCGATCAATCAGGGCCGCGGCTGCGTCCAGGGCCTCCAGGTCGTCGGGGCTCTGGCGGCGTTGGAGTTGCAGCACTCGCCAGGTGTGTCGGCGCGCTACTGTGGCCAGCCAGGGCCCTAGCCGGCTGTCGGGCGCCAGACTGTCGAGGGACTGGATCAGAGCGGTGAAGGTGAGCTGTGTAATATCGGCAGCCTCTTCACGCGATAGCCCATAGCTCAGCGGAATCGAAAAGACCAGGCGCTCATAGGCCTTGAGCAGCTGCTCCCAGGCCTCGGGGTCGCCCTTGCGACAATGGGTGATAAGCTCCTGGTCTGTCGGAGGAGTAGGTGTCATCAAGAGTACCGCCTGAGGATGAGTTCAGGGCGGTCGATGGATGGCGCGTGGGCCCGGGCCGATGTCAGGATTATACTAGATCTAAACTCCTGCACCGTCTGACCATAGTGTATGCTTTATTCCTCCTCTAGTTCGATGCGCGCATTGGCGACGCTATTCGACTCTACATAACGGCTGGGCATGGCCAGGCTGCTCCAGCCGCCCGCATCGCGCAGCGCGAAGGGGTCGCTCTTGCCTCTGGCCGCCCTGGTCGCCCAGGTGTGGCGCAGGTCGTGGGGCGAGAGGCTTGCGACGCCGATACGCTCGCCGAGGATGGCCACCCGCTCGCGGATGGCTCGTACGGACATAACGCCCCAGAGCTCGCCGTTCTTCCGCGAGCCGCGCAGAAGCGGGCCCGAGGCGGGTGCGTCGCCGGCGAAGTAGGCCTGCGCGGCCGCCAGAGCGTCGGCGCTGAGCTGGTGGGTCTGGCTGGTGTGTACTTTTTCGCGGTAGAAGCTCAGGCTGCCGCGGGCGAGGTCGATCGCCCCCACCTGCAGACCCGCCAGCTCGCCCACCCGCAGCCCGAGATCGGCCAGCAGGCAGATCAGCAGGGTGTCGCGACGGCCCTGAGGGGTGTCGGGCTGGGTCTTGAGGGCGCGCACCTGGGCCGGCGTCAGGACATTGGCCGCGGCCTTCTTGGCGCCCACACGGGTCGGCGTGTCGCCCCGCTGGCGCTGAGCGTCGATCGAGCGGGCCTGGCGGCCGCTGTAGCCCCGCACGGTGCGGATCAGGGCCATGGCCTCGGTGGGGATGACCCCGGCGCCGTGGGCGAGGCCGCAGTAGCGGCGCACGGTCGCCAGGCGCACATTGATCGAGCCGATGGCGTAGCCCTGGGCGAGTTGCCAGCGCAGAAAGGCCGTGACCAGGCCGTGGGTCACGTTGCCCCACGTTTCCGGGTAGCGGGGGAGGCGCGATCCGAGGGCCGTGACCGACTCGGCCGGGATGGCCTTGACGTCGGCGAGGAAGTGGGCGAAGAGGGCTAGATCGGCCTCCTGGCGGCGCAGGGTGTCCGGGTCGAGGCGGCTGCGGTAGTCGTCGAAGGTTGCGCCCGCCGCCTGCACGTCGGCGGCGGCGGCGGCGCGCGGGTCGATCGCGGGGATGGCCGCGAGGGCGGAGGATGAGGGCGTGTTGTCGTTTATGTCAACCATTTTTCGCCTATTTTGCTATAAGTTCCGATTACTCTTACTAATCGGTAGTTATTATACCCCCGCGCGCCCCGCCCGTCAAGAGCCGTTCACGCCGCGCATGTCAAAGCTTCACCGGCGACGCCTTCGTCTTCGGCTCTCCTTGTGGTACCATTAGTAGTAGGACCTCCCTCTCCGCAAGCGCTGTATCCCTATGAGCCGTCAGAGCCCCCTCTGCCTGCCGGCAATCTGCCCCCTCGCCCCTGGCGCACGTTCATCAGAACTTGCGTTCGCCTTCTCGCGCTGGACGCACCGCTACATGGCCTTCGCCGCCCCCGCGCCGGGCCCGCCGTCCGGCCAGGGCCTCCTCGACGCGCTCCTCGCCGACATGCCGCCCCCCGAGCCGCCGTCCGACGGCCTGATTGGGCGCCGCACGGCCAGATTCCGCCGGGGCGTCGACAAGGCGGCCGCCGAGCACCTTGAGCGCGCACTCCACTGCGTCGCCGTCGCCACGCGGGCCGATCCCTACGATACGCCGCTCCCGCTGCTCTACGCGGGCGAGGCCGGGCTGCTCTGGACGGCCCTGGAGCGGGCAGAGAGCGCGATCGAGCGGGCCGGCTTCGAGCTCGCGACGCTCTCGGACGAAGCGCGCCGGCTGCGCGGCAGATTATTGGCAGACCTGCGCTGGCTGCTTTTCAGCGGCGGCTCGTTCCATCGTCTCTATGTGACCGAGCTTCTGCTGGCAGAGGCCGGGCAACGACTCGACGAGTCCGAGCGCTCGCTCGAGACCCTCGAGACGATGCCCCTGCGCGTGGCCGGCGACCTCCAGCAGCTCAACGCCCTGCTCGGCGAGCATGAGCGCGCGGCCGCCGGGCTGATCGGGCTCCAGGTCGGCGGGGGCGAGCTCGACCGAGAACTGGCCCTGGCGCGCCGAGCCCGCCTGATGATCGAGGCGTTGCCGCCGCCCCTCAGCGGCGACCGCGAGGCGGCCCTGCGCCTCTCTCCGCGCCTGGTGGCGGCCGCCGCGGCGGCGATCGGCGAGACGATGCGCAGCCTCGCCGTGGGCCTCGACGGTCTGCGCAGACGCCGAGAGGAGCTCAGGACACTCGACGCCCTGCGCAACGAGGTCGTACGCCTGGTGCGGACCACCGAGCAAGGCCGCGCCGAGTTGCAACGGCTGCGGCGCGCGCCGGTGCTAACGATGCTCTCGCAGCAGCAGGGGCGCGCCGCGGCCCTGGTCGGGCGGCGCAAGCATCTCGATCTGGCCGAGCTTGGGCCGATGACCAGCGAGCTGAAGGCCGCGATGCGCTACTTCCTCGGCATTCAGCAGCAGCTCGAGGAGGCGACCCAGGCGACGCGCCAGCTACTCGACGCCGCGCCGCTCCTGCAGACGGAAGTCGGCGCTCTCGAGCGTCTGCTGCGCCAGGGCGAGGCCGGCAGCTTCCCGCTCACCTGGGGCGTCTCGGCCCGCCGGCTCGCCGAACTAAGCAGGGCCGTGGCGGCCCTCGCCCAGCTACCGCCCCTCGAGAAGCCGACCCTGGCCTCGGCCGAGCTCAGGCGTGCCCAGGAGCTCGACGGCGAGCTGAAGCGGCTCCGGGCGGCGATTGCACTGGTGATGCAGCAGCGCGAACTCCTGCGCCGGCAGCGCCTCGACGCGCTGTTTCGGCGCACCGCGCCGTGGGTGGCCGAGATGCAGGCCCTCAGGCAAGAGGTGGAGCGCTACGGCCCGCCGAACTGGCCCACTGGGCTGACGTCGCCGCGGCTCGACCAGGCGGCGCGCCGGATCGCCGAGCGGGCGGCCGCCCTCCCCCAGCCCGATGTCCCCCTCGCCGAAGAGCAGGTCGCCAGGGCAGCGGACGAGCTGAGCCGGTTGATCGCCGATGTGGAGGCTTTCGACGAGCGAGTGGCGACTCTCCGCCAACAGCTGCGCGAGCTCGACGCCCAGGCCCTCGGGGCGGCGCGTCGGCTCGACCAGGTCGAGGCTTTGCTCAACAGGGTTCTGGCGACTGCGCCGGAGCAGCAGGCTCTGCGCGAGCATCACGCCCGGGTCGTCGAGCTCCAGCGTCGGCTGCGGCCCCCGATCAGGGCCAGGCTGAGCGACCTGGCGCAGCTGGCCGGCGTGCTCGAGTTGCAGAGCACCCAGAGTAGCCAGGACTTCGCGGAGTTGCTGCGGACGGGATATACCGGCGGCCTGCAGCATATCGAGCGGCTGATTCGCTCGATCCAGGGGCGGGCGGCGCTCCACCAGGACAGCCAGCTGCTCGACCAGCTCGCGCGCACGCGAGCCCTGCAGCTCCGCCCCTTCCCTGCGCGGCCGGCCGAGAGCTTCGCTCAGGCGGTCGCCGATATCGAGCTTCTGACGCCGCTGATGGCGGAGGCCCGCATGCTCAGCGAGGGGCTGGGCAATCTCGAGTCCCGTGTGCAACGCCACTGGTCGGCCGTGGGCGCGGCCGCGCAGCGCGCCCAGGACGGCTTGCGGCGCACGGCCCTGCTCGCCGCAGACTGGCCCATGGTCGAGGTGAACCTGGCGCGGGCAGAGCAGCAACTCCAGCGCGCGGGGCAGCTCTCGGCCCAGATCGCGGCCTGCGCGACGATGCGAGCCTTCGAGGGGCAGGTGCGGCGGACCATCGAGGCGTACCAGCGCTGCTGGGAGCTGATCGAGGCCGAGGAGGACCAGGTCGTGGGGCGCCGCCAACGCCTGCTGGCCGTCGAGCAGCAGCTGCTACGCTGGCGCGAGGAGCGGCTAGCTCGCTGCGAGCACCCGTCCGTCCAGCCCGAGCAGGCCCGCAGGGCGCGGGAGTATGCCCAGCGGCTCGGCGAGCGGCTGAGCCGGCTGCGCGAGCGTCACAGCTTCCGAAGCCAGGAGCTCAACCCGCGCTTCGTCGAGCGCGAACTGGCCACCATGTGGCGGCTGATGCAGCAGGAGGAGCGAGAGCGGGAGCTCCCCCCGCTTCCGTAAGAATCGCCGTCGTTGACTACAAAGCCAGCCTGCGCGGTTCGAGAGACCAGGCAGGATGCTATAATTATGGCTCTATGTCTACACACCCAGCCATTGAAACAGAGGGCCTCACCAAGCGCTACGGTGCGCGGATCGCCGTGGACGGGCTGAGCCTCTGCGTGGCCCAGGGGGAAATCTTCGGCTTCCTGGGGCCGAACGGGGCGGGGAAGACGACGACGATCGCCATGCTGCTCGGACTGGTGCGGCCCACGAGCGGGAGTGTACACGTGCTCGGCCACGATGTCCTGCGCGCGCCCGCCGCGGCCCTGGCGCGGGTCGGGGCGATGATCGAGGCCCCGGCCTTCTACCCGTATCTCTCGGCTTATGACAACCTGCGCGTACTCTGCCGGGCGGGCGGGCTGAGCGAGGAGCGCATCGGCGAGGCCCTCGATACCGTCGAGCTGGGGGCGCGGGCGCGGGACAGGGTGCGGGCCTACTCGCAGGGCATGAAGCAGCGTCTGGCGATCGCGGCGGCGCTGCTGCCCGACCCCGCGCTGATTATCCTCGACGAGCCGACCAATGGGCTCGACCCGGCGGGCACAGCCGAGGTGCGGGCCCTGATCCGCGGGCTGGCGGCGGGCGGACGGACAATCTTCCTCTGCAGCCATA
>CAZKTU010000111.1:0-4151 GCA_964555675.1 uncultured Oscillochloris sp.
TGCTCACGTCGGTGCCGGTGATGCCCATGGCCACGCCGATGTCGGCCGCCTTGAGCGCCGGGGCGTCATTCACCCCATCGCCGGTCATGGCCGCGATCTCGCCCTCGGCCTTGAGCGCCCGCACAATGCGCAGCTTGTGCTCGGGGGCCACCCGGGCGTAGACCGCCGTATTCGGCACCACGCGCCGCAGCTCGGCCTCGTCCATACGCTGTAGCTCGCCGCCCGTGACGGCAACGGCCCCGGGCTCGCCGATCCCCAGCTCGCCGGCGATGGCGGCGGCGGTACGCGGGTGGTCGCCGGTGATCATGATCGGCCTGATCCCGGCCAGCTTCGCCTCGGCCACGGCGTCGCGGGCCTCGGGGCGGGGCGGGTCGATCATGCCGACCACGCCGAGGAAGACGAACTCCTGCTCGACCTCCTCGCGCAGATCGCCGCTGACCGCGTCGCGGGCCAGGGTACGGTAGGCCACGCCGAGGGTGCGCAGGGCCTCGCCCGCCAGCCCCTCGACCGCGCCCAGGATCGCGGCGCGGCGCTCGTCGGTGAGGGGGCGCACCTCGTCGTCCGCGCCGAAGCGCTCGTAGTCGCAGCGCGAGAGCAGCATATCGGGAGCGCCCTTGGCGAAGACCATGACCCGCTCTTTGAGCTGGTCGGCGTGGGCCGTGCTCATCAGCTTGCGCTCTGAGCTGAACGGCACCTCGCCCACGCGGGGGAAGCGCTCGCCGAGCTCGGCGTCGCCCAGGCCGACCTTGCGGGCCGCCACGAGCAGGGCGCCCTCGGTCGGGTCGCCCTGGATCGCCCAGCGTCCGTCCTCCTCGATCAGGCGCGCATTATTGGCCATGTGGGCCGCGCGCAGGGTCTTGCGCACCTCGTCGCGCAGGCCCTCGTCGACGAGGGCCTGCCCGTCGGCGGTCAGCTCGCCCTCGGGGGCGTAGCCGATGCCGCTCAGATCGGCCCGGCCGCTGGCGGTGACCACGGTGCGTACGGTCATCTCATTCTTGGTCAGGGTGCCGGTCTTATCCGAGCAGATCACCGTGGTCGAGCCCAGGGTCTCGACGGCCGAGAGCTTGCGGACGATCACATTGCGGCGGGCCATGCGCTGCATGCCGAGAGAGAGCACGATCGTGGTGATCGCGGTCAGGCCCTCGGGCACGGCGGCGACGGCCAGGCTCACCCCCAGCAGCAGCACGTCGACCAGCTCGGCCAGGGCGGTGACCCGGCTGAGCAGGACGATGGTCAGGCTCATGATCACGGCGATGGCGATCACGACGATGCCGAGCAGCCGGCCGACCTTGGCCAGCTCCTTCTGCAAGGGTGTGGGCTCTTCCTCAGTCTCCTGGAGCGAGCCGGCGATCTTGCCGATCTCGGTGCGGGGGCCGGTGGCGACCACCACGGCGCGGCCGCGGCCCGAGGCCACGGCGGTGCCGCTGAAGACCATATTGCTGCGGTCGCCGATCCCGACCTCCGCCTCGATCGGGCCGCTGTCCTTGCCGACGCTGGCGCTCTCGCCGGTGAGGGCCGACTCGGCCACGCGCAGGGCGATCGACTCGAGGACGCGGGCGTCGGCGGGCAGCGTGTCGCCCTCTTCGATCAGGAGCATGTCGCCGGGGACCAGCTCGGCGGCCTCGATATCCTGCTGGCGGCCCTCGCGCCAGACGCGGGCGTGGGGCGAGGACATGGCCCTGAGGGCGGCCACGGCCTGCTCGGCCCGGTTCTCTTGCACGAAGCCGAGCACCCCGTTGAGCAACACGATCGCCAGGATGGTCAGGGCCTCGAAGGGCACGGCCTCCTCGCGCTCGATCAGCCAGGCGATGAAGGAGATCGCCGTTGCGGCGAGCAATAGGCCGGTCAGGGGGTCGCGAAACTGGGCGAGAAAGCGCCGCCAGGCGGGGACGGCGGCCTGCTCGGGCAGCTCGTTGCGGCCATAGCGCCCGAGGCGCTCGCTCACCTCAGCAGGGCCGAGCCCGCGGCCGGGGTCGACGGCGAGCTCGGCGAGCACGTCTGAGACGCTGTTGCGGTAAGCTTCTTCCAGGGGCGCAGTGGCGCGCATCGTCATCTTCTACCCTTTGTTGGCGCGTAAACCGAAGGTTAGACGTCGCAAGATTCGTGCCACGTCTAGCGTCGTTCGGCGCTACAGCGCGCAGATCGCCCGCGGGGGTGGTATCCTGGCACGGCAGTTGCTGAACGTGCGGTGTGCGACGAGGGAACCGTGACGGCGGCCGGCGAGTGCGCCCCCCGCTCCGTACTCGCCGGGTCCCTCGTCGCACTTCACCTTGTGAGGAGTAGCCAGTGAGTGAGACGACAGACCTGAGCCAGACGACACCGCGGCTCGAGGTGGGCGCGATGGCGCCGAACTTCACGCTGCCCACGGTGAGCGGGGGCGAACTGACCCGTAGCGCCTACAGGGCGCGGCGGCACCTGGCCTTGATCTTCCTCCCCTTCGTCGACCTGCCGACCCGCGAGTATCTCGAGACGATCGCCGGGCGCTATAGCGCCTTCAGGGGCGCCGGCTCGGAGGCGATCGCCGTGGTCACCGACGCGGGCGCCAACGCCGACGGCCTGCGGGCCGCCCTGGACGTGCCCTTCCCGCTGCTGCTCGACCCGAATGGCGTCGTCGCGGCGCGCTTCCTACCCGACGGCGCGCCCCTGGGCGTCTTCGTCCTCGACCGCTACGGCGAGCTGCGCCACCAGTGGGCCCTCACGGCACCGCCGCTGCCGCCGGTCGACGACCTGATCGCATGGCTCGAGGCGATCGACAACCAGTGTGTGCTCTAACTCCCCTGGCCGCTCTGGGGTCGCAGCAGGCGCCCGCCCGCGCCCGCGGCCGGCTTGCCATCCCGGTAGATCGTCTGGCCGCGCCTGAGGGTGCGCACGACGCGCCCACGCAGGGCCATGCCTACGTACGGGCTGAGGCGGTGCCGGTCGTGCAGGTCGTCCCGGCCCAGAGTCCAGTTCGCGCCCAGGTCGACCAGGGCCAGATCGGCGTCGTAGCCGGGCGCGAGGGCGCCTTTCCCGGCGAGGGCGAAGCGCTCGGCCACGGCCCCGGCGGTCAGGCGGGCGATCGCGGCGAGGGCGAGGCCGCGCCCGTGGTGGCCCTCGCTCAGCAGCAACTCGAGGGTTGACTGGACGCCGGCGATGCCGCCCCAGGTGGCGAAGAACGAGTCGGGCGGCGTCCAGCGCTTCAGCTCGGGCGGCGCGGGCGAATGGTCCGAGGCGAGCAGGTCGATCTCGCCGGCCATTAGGCGCGCCCACAGCTCGGCGCGGGTGGCGTGATCCCTGATCGGCGGGGCGCACTTGGCGGCCGCGCCGATGCGCACGACATCCTCCTCGGTGAAGGCCAGGTAGTGCGGGCACGTCTCGCAGCTCACGTCGAGCCCACGGGCGCGGGCCTCGGCGACGAGAGCGACGCCGCGCCCGCTGCTGATATGGACGATATGGAGGCGGCAGCCGGCCTCGGCGGCGAGCAGGATGGCCCGCTGGATGGCCTCGAGCTCGGCGAGCAGGGGGCGCGAGGCCAGATAGTCGGCCACGCCCACGCGTCCGGCGGCCACGGCGCGGGCGGCGAGGGCCGCGGTCATCGAGTCGCTCTCGGCGTGTACGGCCACGGGCAAGCCGAGGCGGGCGGCCGCCACCATGCCCTCGTAGAGGGTCAGATCGTCGGCGGCGACGAAGTCGGTGGTGCCGCTGGCCGACATAAAGGCCTTGAAGCCCACCACGCCACAGGCGGCGAGCTCGTCGAGGCGGTCGACGTTGGTCGGGGTGAGGCCGCCCCAGAGGGCGAAGTCGACCAGGGAGGCGGCCTCGGCGGCGGCCCGTTTGAGGGCGAAGCTGGCCGCGTCGAGGGTGGGCGGGCTGGCGTTGAGCGGCATCTCGAGACAGACGGCGCCCCCGCCCGCGGCGAGGGCCGCGCTGCCCGTGGCCCAGCCCTCCCAGGCGGTCCGCCCGGGCTCGTTGAAGTGGACGTGGGCGTCGATCAGGGCGGGCAAGATCAGCAGGCCGGAGGCGTCGATGGTCTCGGCGGCGGGATCGGCGAGCTCGGGGGCGAGCGCAGCGATCAGCCCGTCGGCGATCGCCAGGTCGGCGGCAACGAGCCCCTCGGGGGTGACGAGTGTAGCGCCGGTAATGCGCAGGTCATAACGAGGCATAGAGCTCCT
>CAZKTU010000111.1:4251-19768 GCA_964555675.1 uncultured Oscillochloris sp.
AGGCCAGCCTCCTAGCGGGCCATGAGCGGCCTTGCCGCCAGGTCGTCCAGCAGATGTCCCAGAGCCACAAGTGCGGCGGCCACATCGGCGGCTTCCACCGCCTCGGCGGGGTTATGGCTGATGCCGCCCTTGCAGCGCACGAAGAGCATGGCCGACTCGACGATCCCGGCCATAATCGCGGCGTCGTGACCGGCGCCGCTGGGCAGCTCGAAGGGCGCGTAGCCGGCGGCGGCGATGGCGAGGGCGATGCGCTCGCGCAGGCCGGGCGAGAGGGGGACGGCGGGGCGACCCTCGGGCTCGTCCCAGACCAGCGAGACGCCGCGCGAGGCGGCGGCGGACTGAGCGCGGGCGCGCAGCTCGGCCAGGGCCTGGCGGCGGGCGCCGTCGTCCTGGTGGCGCACGTCGAGGCTGAGGGTGGCGGCCCCGGGGATCACGTTGCCGGCGCCGGGCAGGGCGCTGATCTGGCCGACCGTGGCCACGAGGCCGGGCGTAGCGCGAGCGACACCCTCGGCGGCGAGGATGATCTCGGCGGCGGCGCAGAGGGCGTCGCGGCGCAGATCCATCGGCACGGTGCCGGCGTGGCCCGCGGTGCCGAGCAGGCTGACGGTGAGCCGGTTGGCGCCGGCGACGGCGCTGACCACACCAAGGGGGAGGCCGCGGGCCTCGAGCCGGGGACCCTGCTCGATATGGACCTCGAGGTAGGCGAGCAGGTCGGCGGGGCGGCGCGCGTCGCGGGGGATGAGCTCGGGGTCGGCCCCGAAGGCCAGCATGGCCTCGGCGAGGGTGACGCCCTCGGCGTCGCGCAGGGCCAGGAGGGCCGGGTCGAAGGTGCCCGCGAGGGCCCGGCTGCCCAGGAACGAGGCCCCGAAGCGCAGGCCCTCCTCGTCGGCGAAGGCGATCACCTCGACGGCGAAGGGCAGGCGCCGGCCCTGGCGGTGCAGGGCCTCGACGGCGGCGATGCCGACCATAACGCCGAGGATGCCGTCGTAGCGGCCCGCGTCGCGCACCGTATCGAGGTGCGAGCCGATGATCAGGGTCTGGGCGGCCGAGCGGTCGGCCGGGTAGCTGCCCACGAGGTTGCCGGCGGCGTCTTCGTAGACCAGCATGCCGGCCTCGGCCATCCAGGCCCCGACCAGAGTGTGGGCGTGGCGCAGAGCGGGCGTGTAGGAGGGCCGCGTCAGGCGGCCCTCCTCCTCGCTGATCGCGCCGAGGGTGGCGCAGCGAGCCAATACTGTCGCAGCAAGCTCAGCGGGGTCATCCATAGGCGCTGCCTCTTTGCGCGGGCCCCATGAGGAGCCCTGGGCGGATCTACAGACCCTGGCCGTAGGCCCGCTTGATGGTCATGCGGACGCTGGCGCGGGGGGCGTCGGGGCGGCGGGTGATCCATTCGGCGGCCTTCTCGGCCCCGAGGTAGCGCACGGCCATGCGCAGGCGCAGCTCGGGGTCGACAGGCTCGACGACGGCGCTGCCACTGAGCGTCAGGTAGCGGATACCGTCCTCGATCGTGATGCTGATCGTGGGGGTGCGGCGCAGATTGGCGACCTTCACCGCGTTCGCGCCGACGCCGAAGCGGATCTCGTCGCCCTCGAGCAGATACCAGACCACCGTCTGCTGGATGCTGCCGTCGGCGTTGAGGGTCGCCACGACGGCGTAATGGGGGGCTGCGAGAAACTCCCGCTGCGCGGGGAGCAGGGTCATGGCTATTTCTCCTCGAGCTCGGCCAGCACCTGGGTGACGGCCTGACGCAGCACCGGGTAGGGCTGAGCGCCGACGACCAGGTACTTCTCGGCGAAGATCAGGGCGGGCACGCCGCTGAGGCTGTAGGTCTGGGCCTGGGCGATGTCGGCGTCGACGGCCGCGTTATACTCGCCGGCGGCGAGGGCGGCCAGGAAGGCCTCGCGGTCGAGGCCGAGGCCCACGGCGAGGTCGGCCAGCAGCTGCAAGTCGCTGATATCGGCGGCCTGCTGCCAGTAGGCGCCGAAGACGGCCGCGTGGTAGGCCTCGCCCACTCCCTGGGCCTCGGCGTACTTGGCGCCAATCAGCGCGGGGCGGCTATCGATGCCGAGGGGGCCCGAGTTGAGCTCGAGGCCATACTGGTCGCGGGCCGTGGCGTAGAGCTGCGGGCGGGCGGCCTCGATGCGGCGGCGGAACTCGGGGGGCATAGGCGGGCTGCCGCTGGGGCGCAGCTCGAACGAGCGCCAGCGGATGGCGAGGTTGTGCTCTTGGCGAAGCCTGTCCAAACTGGAGGCTACAAGGAAGCAGTACGGTCAGACAAAATCCGACCAGACGTCGATCGTCAGGTGCATAGGTCCTCCTCGGTGCGGCGGGGCGCAGGGCGCGCTCCTGGGCATTGTACCCTCAATTTCCGCTGCGCGCCCGGCGCAAAGGTGGAGTTATACCGCGACTGACAATCTCGTGAGCGAGCCAAGATCTTTAGAAAAAAGGGGTTGACTTTAACCATTGCATAATGCTATAGTAGCAACCGGCAAAGTGAATGGGGTGCCAAGACCGCGTCCCTCCAATGTGTAATCTGATGGGGTTTGAGTGGCACACGCTCCAACCCTATCTTTGTGCCACACGGCATCACAGCCGGCACGAGGGGCCAGAGCGGGAGATTATTTCCGCTCCGGCCCCCTTACTTCTCTAGAGTAGCTACGAGCGGGCGTCGTAGGCGGGGGTGGCGGCGGCAGCCGATCCCGCGAAGCAGAGCCCATAGCAATCAACAAGGAAGACAGGAAAGGCTTGACAGTGCGTGTATTATGTTAATACACGTAGCCCCCTTCTCCCCTGCGGCGATTGGCGGTGTCAGGCCTTCCTGAGGACGAGGATGGTAACGCAGAACGAGCTATCCACACAGGAGTCGGGGCCGATGAGCGAGCAGTTACTCGAGATGGCGCGCGTGCGCGGCTATCTCACCTATGGTGATATCCTTGAGGCCTACCCCCAGCCAGAGCTGAACGTCGCTGAGGTCGATCAGCTCTATGCCAGCCTGCACGCCGAGGGGATCAAGGTGGTCGAGTCGGCCGCCGAGCTCGAGCAGAACCCCGGCACGGCCGACGAGGAGTCCCTCACCGAAATCCCCGATCTCGCCGACATCGCCTTTGACGACCCTGTGCGGATGTACCTTCAGGAGATCGGCCAGGTTCCGCTGCTCACCGCCGAGCAGGAGGTCAACCTCGCCAAGGCGATGGAGAGCGGCGACGCCGCCAAGGGGCGCCTCGAGCGCGAGGAGTATGAGACCGGGCGCGAGCGCCTGATGCTCGAGCGGGCCTTCGCCCAGGGCCAGGACGCCCGCCAGCACCTCATCCAGGCGAATTTGCGCCTGGTGGTCTCGATCGCCAAGAAGTACACCTCCTACGGCCTGACCATGATGGATCTGGTCCAGGAGGGCAATATCGGCCTGATGCGCGCGGTCGAGAAGTTCGACTACACCAAGGGTCACAAGTTCTCGACCTACGCCACCTGGTGGATCCGCCAGGCGATCACCCGCGCCATCGCCGACCAGAGCCGCACGATCAGGCTCCCGGTCCATATGGGCGAGGCGATCAGCCAGGTCAAGCGCACCAGCCACAAGCTGCAGCAGTCGATGCAGCGCGAGCCCACCCCCGAGGAGATTGCCGAGGCCATGGGCATCTCGGCGGGCAAGGTCCGCCGCACCCTCGAGGCCAGCATGCACCCGCTCTCGCTCGAGATGCCGGTCGGCCAGGAGGGCGAGGGCCGCATGGGTGACTTCATCGAGGACGACCGTATCTCGACCCCCTCCGAGGCCGCCGCCGCCTCGATGCTGCGCGAGCAGATCGAAGAGGTGCTGCAGAAGCTCCCCGAGCGCGAGCGCAAGATCATCCAGCTGCGCTACGGCCTCAAGGACGGGCGCTACCGCACCCTCGAGGAGGTCGGCGTCGAGTTCGGGATCACCCGCGAGCGCATCCGCCAGATCGAGGCCGTGGCCCTGCGCAAGCTGCGCCACCCCCACCTCGGCAAGAAGCTGCGCGGCTACCTCGACTAACTGCCCGCCGGCGCCTGACCCAAACGAAACGCCCCCGCCTCAATGGCGGGGGCGTTCTGCTTTTCCCGGCTCGCCCCCGCCACCTAGGCGGCGGGGGCGAGCCGGCTCTGCCTATGGCTCCGGCGTCAGCACCACGTCCCCGTCCGCCTCGACGCCAATCGTGACGCTGACGTCGAGGGTGTTGTCGGTGTAGCTGCGGGTGATCGGATCAGACGAGAAGTCGGGGTCGAAGCTGAGGTTGACCGTGCCCGCCGGCAGACCCTCGATGCTGTAGGCGCCGGCCTCGTCGGTGATCGTGCCGCCGACGATGTTACCGCCCACACGGGCCACGACGAAGACGCCACCCAGGCCCGCCTCGCTGTCGAGGGCGCTGACCCGCCCGCTCACCGTGCCGCCGGGGCTCAGCTCGACGTTAAAGGTGATCGGCGCCAGAGCCTTGCCCACCGTCACCGCGGTCGCCTCGGCCAGGGTGGCCGCGTTGTTGAGGAACTCGTCCTGGTAGCTGCGCGAGACGGCGTTGGGCGAGAGGATGGTGGTATAGAGGACCTTGTAGCGGCCCGGGGCCAGGGCCGGCGAGCTGTACTGGCCGTTCGCGTCGGTCAGGTCGAGGCCCGCCAGGCTGGCCTCGCCGCCCACAGGCTCCTCGATAAAGGCCACGATCACCTCGGCGAGGGGCGCGCCGCTGTCGCCGGCGCTGACCGTGCCGACGATCTGCGCACCCGGGCTCAGCGTCACGTCGATGCCGGTGACGGCTGCGCCCGCACCGACCGTCACCGGAGTGGCGTCGGGCGTCAGGGGCGTGGTGTCGTAGAAGGCATCGTAGTAGGCCCTGGTGGCGCTATTGGGCGACAGGCCGGCGACGAACTCGACGGTGTAGTCGCCCGGGCGCAGGCCGGCCAGGCTGTAGGCCCCGGTCGCGTCGCTGCTGTCGTAGCCGCGCACCACGCCATTGGCGTCGAAGGCCAGCACGACCACCTCGGCCAGGGCGCCTGCGCCGCTGCCCGTGACGGTGCCGGCGATGCTGCCGCCGGCGGCCAGCCCGGCGTCGGCGGTCGTCGTCGCGCCGGCGGTTACGGTCACCGCGTCGGCCTCGGCGAAGGTGGCCGCGTCGTTGTAGAACTCGCCGATATAGCGCGTGGTGGTCACGACGTCGGAGAAGAGGGTCACGAACTGCAGCGAGTAGTTATCGGGGGGCAGCGGGTCGCTGGTGTAGGTGCCGTCGGCCGCCGTCTCGGCGATGCTGACGAAGGTGTCGCCATTGGCCTGGCCGGCCCTGGTGATCACCACCAGCACCTCTTCGATGCCGGCCGTCGAGGTCGCGTCGCTGACCTTGCCGGCGATCACGCCGGTGCTGGTCGAGGCCGTCAGGGCGAAGGGCGCCACCGTGGTGACCTGCCCGGCCGTAACCGTCTGGCCGGCGACCAGGCCTTCGGCGTAGATTCCGGCCCGGGCCGTGGCCTGGGGATCGAAGGCCAGGCTGTAGCTGCCGGCGGGCAGGTTGCTGACCGTGTAGGTGCCGGTCGCATCGGTGAAGTCGCCGGCCAGGACATTGTTGGCGCCGTCGAGGACGGTGACGCGCACGCCGGCGACGGCCGCGCCCTCGGCGGTGACCGTGCCGGCCAGGCCGCCCGCGGCGGGCAGGGTCAGATTCACGCCGCTAGTGAGCTCGGGCGCGGTGACGCTGATCGCGCCGACGCTCACCTCGCCCAGAAGCGCCAGGGCCGGATTGCTCGCGGGCTTCGCGGTCACCGTATACAGGCCGGTCGCGAGGCCGGTGGGCACGAGGTAGGCCCCGCTGGCGTTGCTGGTGGCGACGGCGAGCAGATCGCCGTCGGCGTTGACAACCTCGACCAGCGCGCCGGCAACTGCCGCGCCGGCCCCGTCGACGAGCTTGCCGCTGATCCCGCCGTCGCCCTCACTCTGAGCGGGCGCCGCCGCCACACTCAGGGCGGGGCGGGCCGCGGTCGGGGCCGAGCGGGCCAGGGCCTGGGCCTGAGCGAGGGTCAGCGAGCCGGGCTGCCCATTGACCTGCACGATAAAGGGAGCCACATTCTGGATGTTGCTGCTCTGGCCGTGGGCGACCATGCTGTAGAAGCCGGCCCCAAGCCCGCCAGTAGCGAAGCTGAAGCGGATGTTGCCGCTGCTGTCAGCCCTGCCGGTAATACTGAGGCCCTGGACGCCGCTGGGCGTATTGAGCCAGGTGACAAAGCTCTCGCCGGGGCGGAAGCGCGAGCCGCTGAAGGTATGGGTGGTCCCGGGCGAACCGCGGTCGGGCGAGACGCTCATGGTATAGGAGCAGCCGCTGCAGCCCTCGTCGCCGCCGCGGATCACCTCGACCTCGGCGAAGTTCGACTGGCAGTTCACCCCGGCGCGGCAGGTGTACTCGGCGTAGAGGCCGATCCGCGAGCCGATCGCCGCGTTGCTGCGGACATTGAAGTTGATCCGACCGCTGCGCGTCTGGCCCCCGGCCACATTGCGCACCTCGACCACCACCCTGGTACTATCCTGCGAGATCAGCCGATCATTCGGCGCATCGAGCCGGTCGAAATTGATCAGGCGCTGAGGGTAGAAGAGGCTAAAGCGAGCGGTAGTACCGGTGGCGGACCGGTTCTGGAAGCGGTACTCGACCGAGAGCACGCTGCCGACCTGCACCTGCGACTGCGGCACCGGCCGGATCGACAGATCGACGTCGATATTGGCGGGCGGGATAGTCGCCTGCTGACCATTGATCAGGACCGGCAGATACAGGCGCCTGCCGGTGACACGGTTCTGGGCGAGCTCGCCCTCGGGCTGAGCGCTGAGGGCCTGGACGCCACTGAGGGCGCCGAGGCTCGCCAGAGCGAGCAGGATCAGGGCGAGCCGACGTAAGGGGTGCCGGGGTGTGTGCATCTTCAGCTCCATTGCTAGACGGGCAAAAAAGGGAGGGCCCTGGCCCTCCCACCGTGGCGTACAGTCTCAGGTAGGCCTACGGTCTGACGGGTTCGGCGATGGTGATCAGGCGCTCAGTATAATCGACAATTCCGCCGCCGGCGTACACACCGTCGCCGATACATGACACCATGGTGACAAGTTCGCGCCCCTGGTTGAGTACATACTCGACCTGGTCGGGCGTGACGCGCACCTGCTGCACGACCACATAGGCGTGGGTCTGCCCCGCGGCATCGATCAGGGTCACGGCGGCCCCCGGGGCAAGCTCTTTCATACGAGCGAAGGGCGGGGGGATGCCGGGCGCCGAGAAGAAGGGCAGCACGTGCCCCCAGAAGACGATATTCTCGCCCTGGCCGGGCGAGGCGCTGCCCATGTACCAGCCCACATCGTGGTCGGGGACGACGAACTGGCCGGCCTCGTCGAGACCAACCGGCACCGCGCGCGCATCGAGGCCGATCGCCCCGATCACCAGGCGCGCGGGGGCCTGCGGGGGCAACGCGGCGACGGGCGGGGGCGGCGGCGGCGGCGCATAGACGGGCGGCGGCGGCTGCGTCGGGTCGACCCAGGGCGTGCCGGGCGGATCGACGGCGACGGGGGTCAACTCGCGCCCGAGGAGACCGCGCAGGACCAGGCTGCCCCCATCGGGCTGGGGGTGCAGCTCGAAGCGGGCCCGCTCGAACCACTGGACGACATAGGTCCGACCGTCGGCGAGGCGCTCGGTGCGGGCCGCCGTGAGGGGCAGACCATAGAGGGCCAGGCTCTCGCTGTCGGTGAGGGCGGGGTCGCCGTCGAGGTCGAGGCCGCCATAGAGCCACGAGGCGAGGAAGTCGCCGCAGATCTGCTGGCCGGTCTCGGCGAAGGCGCGGCAGTCGCCGGGGATGGCGGTCAGGGCCACGGGCCTGGGGCCGGGACCTTTGCCCATGAGATCGGCGCCGACGCGGCCGACGAGCACATCGTAGGGGTAGGGGTTTTCCGGGTGCAGCTCGAGGCGCGCCCGCTCGAACCACTGGACCTTCACCGGGCGGCCCTCAAGGATCTCCTCCTGGAGCGAGGTGATCGGGAAGCCAAAGACCATCAGGCCACCCCCGCGCTCCCAGACCTCGCGGATCCGCCCGCCGGTGCAGTACCCGGTCTCGGGGAAGCAGGCGGGGGCGGCGAGCTGGGAGGGAGGTGCGGCGACGCCCCTGCCCCCAAGGAGCAGGCAAGCGAGCAAAACCAGCGTCGGGGCGACGAGCCCGAGGCGCCGAAGGCTATGCCATAGTCGCATGGTCATGAGAGAGGAGGCGCGGCTGGTCACCGCGCCCCTCACCTCGCGCTGCGGGAGGTGAGGGGCGTGGAGAGGGGCCTCAGGCGGAGGCGCGGGCGCGGGAGTTGACGGCCCGGCGGAGGGTAAAGACGGCCACAGCGGCGAGCAGGGCCATGCCGGCGATCAGCAGGGGCGTGGCGCCGCCGCTGGTGTTGGGCAGGCGCGTGGTGGCGACGAGGACGAGGTTGACATCGGTGACGGGTGCGCCGCCGGTGATCACGCGGACCACCGAGTTGGTCGTATAGCGCACCTGGCCGTTGACGCTGATGTTCGACTGCACCGTGTACTGCTTGGCGGCGTCGATGCGGGCAGGATCATAGGTGATGCTGTAGCGGAAGGGCGGCTGTGCGCCATTGGTGGTGAAGCGCTGCTCGGAGATCACCTGGCCGGGCCGGCCGGCGGTGGGCACCTCGGCAATCTGCACGGTCACGACCGCATTGGCCGGCGTGGCGACCCGATCGCGGTAGGTGATCGTGCCAGAGACCGCGGCGGTGGTCTGAGCGCTGACCAGGCCAGGCATAACCAGCAGCACAAGTGCGGCGAGGAGCGCGAGGGCGGCGCGGGCGACCTTCATAAAACCTCCTCCAAAATACAGAGAAATCCAACGGTGGTGTGCAAGAGCGAGCAGTTTATGCACCCAACCTACATGGCTCATCGCCCTGCCGGGCGTTTCGAGGGGCGTCTGGCGCACTAGAGCGCCACGCAGGCGCGATCGATCAGTAACGTGGAGTATAGCAGCAGTTATGCGGTTTGTACATCCACCACGACCATGTTTTCCGAGCCGAGGCCCTAGGCGCAAAGATCAGCACCTGACAACCTGCCGCCAAAGCAGAATCATGAGGCCCTTGATCGCACCCGGTGCTAGGTCCAGTGGGGAAATTAGCGCCTTGAAACGCCTGGAACAGCAACAAAGTGGGGAGGAAATACCCCCTCAGCGCACGATCACCCCGACGAGTGGGAGAGCGTGCGATATTCTGTTACAGAACCTCAACCCGCGCGGGCCTCAAGTTGCGGGCGGGGTCATAAGGCATAACCCCCTGTTGCCGGTCTACCCCCCATAGGGCCAAGCATACTTGCTATTGTTAACACAAGGAATGTACCGGTGCGAGCGACGCGCCGGATGAGGTTTCAGGAGGCTCCCGTGGCAACCAGGAACATTGTCGAGCAGGGACACATCACCATCCAGGACCCGCCATTCGCCCAGATCCTCTTCAACACCACGAAGTTCGCCTGGCTGTTCCTGATCATCCGCAGCTACCTGGGCTGGCAGTGGGTGCAGGCAGGTCTGCACAAGATCGAGGACGCGAAGTGGGTCGTCTCGGGCGAGGCCCTCAAGGGCTACTGGATGAACGCGGTGAAGATCCCCGAGACCGGCCGCCCCCCGATCTCATTTGACTGGTACCGCAGCTTCCTGCAGTTCCTGCTCGACACCGAGTCGTACACCTGGTTCGCCAAGCTGGTGGCCTACGGCGAGTTCCTGATTGGCGTGGCCCTGATCGTCGGCGCCTTCGTCGGCATCGCCGCCTTCTTCGGCGGGTTCATGAACTGGAACTTTATCATGGCCGGCTCGGCCAGCACCAACGGCCTGCTCTTCGCCTTGGCGGTGCTCCTGGTTCTGGCCTGGAAGGTCGCCGGCTACTACGGCCTCGACTACTACCTGCTCCGCTACGTGGGCGTCCCCTGGCAGCGCGGCGAGGCGCGCCTGAACACCTCGGCCACGGCCGCAGATTAGAGGCTCACCACAGGGGTTGTGCTGAGGGGAAGTTTAGCGCCGGTCCCATGTGGGGCCGGCGCTCGTCGTGTATCCGCCGGAGGGCGAAGGCCTAGCTGGCCCCGAGGCGGGCCAACTCGTCGGCGACGACCTGCTCGTCGAGCTTCTTGAAGAGGGGCTTCGGCTCGCGCAGGGCCTGGCCGACGGGCAGCTGCGGCGTGGCCCAGCGCCCGACCCAGCCGGCGTAGTCGCCGGTGAGCACGCGATGGCTCTGGCCGTCCTCTTCGGTATACTCCTTGAACTCGAGCGGCCCGGCGATATAGCCGTCGTAGCCGAGGAACTCGTGGAGGCGCTGGCAGGTGAAGGGCAGGAAGGGCGTGAAGAGCAGCTTGAGGCTATCGACACAGCGCAGAGCGACGTGCCAGATCGTCGCGGCGCGGTCGCGGTCGAGCTTGATCACCTTCCAGGGCTCGTGCTCGCTGAGGTAGCTGTTGACCAGGGCGGCCAGGCGCATAGTCTCGGTGAGGGCCGCCTTGAAGCGCGCGGCGGCGAGCAGCTCGCCGATCGGGCCGAAGCCGCCCTCGACCTCGGCGAGCACAGCCTGGTCGGCGGCGGTCAGCGCGCCGGCGGGCGGCACCGCGCCGAAGTTCTTGTAGACGTTGGTCAGGGTGCGATTGACCAGGTTGCCCCAGGTCGCGACCAGCTCGTCGTTGTTGCGGCGCACGAACTCGGCCCAGGTGAAGTCGGTATCCTGGTTCTCGGGGCCGGCGATGGTCAAGAAGTAGCGCAGCGGGTCGGGGTCGTAGCGGCTGAGGAACTCGTTGACATAGATCACGATCCCGCGGCTGCTGCTGAACTTCTTGCCCTCCATGGTCAGGAACTCGCTGCTGACCACATTGTAGGGCAGCTGCAGGGGCACCTCGGCGAAGGCGCCGCGGGCGCTGCCGGCGTAGTGGCCGTCGCTGAAGGTGCCGATCAGCTGGCTGGGCCAGATCACCGTGTGGAAGACGATGTTATCCTTGCCCATGAAGTAGAAGTGGCGGGCCTCGCGGTTCTGCCACCAGTCGCGCCAGGCGTCGGGCGTGCCGCGGTTCTGGGCCCACTCGATGCTGGCCGAGAGATAGCCGATCACGGCGTCGAACCAGACGTAGATCTTCTTATCGTCGCGGTGCTCGTACTCGGGCAGGGGGATGGGCACGCCCCACTCGAGGTCGCGGGTGATCGCGCGCGGCTTGAGCTCCTTGATGAAGTTGAGCGAGAAGCTGCGCACATTGGGGCGCCAGTGGTCCTGCCGCTCGATCCAGCGCTGCAGGCGCTCGGCGAAGACCGGCAGATCGAGGAAGAAGTGCTCGGTCTCTCTGAAGACCGGGGGCTGGCCGTCGATCTTCGAGCGCGGGTTGATCAGATCGACGGGGTCGAGCTGGTTGCCGCAGTTGTCGCACTGGTCGCCGCGGGCCTCGCCGAAGCTGCAGATCGGGCAGGTGCCCTCGATGTAGCGGTCGGGCAGGGTGCGCCCGGTGCTGGCCGAAAAGGCGCCCAGGGCCTCCTTACGGACAATATAGCCCTTCTCGTAGAGGGTCTTGAAGATATCCTGGGTGACGCGGGCGTGGTTGAGGGTAGTGGTGCGGGTGAAGGTATCGTAGCTCAGGCCCAGGTTGTACAGGTCGTCGCCGATCACCCGGTTATAGCGGTCGGCCACCTGGCGCGGGGTGAGGCCCTCGTTATCGGCGGCGATGGTGATCGGGGTGCCATGCTCATCGGTGCCCGAGACCATGAGCACATGGTTGCCCTTCAGGCGGTGGAAGCGGGCGAAGATATCGGAGGGCACGCCGAAGCCGGCGACGTGCCCGATATGGCGTGGACCGTTGGCGTATGGCCAGGCGACGGCCACGAGGATATGCTCAGGCATTGAAACCTCCAGTAGTGCGGTACTAGTCAGGCTTTGGGCGGGCGCGAGGGAGAGGTTAGAAGGTGTGGCGGCGCGCCGCCATAAACCCGCGGGCGTGGAGGAGGAGGCCGCACCAATGCCAGGCCGGAGTGAGGGTCAGCCGATTGGATGGATGAGCGCTCATCGGGTCCTCTTGCCTGTCACAGCGCGAACGATGATCGGATTATACCACAGGGCCCCGGCCCCAAAAGGGGCTTCAGGAGGAGGTTAAATCGGTTACACTCGCCGCGGCGCGGGCGCGGCCCTATCTTGCAGAACCGGGCCCATTGTCATATGATAGGGGGAGGTGCGACCCGGCCACGGGCGATCTGAACAGAAACAAAGAACACGCATGCAAGACTTGCTCAGCAACCTGCAGCAGCCGATCGTCATCGGCCTGATCATCGCGGTAATCCTCGCCCTGGTGGGGATCGTCTTCCTGGCCCGGCGGCTGCGCAACCGCCAGGCTCCCCCGAGCGAGAGCATCGCCCCCAGCCTCGACGGCCCGGTCGACTACACCTCGCTCCCCCTCGACGAGGAGCCGCGGGGCTGGCGCGACCGCTTCGCGCGCCTCTCGCTGGCCGGCAAGATCCTGGCGGTGCTGGTGCCGCTGCTGGCGATCCTGGGCCTGCTGGCCCTGGTGCTGACGCTGCTGCCCTCGGGCGAGCCCCCTGTGGCCGCGCCGACCCTCGTGGCGGTGAGTCTGACGGTCGAAGACGCGGCCGTGATCCGCGCCGAGCCCCTGACGATCGATATCAATGTGGTGACCACCGGCCTGGCCGAAGGCGATAGCGTGACCGCCGAGATGCTCGAGGACGGCGCACCCTTCCCGTGGCTCAACCCCGAGCAGGCGGTCGGCACGGTGCGCCGCAACCGGGCCGAGTTCCAGGTGCAGCGGGCCGAGGGCGCGCCCACGCCCACAGAGGGCCGCCGCTACACGGTGATCGCCCGCGGCCCCGACGGCAGCGTCAGCGGCGAGACCGAGCTGATCATCCCCTCGATCAGCAGCATCGCCGACACCTTCTTCGGCCGCCAGGCCGCCGCCGCCCCGGCCACCGCGACCCCCATCCCCACAGTCACGGCCGTCGCGCCCACTGCGGCCGACCCCGCGGCCACGCCCGAGCCGACGGCCACGGCGGCGCCCACCCTGCCCGAGGGGCCGGCCGCCACCGTCAGCAACGGCGGCAACGTGCGCCGCCTGCCCATCCGTACGGCCGACAATGTGATCGGCGGGGTCAACGCGGGCGAGCAGGTGCAGCTGATCGAGCGCACCCCCAACGGCGAGTGGTATCGCGTGCGCACGGTGCGCGACGAGCTGGGCTGGGTCTCGACGAGCCTGCTCAGCGTGCCGGCCGACGCCGCAGTGCCGGTCGCCAACGTCGTCACCGTCTTCGTCACCGGCCCGATCTACGAGCAGGCGGACGCGAGCAGCACCGAGGTCGACCGGGTCAACCAGGACGAGGTGGTGCTGCTGTTGCAGCGCACCGCCGCCGGCGACTGGTACCAGGTGACTAATGTGCGCGACATCACTGGCTGGGCCCCAGCCGAGCTACTGGGCATCCCCGAGGAGGTCGCGGCGGCCGTGCCGGTGGCGCCCTGATGCCGCCCCTCGACACGCCCCTCGAGGCGATCCCGCTGCTCTACCTCGACCTCGAGACGACGGGCCTCGAGCTGGCGGCCGGCCACAGGGTCTGCGAGGTCGGGCTGCTGCGCGAGCGGGGCGGCGTGGAGGAAGCCCGGCTCGACTGCCTGGTAGACCCGGGCCGGCCGCTCGACCCGCGGGCGGCGGCGGTCAACCATCTAAATGACGCGGCCCTGGCCGAGGCGCCGCCCTTCGCCGCCGTGGCCCCGGCCATCGAGGCCATGGCCGCGGGGGCGGTGCTCGTCGGCCACAACCTGGCCTTCGACCTGGCCTTCCTCAGCGCCGAGCTGGGGAGGCTGGGCCGCCCGCCGCTCGCCTGGCCCGCGCTCGACACGCTGCCCCTGGCGCGGCGGCTACTGCGCCGGAGCTCGTACAGCCTCGGCGCCCTGGCCGCCGAGCTCGAGCTGCCCGCGCCGGCCCACAGGGCCATGTCCGACGTCCTGGCCCTGCGCGGTCTCTTCCACCACCTGTTGGGCCTGATGGGCGAGCTGGGCGTGACGACCCTGGGCGACGCCCTGCGCCTCGAGCGGGGCGTGCTGCCCGGCGGCCCCGAGCCCGAGGCGCCCGCGCTGATCATCGCCGCCCTGGCCGAGGGCCGCGCGCTGCGCATCAGCTACCGCTCGCGCAACAGCCCCGACCCGACCGAGCGCATTATCCGCCCGATCTACCTCTCGCACGAGCGCAGCGGGGTCTTCCTGCGGGCCTTCTGCGAGCTGCGCCAGGACGTGCGCTCGTTCGCCGTCGCCAAGATCGAACGGGCCGAGCTGGTTGACTGACGCCTCGCTCAAATCCCGCAGACGAAGCGGTGGTGCAGGGCGCCGAGCAGGGTGGTCGCGTCGGCGGTGGGGTAGAACGGGGCCGCGCCGGCGGGGGGCTGGCCGCCTTTGAGGGCACCGTCGAGGAAGGCCAACAGCTCGGCCCAGGCCTCGCCCTGGGGACCGCCCTGGCGGATCTGCTCGATGCCCTGGACGAAGGCGTGGGGCTGGCCGTCGTAGATCGAGAAGCTGTGGGGTATGCCGGCGGCCGCCAGGTTGGCCTCGAGGGCGCGCACCTCCTCGAGGGGGATGGAGCTGTCGGCACCGCCGAAGATGCCGAGCACCGGCCCGCCCAGGACGGACAGCTGCTCGGGGGTGGTGTCGGCCATGCCGTAGAAGATGCCGGTGGCGGCGATAGCCGGGTTGTGTACGCTATAGAGCAGCGAGGTGCGCCCGCCGTAGCAGAAGCCCATGATCGCGACCCGCTCGGCGGCCACATCGGGCTGGGCGGCGAGCCAGGCGTAGACGGCGTCGAGATCGGCGTTGACCTGCTCGGGCGGGGTGGTGGCGGTCTGATAGATCGCGCGCGGGATCCAGCCGGTGCTGCCGCCCCTGAAGGTGTCGGGGGCGACCACGACGTAGCCCTCGGCGGCCAGCGCGTCGGCCTTGCCGACGATCTCCTCGCGCAGGCCCCAGAACTCGTGGATCATGATCACCGCCGGGTGGGGGCCGGGCGTCGCGGGCCGGGCCACATAGGCGCGGATCTCGCCGGCGGGGCCGGGGATGGCGGTGTTGGTCAGGGCGGCCACGCGCCCGCGGCCGAGCAGGGCGTCGGCGGGAACCGAGAGGGCCAGCAGCAGCACCAGGGCGACGACGGCCAACACCAGCCAGAGCAGGATTCTGCCGAGGAGACGCATAGGGGGCTTTCGTTTCAGAAGGCGGCGTTTGGCCCATTATACCCGCAATTGACAGCCCTATGCCCTTGGGGTATACTCACCACTGCCTGACCCTGTAGCTCAATTGGATAGAGCGTCAGCCTCCGGAGCTGAAGGTTGTTGGTTCGAGCCCAATCAGGGTCGCCACACGCAAGAGCTCCTCGCCCGCTGGGCGAGGAGCTCTTTGTTGGGCCAGGGAACGGGGCAGGCTAGGCAGCCGCGATGGCCGCGGCCAGGGCGTCGAGGGCGTCCTTCTCGTCGGCGCTGATGTTGGTGCCGCCCATACCCAGGAAGCCGCCCTCTTTGG
>CAZKTU010000112.1:0-7129 GCA_964555675.1 uncultured Oscillochloris sp.
TGCAGAGCGCCCCCGGCCAGGGAACGACCTTCCACGTCTGGCTGCCCAGGGCCGGCTAGATGTGCCAGCCAGAAGTCCTTTGCCAGTTCTGACCAAAGACCAGTGACCAAGGACCAAGGCCGGGCTCCTGCTGACCGGTTGGTCTTTGGTCTTTCGTCGTTGGTCGCAACCAGACAGGCACTTCCGGGAAGCTGTAGTTTCGGGCTGGGGCCGTAAGTGGCCCGCTCTATCTGGGCGCCTGTTGTTAGAAGCGCGCTTCGACCCGCAGGGCGGCCCGTAGGCGCCGGTGGTACTCGGCGCGGCTGATCTCGATCGTGCCGAACTGCAGCATGTGCTCGCCGACGATATACTGCGAGTCGAGCAGCACGAAGCCGCCGGCGCGCAGCCGCTCGACCAGGTGGACCAGGGCCACCTTGCTGGCGTCGCGCTCGTGGTGGAACATGCTCTCGCCGGCGAACAGGCCGCCGATGGCGACCCCGTAGAGCCCGCCGACCATGTGGCCCTCGCGCCAGCACTCGACGCAGTGGGCGTGGCCGAGGCGGTGCAGCTCGCTGTAGGCCGCGACCATCTCGCCGCCGATCCAGGTGCTCTCGCGTCCAGGGGCGGGGCTGGCGCAGGCCCGCATCACTTCGGCGAAGGCCGTGTTATAGCGCACCTCGAAGCGCCCGCTGCGCACGGTGCGGGCCAGGCGGCTGGGCACGCGGAAGCCGTCGAGGGGGATGATCGCCCTGATCGCCGGCTCGTACCAGCCGATCGCGCCGTCCTCGTCGGCCATCGGGAAGATGCCCTGGCTGTAGGCCGCGATCAGCAGCTCGGGCGTGAGCACGGCTACTGGTGGCTCAGCCGGCTGATCCCGCCGGTGACAATCTGGCCCGCCCAGGCCAGCAGGCCCACGCTGGTGACCAGGCCGGCCGCGATGGCCCAGGTCTGCCCATCGAGCAGCAGGGCCAGCCAGAGGGGCGCGCCCAGCAGGCCGTGGATCAGCAGGCTGATCAGCAGCACCGAGGGCAGCACCGCGAAGAGCATGCTCGGCCAGGCGAAGCGGTGGACCGCCAGCAGCACATAGAGCAGGCCGTACGAGATCAGGCCGGACATGATCGCGGCGAGCAGCGGCTCGCTGAAGCCCAGGGGCAGGCTCGAGCCGTTGTAGGCCCAGGTCTGCGTGCGCAGGCCCAGGGTTTCGATCAGCAGGTGGTAGAGCAGGAAGATCAGGTAGGTGAGCACGCCGGTCAGGGCGCCGGGGAACCACCAGCGGGTGGTGAAGAGGAAGAAGACCACCAGGGCGGGCATGGTGTAGTACCACCCCGCGCCCAACAGCACCGGCAGCGGCACCGGCTGCCCGAGCAGCGTCTGGACCGTGGGCAGGTCGAGGTTGTAGCTGACGCCGTAGAGCACGCGCCAGAGGGGCGAGGCCAGGGCCCCGATATGGCCGGCGAGGATGGCGAAGAGGTAGAGCGGGGTGCGCTGGGCCCAGGCCAGGTAGGCCCCCAGCCCGTAGCACACGATCAGGAGCAGCGTCGCTGCGAGTTCCATAGGTTCGGCTACTCCCACTCGTATTCGCGGATCTGGCCGCCTTTGATCGTGAAGAGCTGATCGGTCAGGCCGTTGGCCTGCTCGACGGCCTCGCGCTGGATCTGGTGGGCCACAGCCGTGAGGATTGTGCGGTCGGAGTCGCTGAAGATGATCAAGAAGTCGCGGTTGGGGATGCCGATCACCATGGACCCCGGGATCTGGCCGCGCCAGGCCTCGATCAGGTCGGGCAGCAGCAGCCGTGTGGCGTCGAAGCCGTCCTGGGCGTTGAAGATGATCAGGCGCTGGGCGCCCTCGCCGGTGGTGGTGTGCTCGCCCCGCTCGGCGGTGCGCCGGCGCAGGTTGGCCATGGCCTGCTCGTGCAGCTCGTGCTCGGCCAGGCCCCAGCGCTCGAGGTGCTGCTCATTGATATAGGCCAGGCTGCTCGGCTCCTCGATCACATAGCTGATGATCAGGTCGGCCAGGAAGGGCCTGTAGACGATCAGCGGCAGGCTGCGCTCGCGCAGGTTCGCCAGCAGGCCGATCGGCTTGAGCATGGGGTAGACGCGCTCGCGCAGCTGCTCGAAGCTGCTGATCGTGCGCGCCGCGTCGTAGTTGCGCAGCGAGCGGATCAGGGTGTCGGCGACGGTGGTCAGCTCGCCCGGGTGGCGGGCATAGGCGTTATAGAAGTTGTGGACGCTGAGCGACAGCTCGCTCTGGCCGACGCGCAGCTTCAGGTTCAGCCCCTCGCGCTCGCGCACCTCGATGCCGTCCTCGGCCCGCAGGCGGGCCTCCATCTCCGCGGCAAAGCCGTCGGGGTCAAGCAGAGCCCCGTCGCTCATAGCTCCATCCCATCTAGGCCCGATTGCCAGCTGCCCCTGAGGGCGGCGGCCCCGAGTGTCACGACGGCCTGCTCGCCGGCCCGTAGCGCCAGCTCGGCCTCGGGGATCACGACGCCGACGCGGGCCAGGGCCACGCCGGCCAGGGCCGCCTCGAAGGCCACAATATCGTCGGGGGCGACCTCGACCAGGAAGCGGCTGGGCGTCTCGCTGAAGAGGGCGACCAGGGCGCCCTCGGCCCCGGGCGAGGTCGCGCCCGCGGGCAGTGCCGCGGCAATGTCGAGACTGAGGCCCAGGTCGCCGGCGATCACCATCTCGGCGGCGGCGACGGCCAGGCCGCCCTCGCTGAGGTCGTGGCAGGCCCGCACCAGGCCCGCCCTGATCGCCCCGTGCAGCGCCGCGAAGCTCGCCTTCGCGGCGGCGAGGTCGACCCTGGGCACATCGGGCGCCAGGGCGGCCGCGCCCTCGGCCACGAGGGCCAGGTGGCTCCCGCCAAGCTCGGCCCTGGTGGCGCCGACCAGATAGACCGCGCTGCCGGGCTGCTTCAGGTCCATCGTCACGCTGCGACGCACGTCGGGCACGTGGGCCAGGGCCGAGATCAGCAGGGTGGGCGGGATGGCCACGCGGGCCCCCGTCGCGTCGCGGTACTCGTTGTTGAGGCTGTCCTTGCCCGAGATGAAGGGCGTGCCGAAGGCCACGGCGGCGTCGTAGCAGCCCGCGGCGGCGCGCACCAGGCCGGCCATGCGGTCGGGCTGTCGCGGGTCGCCCCAGCAGAAGTTGTCTAGGATGGCGGTGCGCCCGGGGTCGCCGCCCACGGCCACCACATTGCGCAGGGCCTCGTCGACGGCGGCCAGGGCCATCCAGTACGGGTCGACGCGGCCGTAGTTCGGGTTCACCCCGTTGCCGATCGCCAGACCCTCCAGGGTGTGGGGCAGGGGCTGCAGCACCGCGGCGTCGCCGGGCCCGTCCGAGCGGACGCCCACCAGCGGCTTGACCACCGTCGCGCCGCGCACCTCGTGGTCGTAGGTGCGCACGATGCGCTCCTTCGAGGCGATGTTGGGGTGGGCGAGCAGGCGCAGCAGCAGCTCGGGCGCGGAGGCCAGGCGGCCCGCCGTGGGGGCGGCATCCGTCGCCTCTCGGTCGCCCCCGGCCCAGGCGGCCAGCAGCAGGCGCTGGGGGCGCCCGTCGTGCAAGAACTCCATCTTCAGATCGACGACGGTCGCCCCGGCATGGGTGACGCGCAGCCTGCCGTCGTCGGTGTAGCTGCCGATCACGCTGGCCTCGACATCCTCGCCGGCGCAGAGGGCCAGGAAGGCGGGCAGCGCGGCGGGCGGCACGGCGAGGACCATGCGCTCCTGGGCCTCTGAGAGCCAGACCTCCCAGGGCTGCAGGCCGGCGTATTTGCGGGGCACGTGCTCGAGCTCGACCGCGGCGCCGCACTCGGCGCCCATCTCGCCGACCGCCGACGAGAGGCCGCCGGCGCCGCAGTCGGTGATCGCCGAGTAGAGGCGGCGGTCGCGGGCCTGCAGCAGCACGTCGAGCAGCTTCTTCTCGGTGATCGGGTCGCCGATCTGTACGGCGCTGCCGACCGTGGCGGCGGTGTCGTGGGTCAGCTCGATGCTGCTGAAGGTGGCCCCGTGGATGCCGTCGCGGCCGGTGCGCCCGCCCAGCACGACCACGGCGTCGCCGGGCTGCACATTGCGCGGGTGGAGCCCGCGCGGGGCGATCCCCACCGTGCCGGCGTAGACCAGGGGGTTGGCCGTGTAGCCGGGGTCGAAGAGCACGGCCCCGTTGACGGTGGGGATGCCGAGCTTGTTGCCGTAGTCGCGCACGCCCGCCACCACGCCCGCGGCGACGCGGCGCGGGTGCAGCACGCCGGGCAGCAGCTCCTCGGGGGGCGTGTCGGGCATGCCGAAGCAGAGCACGTCGGTGTTGGCGATCGGCTCGGCGCTCACCCCGAGTACGTCGCGGATAACCCCGCCGACGCCCGTGTTGGCCCCGCCGAAGGGCTCGAGGGCGCTCGGGTGGTTGTGGGTCTCTACTTTGATCGAGACCTCGTAGCCGTCGCTGAAGGCAATAATCCCCGCGTTGTCGACGAAGGCGCTCAGCACCCACTCGTCGCCGCGCGCCGCCAGCACCCGCTCGGTGGCCACCATCAAAAACGTCTTGATCAGGCTGTCGATCTCGGCCTCACCCTGCTCGAGCATCGCGAGCATGGGGTAGAGGGCCGGGTCGTATCCGAGGTCGCCCGCGCCCCTGGTCGGTGTGTTTGCGCTGTAGCGCACCCGCGCCTTGAAGCTCTTGTGGCTACAGTGCTCGCTCCAGGTCTGGGCGATCGTCTCGAGCTCGCCGTCGGTCGGGTCGCGGCCGATGCCGGCGAAGTAGTCGCGCACGACCCGCATCTCGGCCAGGTCGAGGGCGAGGATGCCCTCGCGGCTGATCCGCAGCAGCTCCTGGTCGTCGGCGGCCCGCAGCGGGACGAGGGCGACCCGCGGGGCGGCCTCGGCGGGGGGGGTGATCAGGGCGGTGTAGAAGGCGAGCCGCTCGTCGAGGCTCTGGCCGGGGGTGTAGGCCAGGGTCGTCTGGACGAGGTCGATCGCCAACTCGGCGCCGCGGGCCGCGGGGCTGACCCCGGCGGGCAGCAGGTGGCGGCGCAGGGCGCGGGCCTGCGTAAGGGCGGCCTCGCCGAGGCGCCGGGCGCCCGCGACGATGCTCTCGCCCTCGTTATCGGTGACGCCCGGCCTATAGGCGACCTCGAGCACGCTGGCTGCGGCGGGCGGCGGCTCTGTGGCGAGGGCGGCGCGGGTCAGGGGAAGCCAGGTGGCGGTCTGCACGACGGGGTCGTGGAGCAGGCCGGCGACCAGGCGCGCCACGGCGGCATCAGCGAGGTCGGGCCCGGCGAGCAGGTAGAGCGCCTGGACGGACTCGCCCGGGGCGGGCTCGCGCGGGGCGACAATCACAAGGAACTGGGGCATTGCGACTCCCTCTGATGCGTGCTGGCGCCCGATTGTAGCCGATTGCCCGTGGGCGCGTCAAGGCAGCCCCGCGCGAGTGCGCTGTGCTATAATGCGCCGGTACCGCTGTCAGCGCGTTTGTGAGGAGGACCGGGGATGCAGCTCTATCTGGATACGGCGAACCTCGACGAGATCCGCGAGGCCGCCAGCTGGGGTGTGCTCAGCGGGGTGACCACCAACCCGACGCTGATCGCCCGCGAGAAGGGCTCTGACTTCAAGGCCACCATCAGCGAGATTGCCACCCTCGTCGATGGCCCGATCAGCGCCGAGACAATTTCGCTCGAGGCCGACGGCATGATCAGCGAAGGCATCGAGTACGCGGCCTGGCACCCCAATGTCATCGTCAAGGTGCCCAGCACCACCGAGGGCCTGAAGGCGGTCTACCAACTCGCTAGGCGCGGCATCCGCACTAACGTCACCCTCTGCTTCAACGCGAGCCAGGCCCTGATGGCCGCCCGCGCCGGGGCCTTCATCATCAGCCCCTTCATCGGCCGCGTCGACGACACGGGCGTCGAGGGTATGCAGCTCATCCGCGAGATCGCCACCATCTATAGCCAGGACCCCGAGATCTCCACCAAGATTCTCTCGGCCTCGATCCGCAGCCCGCGCCATATCATCGATTCGGCCATCGCCGGCGCCGATATCGCCACCTGCCCGTTCAAGGTGCTCCAGCAGGCCATGCGCCACCCGCTCACCGACAAGGGCATCGAGCAGTTCCTGGCCGACTGGAAGGCGCGCGCCTGAGGGGTATCCGCTCTCATTCACACCAAATGGTATGGACGGCACTCGACCACTGATGCTCGGGCTGGTTGGCGACAGCGCCGCGGGCAAGACAACCCTGGTGCGTGGCGTTGTGCGCCTGCTGGGCCACAACGGCGTGACGCCTATCAGCCTCGACGACTACCACCGCTTCTCGCGGGCCGATCTCGTCGCCCAGGGGCTGACGGCGGCCGACCCGGCGGCCAATAACCTCGAGCTGATGGCCGAGCATCTCGCGACCCTGCGGGCCGGCGGGAGCATCCGCAAGCCGGTCTACGACCACCGCAGCGGCACCCTGCGCGGCCCCGAGACGGTCGCGGCCACGGGCCTGGTGATCGCCTACGGTATGCTCACCCTGACCCCGCCGAGCCTGGCCGCGCTGTTCGACCTGACGGTCTACCTCGAGCCCGACCAGGCCATGCGCCAGGCCTGGCGCCTCGAGCGCGATGTGCGCGAGCGGGGCTACAGCGCCGAGCAGGTCGCCGCCCGCGAGGCCGACCGCGAGCGCGACGCGGCCCGCTTCGTCGTGGTGCAGCGCCCCAGGGCCGACCTGCTCGTGCGCTTCCACGGCGCCCCCGACGCCGACCCGACCCGGCTGGCCGTCGAGCTGATCATCAGGCGCAACGGCTCCCAGGGCGCCCTCGCGCCCGCCCTCGACAGCCTGGCCGAGGCCGGGCTCCCCGGCCTTGCGCTCGCCCCTGCGATCACCGACGACGATGGCTGTTTGGCCGACCGGCTCGTCATCGAGGCCGACATCAGCCCCGCCACCGCCGCCGCCGCCGCCGCCCTGATCGGCGACGGCCTCAGCCTGCCCCGGCCTCTCGACTTCGCGGCCCTCGGCCAGATCCGCGGCCCCGCCTCGACCCAGCACAGCCGCTCCCTCGCCCTCACCCAGCTGCTGATCGTGCGCCGCCTGGCCACCGCCGGTTAGTGGCTCGCTCGTCGCTGGCGGTTTGGTGTCAGATGGGGCCGACCGGCTTCTCGAAGAAGAGGCTCAGGGGGTCGTCC
>CAZKTU010000112.1:7229-12749 GCA_964555675.1 uncultured Oscillochloris sp.
TGGCGGGCCTTAGCGGGACTGTGAGCGGGCGTAGAGGCCGCCGGCGATCACCACGAGGGCGATCAGGGCGACGCCGCCGGCGAACAGAAGGGTGAACAGTATAGCCATCACGAGACTCCTTTCATTGCGCGCTGCTTGCTACCGGACGAGGGACAGCGTAGCAAAGGCAGCGCGCCTTTTCAGGAGCCGAAAGGTGAAGGCTACAGCCCGGCGGCCTTGCGCAGGGCCTCGACGCGGTCCAGCCGCTCCCAGGGGAGGTCGACGTCGGTGCGGCCGAAGTGCCCGCCCGCCGCCGTCTGCTTGTAGATCGGGCGGCGCAGGTCGAGATCGCGGATGATCGCGCCGGGGCGCAGGTCGAAGACCTCGGTCACGGCCCTGATGATCACCTCGTCGGCCACGGTGCCGGTGCCGAAGGTCTCGACGCTCAGCGAGAGCGGCTTCGCCACGCCGATGGCGTAGCTGACCTGCAGCTCGACGCGGCTGGCCAGGCCGGCGGCGACGATATTCTTGGCCACCCAGCGGGTGGCGTAGGCGGCGCTGCGGTCGACCTTGCTCGGGTCCTTGCCCGAGAACGCGCCGCCGCCGTGGCGGGCCACGCCGCCGTAGGTGTCGACGATGATCTTGCGCCCGGTCAGCCCGGTGTCGCCCATGGGGCCGCCGACCACGAAGCGGCCGGTTGGGTTGACGAAGTACTTGGTCTCGGCGTCGAGCCACTCGTCGGGGATCTCGGCCTTGATCACGTGCTCGATCACATCGGCGCGGATCTGCTCCTGGGTCGCCTCGGGGGCGTGCTGGGTGCTGATCAGCACCGTATCGACGCGCACGGGCTTGCCGTAGCTGTACTCGACCGTCACCTGGCTCTTGGCGTCGGGGCGCAGGTAGGTCAGGATGCCGTCCTTGCGCACCTTCTCGATCCGCCGGATCAGGCGATGGGCCAGGGCGATGCTCGCGGGCATCAGCTCGGGGGTCTCGTCGCAGGCGAAGCCGAACATCATGCCCTGGTCGCCGGCGCCCACGGCCTCGACCTCGGCCTCGGTCATCTGGCCGCTGCGGGCCTCGAGGGCCTTGTCGACGCCCTGGGCGATGTCGGGCGACTGCCCGTGCACGGCCACCAGCACGCCGCAGGTGTCGGCGTCGAAGCCGAACTCGCCGCTGGTGTAGCCGATCTCCTTGACCGTCTTGCGCACGATCTCGTCGATCGGGATGTAGCCCTTCTCGTAGGTGATCTCGCCCAGCACCACGATCAGGCCGGTGGTGGTGGCCGTCTCACAGGCCACGCGGGCCCGCGGGTCGTGGCTCAGGAACGCGTCCAGGATCGCGTCGCTGATCTGGTCGCACATCTTGTCGGGATGCCCGCTGCTCACACTCTCGCTGGTGAAGTAGAAACGGGGGGAGCTGGTGAATGTGTTTGACATAAGATTTACGTTCCCTCCTGCCAGCTGTGGAGATAGGCCTCCTGCTCGGGGGTGAGCACGTCGATATTGACGCCCATCGCGCGGAGCTTGAGGGCGGCGATCTCGCGGTCGAGCTCCTTGGGCAGAGCGTGGACGCCGACCCCGAGCTTGCCCTGGTTCTTCATCAGATACTCGCCGGCGAGGGCCTGGTTGGCGAAGCTCATATCCATCACGGCGCTGGGGTGACCCTCGGCGCTGGCCAGATTGATCAGGCGGCCCTCGCCGAGCAGGTTGATCTTGCGGCCGTCGTTGAGGATATACTGGTCGACGAAGGCCCGCGGCTGCCGCTTCTCGGCGGTGATCGCCTCGAGGGCGGGGATGTTGATCTCGACGTTGAAGTGGCCGCTGTTGGCGATCACCGCGCCGTCCTTCAGCACGGCGAAGACATTGCTGTCGAGCACGTGCTTGTTACCCGTGGCGGTGACCACAAAGTCGGCCAGGGGCGCGGCCTGCTCCATCGGCATGATCCGGAAGCCGTCCATGGCCGCCTCGAGGGCCTTGATCGGGTCGATCTCGGTCACGATCACATTGGCGCCCATGCCGCGGGCCCGCTCGGCGATGCCGCGCGAGCACCAGCCGTAGCCGGCCACCACAAAGGTCTTGCCCGCGAAGAGGATGTTCGTGGCGCGGATCAGGCCGTCGAGGGTGCTCTGGCCGGTGCCGTAGCGGTTGTCGAACATGTGCTTGGTGTCGCTGTCGTTCACCGAGATCACGGGGAAAGGCAGCACACCCTCGGCGGCCATGGCCTTGAGCCTGATCACGCCGGTGGTGGTCTCTTCGGTCGAGCCGAGCATGCTCGTGATCAGGTCGGGCCGGTCCTTGAGAATACCGCTCACCAGGTCGGCGCCGTCGTCCATGGTGATCTGCGGGTTGTGGTCGAGGGCGGCCTTGATATGCTGGAAGTAGACCTCGTTGCTCTCGCCCTTGATCGCGTAGACCGGGATCTCCTCGTAGGCCACCAGGGCCGCGGCCACATCGTCCTGGGTGCTGAGCGGGTTCGAGGCGCAGAGCACCACGTCGGCGCCGGCGGCCGTGAGGGCCCGCATGAGGTTGCCGGTCTCGGTGGTGACGTGGAGGCAGGCGCTGACCCTGATGCCGGCCAGGGGCCGCTCCTTCTCGAAGCGCTCCTTGATCAGGCGCAGCACGGGCATCTCCTGGTCGGCCCAGTCCATGCGCTTGCGGCCCTGCTCGGCCAGGCTCGGGTCCTTGATGTCGAACGACTTCGTCATGGGGTGCTATGCTCCTTACTTGGTGCTGGTGAGGCGCGGCGCGCCGCGCCCCTCGATAAACTCGCGGACGGTGCTACAGAGCCTCGGCGGCCATGGCGGCCTCCACGGGCAGGTCAGCGCCGAAGGCCGCTCTGTAGCGCTCGGCGAAGGCGGCGCGGGTGAAGCTATGCTCCTGGCAGCCCCGCTCTTCGATCGCGAAGGCGGCGGCGAGGGCCGCGATGCGCCCCGTGACCTCGAGGGGCAGGTCGCGGGCGATGCCGAAGGCCAGGCCGGCCAGGTAGGCGTCGCCCGCGCCCGTGGGGTCCTTCACCTCGGCGACGGGGGCGGTCGGGATCTCGGCGGCCAGGCGGCCCTCGGTGTAAATCAGCGAGCCCTGCTCGCCGCGTGTGATGACCGTGAGCGGCGTGCTGGCAATCAGCTGCTCTTCGCTGATCGCCAGTTTGCGGGCCATCATGCCGAACTCGTAGTCATTGCCCACGAAGACCCTGGCGCCCTTCAGACCCAGGATGATATGCTCGGCCTCGAGCCGGGGCGACTGTTTGCCCGGGTCGAAGATATAAGGGATGCCGAGCTGCTGGCACTCGACGGCGTAGCGCTCGATCGCCTCGGGGGTGGTTGGCGAGATCAGCACCAGGTCCTCGCCGGTGAGCCCGCGGTCGGCCAGGCTGCTCTTGTGGTCGTGGCCCATGGCCCCGGCGTAGAAGGCGACGATCTGGTTGTTGGCCCGATCGGTGTTGATGAAGCACGACGAGGTGAACTCGTTGGCGATCAGGCTGATGCCCGACGTGTCGACCCCCTGGCCCTCGAGCCAGGCCCGGTACTCGCCGAAGTCGTGGCCCGCCGCGCCGACGATCAGCGGGCGCTCGCCGAGCAGGGCCAGGTTGTAGGCGATGTTTCCGGCCACGCCGCCGCGCATCTTGCGCATCGAGTCGACCAGAAAGCTGACCGAAAGCATGTGCGCCTTCTCCATCAGCATGTGGTCCTTGAAGTAGCCGGGGAAGTCCATAATGTAGTCAAAGGCCAGCGAGCCAGTCACGACAATCCGCACGATACGTACTCCTCTACCGTTCCTTAGGTAAGCTGGTACTTGGCCCGCAGGTGGGCCGACACATCGGCGCAGAGGGCTGCGGCCTGCCCCGCCAGGTTCGGCGGCAGGTGGGCCAGGCCGCCGCTGGTGCTGATCAGGGCCGTCGCCCTGATCCGCGCCGGGTCTATCCCCCCCGCCACGGCGAGATAGTCGACGGTGCTCTCGAAGCGGCGCGAGAGCGTCTCGGTCCGCTCTTGAGTGAGGGCGGCCGGATCGTTCGGCACGATGCCCCAACCCAGGGCCCCGCCCCGGTCGAGGTAGCCGGCCACGGCGCTGGCCGCCTGGATCAGCCCGGCCCCGTGCTCGAAGGCGTCGAAGAAGACCAGGTCGGCCGGCAGGGCCAGCACCGCCGCCCAGTTCGGCGTACGGGCGACGCAGAGCCCGCACGGCGTCGGCGCATCGGCCAGGGCCCGCGCCAGCAGGTCGACCCCTTCGGGCCAGTCGATCGGCGAGAAGGGCGAATCGAGGGCGTCGAGGAAGGGCTCGTCGAGGCAGACCACTGCGGCGCCCAGGTGGGTCGCAATCTGATCGTGGAGCCAGGCCGCCCGCAGCGTCACCTGCTGGACCAGGGCCTCGCGCAGGGCCGGGTCATAGGCCAGGGGCCGCTCTTGGTCGTCGACGAGCTGCAGGGCCAGGCTGATCGGGCCGGCCAGCTCGGCGTGGGCCGCGCGCACGCGGCTCTGCTCGAGCTGCCGCAGCATCTCGGTCACCGCCGCGCCCTGCTCGGGCGGCGGGGCGCCGGCGCCCCGCTCGGCCCGCAGGTAGGCCAGGCCAACCCGCCCGAGCTCGAGCTCGGCGGCCGCCCTGGTCACGGCCCCCCGCTCGTGGTCGAAGCTCAGCCCCGGGTAGCCCGCCGCCGCCAGGGCCAGGGCCTGCTCGCGGGGCGCGCGTTGGGGCAGCGCCGCGAGACCGTTCGGGCTCGTCGTCTGGCGCACGTGGGGCGCGCCGGTACGGGGGGCGGGCAGGCAGGCCGGCGCAAACGGCAGGGCCTTGCGGGGGGGCCTGGCCGGCTGGTGGTGACCTGCGTGGCTGAGCATCGCCATTGTTCGCTACGCCCCCTTGCCGACGGCGGCCCGCAGCCGATCGGCGAAGGGCGGGTAGATCACGCCGCTCTCGGTAATGATCGCGCTGACCAGCTCGTTGGGCGTCATGTCGAAGGCCGGGTGGGCCGCCGCGACCCCGGCGGGCGCGATCAGCTGCCCGCCCAGGTGGGTCACCTCGGACGCGGGGCGCTCCTCGATCGGGATGAGGTCGCCGTGGGCCAGGCTCAGGTCGATCGTCGACGAGGGCGCCGCCACATAGAAGGGGATGCTGTGGGCCCGCGCCAGCACGGCCAGGCTGTAGGTGCCGATCTTGTTGGCCACATCGCCGTTGGCGACAATGCGGTCGGCCCCCACGATGATGCAGTCGACCTCGCCGCGGCGCATCATAAAGCCCGCCATGTTGTCGGTGATCAGGGTGAGCGGGATGCCGGCCTGCCTGAGCTCCCAGGCGGTCAGGCGCGCGCCCTGCAGGAAGGGGCGCGTCTCGTCGACCAGCACGTGGATCGGGCGGCCCTGCCCGAAGGCGGTGCGGATTGGCGCGAGGGCCGTGCCGTAGCCGGCCGTGGCCAGCCCGCCCGCGTTGCAGTGGGTCAGCACCCGGCCCCGCGCGGGGATCAGCGGCGCCCCGTGGTCGCCGATGGCGTGACACATGGCCAGGTCTTCGGCCAGGATGGCGTGAGCCTCGGCCAGCACGTACGCGGCCAACT
>CAZKTU010000112.1:12849-19747 GCA_964555675.1 uncultured Oscillochloris sp.
AGGCGGCGCGCGGCCGCAAGCACCCGCCCGGTCGCCCAGGCCAGGTTGACGGCCGTCGGGCGCTGCGCGTCGAGGGTGGCCTTCGCCTCGGCCAGTTGCTCGAGCATGGCCCGCGAGGTGCCATCAGGCCCGGCAAGAATCGCCGCCTGCTCGGCGACCAGGGCCATCCCATACGCGGCCGTGCAGCCGATCGCCGGCGCGCCGCGTACGACCATGTCCTTGATCGCCCTGGCCACGGCCCCTAGCTCGCTGCAGCGGACTGTGATCTGCTCGTGGGGCAGGCGTCGCTGGTCGATCAGGCAGACCGCCCCCGGCTCCCACCAGACTGTGCGTAGTTCCTCGTCCATCTCACAAAAAAAGCCGCCCGCATGGCGAGAGGCTTCTCCATCGTTCCTCTCATCTCTCGACAGCGCAACGCTGCCGCTGGAATTGGCACCATCCCGCGAGCGGGTGGTTGCCGGGCTTCATCGGGCCAGTCCCTCAGCCCCTCTTGATGAGCGCTATTGTGTTCGCTGGGGCGACGCGGCCCGCCGGCGAACAATGGCAGGAATTATAGCACGCATGGTGAGGGCGGGCAACCGGCGGGCTCGTGGGTCGCCACAGGAGGCTCGAGGGGCCACGCAGATGGCCTTCGCACCCCATTCCCGGGCCGTTTACGGCCCCGGCGCGCCGCAGCGACAATGACGCAGCCCAACCCTACTGACCGCGGGCCAGGTGCCCCATGGCCTCTAGGGCCTCCGCCAGCCCGGCCACGTTCGGGCCGCCGCCCTGGGCCAGCCCGGCGCTGCCGCCACCCTTCCCCCCTAGTGCCGCCAACCCCGCCCGCAAGAGCTCGGCTGCGTTGCGCCCGCTGTCGGGCGCGCAGGCCACCACCAGCTGGGCCCGCTCGCCGCCCGCGCCGAGGATCGCCACCCCGCCCGGCTGCGCCGCGATGCCCTGGGCCAGGGCCCTCAGGCGTCCCGCCTCGGCCTCGGGTAGCGTCGCGCAGACCACCCGCGCCGCGCCGGCCTGCTCGCCCTCGCCGTAGCGACGCAGGGCCTCGGCCTCGTCCAGGGCCGCCCGGGCTAGGGCCAACTCTTTGCTCGCGCTCCGCTGCAGCGCGAGGGCCCGCTCGGCGGCGGCCGGCAACTCGTCGATGCCCACGCTCAAGGCTGCCGCCGCGCCGCCCGCCGCGGCCTTGAGCCGCCGCAGCTCGGCCAGGGCTCGCCCGCCGCACGCAAACTCGACCCGCGTCCCGCCTCGCTGGCGCGACCAGCCCAGCACGGCGATCAGGCCGACGCCGCCCGTCGCCCGCGGGTGCGTGCCGCCGCAGGCCGAGTAGTCGAAGTCGGGCACGCTCACCACGCGCACCGGCCCCGCCACGCTCGGCGCTTTGCGCAATGGCAGGCTCGCCAGCTCGGCGTCGCTCACGAAGCGCGCCGTGATCGGCCGGTCCTCCCAGACGACCGCGTTGGCCAGGGCCTCGGCGGCCCGGGCCTGCTCGGCCGTCAGCGCCCCCGTGTCGAGGTCGATTGTCACGCTGGCCTCGCCCAGATGAAACGAGACTGTCGCCAGGCCCGCCGTGGCCACGAAGGCCGCCGTCAGCAGGTGCTGGCCGCAGTGCTGCTGCATATGGTCGAAGCGCCGCGCCCAGTCGATCTGCCCGACCACGCGCGCGCCGATCGGCAGCGCCCCCAGCTCGGCCTCGTCGGCCAGGATGTGCCAGACGGTTTCGGCGTCTGCCTGGGCGTCGACCACCGCAAGCCCGTTCAGCGTGCCCGTGTCGGCGGGCTGCCCCCCGCCCTCAGGGTAGAAGGCGCTGCGATCCAGGGCCACGGCCGCGCGCCCCGCTACGCTCCCGTGCCCCACCACCGTCGCCTCGAACTCGCGCAGATACGCGTCGTCATAGTACAGGCGCTCAGTCGCCATAAGCCTCATCCAGCCTGAAAGACCTTCTCCGGGCGCCACTGGGCCCCCTCGCGCCGCAGCAGGGCGAGCAGGGCGCCCTCGGGCCCGTGGGCGCGGGCGCGCTCGCCCGCCAGCCCCGGCAGCTCGATGGGCAGGCCGTTGGCGATGCGCCGGGCCGCCTGCTCGTCGAGCTGGGCCACCGGCCAGTCGGCCACGGCGACCTCGGGGCGCAGCAGCGCCGTTGCCAGCAGCCCTGGCTCGGCCTGCAGGGCGTCGAGGGTGACGGCGCTCTCCAGCCCGAATGGCCCCACGAAGGTGCGCTCGAGGGCTGCCAGGTGCGCGCCGCAGCCCAGGGCGACCCCGATGTCGCGGGCCAGGCAGCGGATGTAGGTGCCCTTGCCGCACTCGACCTCGATAATCAGATCGTCGCCCGCGCGCCGCCAGTCGAGCCGGTAGATCACGACCGGGCGCGGCGCCAGCTCGATATGCTGGCCCGCCCGGGCCAGCTCGTACAGGCGCTTGCCCTCGTGGTGGAGCGCCGAGTACATCGGCGGCACCTGCATGATCGGGCCCCGCAGGGGCGCTATGGCGGCCTCGATCTGCCCATCGGCGAGCTCCGGCACGGCCCGCGTCTCGAGCGGCTCGCCCTCGGCGTCGTCGGTCGCCGTGGTGACGCCGAGGCGCACCCGCCCCAGGTAGCCTTTGCGGGCCTCGGCCAGGTGCTCGATCAGGCGAGTGGCCCCGCCGATGGCCACCGGCAGCACCCCGGTGGCCGCGGGGTCAAGGGTGCCGGCGTGGCCCACCTTCACGCCCCGCCCGACAAGGCGTCGCACCCGCGCGACCACGTCGTGCGAGGTCAGCCCCGCGGGCTTGTTGATGTTCAGAAAGCCGTGCATGACCCTCGAGAGGTTAGTGCGCAAACAGCCATCCCACCACGCAAGCCCAACCGCGCAGGTTGCATTAGCTATGCTTCGCCAGCGCCGCCCGCAGCAGCGGCAGCACCGCCGCGTAGGCCGCCTCCAGATCCATGGCCAGGGTCGCCCCTGCGGCCTGCATATGGCCGCCGCCGCCCCAGGTCTGGGCGATCGCCGCCACATTGATCCCCGGCACCGAGCGCAGACTCAGCTTCACCGTGCCGTCGTAGCGCTCCTTGAAGAGGGCGCAGATCTGCATGCCCTCGATGCGCTGCAGGCGCGTGATCGTATCGTCCGCCGCTTCGTCGCTGGCCTTGGCCGCCGCCATCTGGGCCCGCGAGACCGTCGCCCAGACCAGGGGGCCCTCGCGGCGCAGCTCGCTCAGGGCCAGGGCCGTGAGCCGCATGGTGCTCGTCGGCACGCTGAAGTAGACCGCGTCGATCACCTGGCGCAGGGCGGCCCCCGCCTCGAGCAGCTCGGCCGAGGTGCGCAGGGTCTGCGGTCGCGTGCCGCTGGTCTGGAAGCTCTGGGTGTCGGTGATCGTCCCCAGCAGCAGGCATGTGGCCGCGGCCGGGCTGACCGGCAGCTCCATGGCCCGCAGCAGCCGGAAGAGCAGGTCGGCGTTCGAGGCCGCTGTGGGGTCGATCAGGTTGATCGCGCCGCCGCCGCCATTGGTCACGTGGTGGTCGGTGATCATCAGCGGGCCGGCCAGCAGCGTCGCTCCGTGCTCCTCCGAGATCGCGCCGACGCGCTCGGGGGTGGCGGTGTCGAGCATCCAGATCAGATCTGCCGCCGGCAGTTGCTCGCCGCGTTTGTAGACCGTCAGCCACTCGGCGCCGGGCAAGCCCAGGCTGTAGCTCGGCGGCGGCGAGGCCAGCAGGCAGATCGGCTCTTTGCCGCTGTCGCGCAGGGCGTGGGCCGCCCCCAGCAGCGAGCCGACCGCGTCGCCGTCGGGGTTGACGTGGGTGAGGAGCAGGATGCGCTGCGCCTGCTCGATCTGAGCGCGGAAGGCGGCCGCGGCCGCCGCGGGGTCGGTGTAGATCATCGCAGCACCCTATAGACACTATAGCCCGACCGCTTCTTGATCTCTTTCAGCTTGAGCTGGTGGCGCGGGCCGAGCCTGGGGATGAGATGGTTCAGGCCGCTGACCACGACGAACCAGTACTCGCCCCCGGGTCGCAGCCGCGCGAGGGGGCCGAGCACGAACTCTTGCTCGATCGCCAGATCGCCGATCTTGGCCGGGATATTCGAGACAATCAGGTCGAACTCGCCGGGCGGCACCGCCTCGAGGCCGACGCCGCCGAAGACCGTCGCGTTGGTCACGCCGTTCAGGGCGAGGTTGTGGCGGGCGTAGCGCACGGCCAGCAGGTTCACGTCGGACATGAGCACTTCGGCCGCGGGGAAGCGCCGCGCCAGCGAGATGCCGAGCACCCCGACCCCGCAGCCGAGGTCGAGGATGCGGGCGGGGGGCTGGGCCGGCTCGATTGTGCGCAGCAGCAGGTCCGAGCCGTCGTCAACCTGGAAGGAGGAGAAGAGGGTATGGCCGACGTCGAAGGCGAGCTGCTGGCCGCGCAGCGTGTAATCGAGCCGCTTCTTGTAGTAGGCGTCGGGGCCGTCCTGTGTCACCCCGCTACTCCTGCTCCTCGTCGTCGAGCTTCGGCGGGTTGGCCTTGCGCTCCTCCTCGACGTCGCGCAGCACCTCGGAGATCCTGATGCTGTAGTCGAGCGAGGTGTCCTGGACCAGGCGCAGCTCGGGCACGAAGCGCATGTGGCGCATCTCTTCGGCCACGCGCTTGCGCAAGAAGCCGCGGGCGCGCTGCAGGGCCTCCATGGTCTCGGCGCGCTCGGTCTCGTCGCCCATGACCGAGATGCGCACCGTGGCCCGCTGGATGTCGGCGCTGACCTCGACGCCGGTGACCGTGGCGAAGCCGACCCGCGGGTCCTTCAGTTCATTCTGAATGACCTCGCCGAGGACCTGCTGAATGGTATCGGCGACCTGCTGGAGTCGTTGTTTACTCATAAGGATGAACGATGGAGGATGAAGGATGAGCGGCGCTTCAGCCGTCATCCTTCATCCTTCATCCTTGCGCTAAAGGGTCGCCTCGACCCGCTCCTGGCGGTAGAACTCCATGTTGTCGCCCACCTGGACATCGCCGAAGCCTTCGACCACCAGGCCGCACTCGTAGCCGGCGGTCACCTCGCGCACATCGTCCTTGAAGCGCTTGAGGCTGCCGATCTTGCCGTCGTGGATCACCGCGCCGCTGCGCAGAACGCGCACGCTGAGCCCGGTGCGGGTCACCTTGCCATCGGTGATATAGAGGCCCGCGACCACCTCGCGCGAGGGCAGGCGGAAGGTGTTGCGCACATCGGCGTAGCCCTCGACCACTTCCTTGAAGGTGGGGGCGAGCATGCCGACCATGGCCTTCTTGATGTCGTCGGTGAGCTGGTAGATGATGTTGTAGAAGCGGATGTCGATGCCCTGCTGCTCGGCCGCGCGCCGGGCCGCCGGGTCGGGGCGGGCGTTGAAGCCGATGATGATCGCCTGCGAGGCGACTGCAAGGTTGACGTCGCCCTCGGTGATCGCGCCGGTGCCCTTGTGGATGACCTTGATCTGCACCTCGTTCTGCGAGGCGCTGAGCTGCTTGAACTGGTGCTCGATCGCCCCGAGCGAGCCCTGCACGTCAGCCTTGACGATCACGTTCAGGTCCTTCACCTGGCCCTGCTGCACCTTGCTGAAGAGGTCCTCGAGCGTGGTGCCGCGCACCATGCCGATCGCCTCCATGCGCGTCTGGCGGGTGCGCTGCAGCGCCACCTCGCGCGCGATCGTCAGGTCATCCATCACCTGGAGGATGTCGCCGGCCTGGGGCACACCCTCGAGGCCGAGGATCTCCACCGGCGTCGACGGCTCGGCGTAGCGCAGGCGCTTGCCGCTGTCGCTGAACATCGACTTGATCTTGCCCGAGACCCCGCCGACGAGCACATTGTCCTCGGGGCGCAGGGTGCCGTTCTGAATGAGCACCGTCGCCACCGGGCCGCGGCTCTTGTCCAGCTCGGCCTCGATGATCGTGCCCACCGCCGAAGCGGTCGGGTTGGCCTTGAGGTCTTGCAGGTCGGCCACCAGCAGGATCATCTCGAGCAGGCCGTCGATATTGAGCTTCTGGCGCGCCGAGACCTCGACCGAGGGCACATCGCCGCCGTAGTCTTCGACGATCACGTCGACCGCGGCCAGCTGCTCTTTGATCCGGCCCGGGTTGGCCGCGGGCAGGTCGATCTTGTTGATCGCCACGATCAGCGGCACGCCGGCCGCCTTCACGTGCGAGATCGCCTCGCGGGTCTGGGGCATGACGCCGTCGTCGGCGGCCACCACCAGCACCACGATGTCGGTGGCCTGGGCGCCGCGGGCGCGCATCGCCGTGAAGGCCTCGTGGCCCGGGGTGTCGAGGAAGGTGATCTTGCGGTGGTTGATCTCGATCTGGTACGCGCCGATATGCTGGGTGATGCCGCCGGCCTCGCCCTCGGCCACGCGCGCCGAGCGGATGGCGTCGAGCAGCTTGGTCTTGCCGTGGTCGACGTGACCCATGATCGTCACCACCGGCGGGCGGGCCCGCAGCTCCTCTTTGTCCTGGGCGTTGAGCACGTCCTTGACGCTCTCGACGATCCCGGCCAGCTGCTCGGGCACCTTCTCTACCGTCTCGATCGAGAAGTCGGCCGCGATCAGGGCCGCGGTCTCGTAGTCGATCTGCTGGTTGATATTGGCCAGCACGCCGCCCTTGAGCAGGGCCTTGAGGATCTCGGAGGCGCCGATGCCCGTGGCCTCAGAGAACTCGCGCACGGTCATGATGCTGGTCAGCTCCACCGGGCCGCGCGGCCTGATCGGCATGGCCGAGCCGGGGCGACCGCCTGGGCGTCCGCGCCCAAGGTTGCCCTCGCGCTCTTCGGGGAAGCTGGGTCGCCCGCCGCGGCTGCCGCCCCTGCTGCTGCCGCCCCTGCTGCTGCCGCCCCTGCTGCTGCCGCCTGGCCCGCCGGGCCGCCCGCCGGGCCCGCCTGGCCCGCCGCCGGGGCCCCCGGGCCCGCCCCCAGGACCGCCGCCGGGGCGG
>CAZKTU010000113.1:0-19605 GCA_964555675.1 uncultured Oscillochloris sp.
GCGAGCGCCTCTTCGGCAACTTCCCCGACTATACGCTGCTGCCCGAGACGCGGTAAGGCCTTAGACAAGGTTCGTAACCGAGTTACGCTCTTCGCCGCTGCCCACGGCTGGGGGCACGGGGCCTCCGGCCCCGCGAGGGGTGGATGTGGAGGGCCAGGCCCTCCACGCCTCCCGCGAGACGGTAAAGTAAAACGCCGCAAGCATGGCTTGCGAGCATCTACCGCCCCAGGCGCCCGTCGATCGTGGCCGAGGCCAGGTACCAGTGCTCGCGCAGTTCGATCGGCCAGCTCATGTACTGGCTGCCGAGGTCCTTGATTGTGTCGGCGTCGCCGATCCAGGCCAGGGCCTCGATGGCTTTGCGGCGCAGGTAGAGCGGGTAGCCGGCGCCGTCGGTCGGGCGCAGCTTGACCTCGAAGGCGCCGAGCTTGAGGCGGGGCACCTGTCGCCCCGCCGCAATATCCTGGATCAGCTGCTTGAGGCTGGGGCCCTCGCGCTCGTCCTCCAGCTGCAGGCGCACATCGGGGATGCCCATGCCCATCCAGGCCAGGGACTGCAGGGCCTTGGCCTTGACCGACTGGCTCGGGTTGGTCACGAGCAGGTCGATCAGCCACTCGACGACCTCGGTATTGGTCGCCCGCACGCGGCCGGCAAGGTAGGCCAGTTGCTGGGCCGCGCTGTCGGGGATCTCGCGCTTGCGCTTGATCAGCACCGTCAGCAGGGGCGTGACGTGCTCGGCGTCGAAGAGGGTCAGGGCGTCGGCCGCGGCCCACATGGTATCTTGCCACTCATCGCTGATCGTCAGCTCGCCGGTGTCGGTCGGGCTGAGGATGATGCGCAGCAGCTGCTTCGCGTCGAGCCGTTTGTTCTGGGCCGTGTCGGTCATGTCGCCGAGGGCGAAGGCCGCCAGGGCCCGCTCGGGCACCGAGGGCGAGTTGCGCAGGAGGTCGCGGAACTCCTCGCGGCCGGCGGCCCCCTTGCGCCAGATCCGCATCAGGCGCACCAGCATCTGGTCGTCGCGCAGTTCGCCGAGCGAGGGCATGCGCGCCGGGGCGGTGTTGGCGCGGTCGGCCATCGAGGTCTCGTCGCGACCGTTGCTGATCACCAGGGGGTTGGTCTCGCGCTGCTCGCCGGCCGCCAGGTCGGGCGTGGCCGCCAGGTAGATATTGCGCAGGGCCCGGGCCGCCGAGATGCGCACATTGGTGTACTCGTAGCGCGGGCCGCTCGGGGTCGTGCGCACCTTCTCGACCAGGATGCGCCGCAGCTCGTGGCGCACCTGGTGGTAGCTCAGGCGCCCCAGGGCGATCACGGCCTGCTCGCGGCGCTCGGCCGAGGGCTCGCGCTCGCTGCGCGCCCGCAGCACGCAGGCGTCGATCAGCTCCGAGCGCAGGTCGATGGGCAGACGCGTCTCTTGCTCGACCGGCACGGCCTCGAGGCAGCGGGCGGCCAGCAGGGCGTGGGTGCCGCTGCCCGTGCGCACGGCCGCCGCAAGGAGCTCGAAGAGGCGGCTCGGTTGGCTCAGCAGGCCGGCCAGGGCGAAGATCACATCCTCCCACCAGCCCACCCGCTCGGCGCTGGCGCAGAGGGCGACGATATCGGCCAGGCGCGCCATCTGCTCGCGCTCGGGCTGGGCCGTGACGGCTACGGCGGCGCAGTAGGCCTGTAGCAGCGGGTTGACGAAGCGGGCCGCGTGTTGGCCGACCCCGGTGAGCAGGCGGCTCTCGCGCAGCAGGTCGTAGAGCTCCTCGAGGCTGTAGTCGCGCTCGCGGCGCACCCGCCCCAGGATGCGGAAGACCTCGCCCAGGGGCAGCTGCTCGCGGTGACTCCAGCGGCTCTGCCAGGCCAGCTCGAGCAGGCTCTCGCGGGCGGCGTCGCCCAGGCTGTAGCGCGGGTCGACGTTGGCCAACATGCGGTCCAGGTAGTCCTGCACCAGCTGGTTGCGGGTCAGGCGGGCCTGGGGCGAGCCGGCGAGGCGCTCGTAGATCAGGCCGAGCAGGCTCGGGTCGCCGGCGAGGCTCAGCAGGCGGTTCTCGCGGATCAGCCGGGCGATCGTCTGGGCGTTCTGCTCGTCGCGCTGGCGCAGGTAGGTCGCGATCTGCTGCTCGCCGAGGGGCTGGATGACGAAGACCTGGGCCTCTTTCAGCACGTGGCCGGGGAAGCTCTCCTGGCCCGAGGTCAGCAGGAAGCGCTCGCCGGGCAGGCGTCGGCTGAGCTCCTCGAGGTCGCGGGCCAGATCGAGGCGGCTGCGTTCGGGCAGGCTGTCGAAGTTGTCGAGGATGAAGATGAAGCGGGGCGGGGCGCCGCCCGACAGGCGCACGGCCTGGGGCCGGAACAGCTCGGCCAGCATGCTGGCGAGGGCCGGGGCCGAGGCCTGGGCCTGGTCGACGATCTGGCGCTCGAGGCGGCTCTGGCCCCGCTGCTGCTCGTAGCCGGCGAGCGAGATATAGATCCCGAGGGGTCGGTTGACGTCGTGGATCACCGTCTGGGCCAGCTCGAGGGTGAGGCGGCGCAGGATGGTGGTCTGCCCCGACTGGGGCGGGCCGATCAGGGCCGCCAGGTTGGTGCCGCGACGCCCGCTGTGCTCCTCGTTGCGGCGGGCCGGGCGCAAACCCAGGCCCAGGGCCCGGTCGAGGGCCTCGAGGGCGCCCACGAGGGCCGGGGCGTCCTCGGGTCTGTAGCGCAGCAGATTCCAGTCTTGCCCGGGGGCGACGGCGAGCACGCCCATGTCGATGAACTCGGGCCCGCCCCAGCGCAGGTAGGCCGGGTCGCGCAGCACGCCGTCGACATACTCGAGCTGAGCGTTGGGGCTGAAGAGCTGCCCCTCGGGGTGGCGCATATAGAGCACCGGCGTGCTCCAGCTCACGCTGTCGGGCTGGAAGACGCGCCGGCGGGCCATGTTCACCGCCACATCGATCGTGCCGTCGCGCAGCAGGTGCTCGCTCAGGTGGTGGGTGAAGGCGCGGGCCAGGGCGACCTCGACCAGCCGCTGCATCGCCAGCACCGACTCGACGCCGCCGCGGATCATCAGGTCGGCCGCCAGGCTGTTGAGCTCGCCGGCGACCGCGCTGTTGCAGGCCACCAGGATGACCAGCGAGGGCCGGTGGCTGAGCGGCAGCTGGTTCATGCGGTCCACTAGCTCTTTGCCGTCGTAGAGCCGCACCTGCTTGCTTACGGGGTCCTCGAGCACCAGCCTGCTGCCGACCTCCTCGTGGTAGAGGGCGTGGCCGTAGTAGAGCAACACGTCGTAGCCGCGCTCGAGCGTGCCCGTATCGTCAAGCGAGCCCCGCTCGAGGGCCTCGTGCAGAGCATCTTCGCTCGCCACGGGCAAGAAATCGCAGCGGAACTGGCCCGAGGCGACCACCGCGCTGAAGCGGGTGCGCAGGTCGCGCTCGTCGGCCTCTTTGTCGAGGCTGACCAGCTTCCAGCGCTCGAGGTCGCTGGGCGACGAGATCACGGTCAGCATGCGGATCGGCCGCTCGGCGATCGGCTGCCCCTCGTCGAACCGTTTGCTCTCGATATAGCGCGAGAAGGCCAGGTTCGGGTCGACGGCCAGCGGGCGCGGCGGCGTCAGCCCGCCGCTATCGTCGAAGTACATCAGCTCCCACGGGATGGCGTGCAGGGCCGAGGCGCCGGGGTCGAGAGCCAGGCGCAGCCGCAGGGTGCGCCCGCGGGCCCTGGCCGCCGCCCAGGCCTGCTGGAAGGCCACCGCCATCGAGCCCGCGAAGAGCCGGTTGAAGAGGTCGAGCCCCGAGCTGGCCATCGCCTGCGGGTCGCTGCCGTCGGCCTCGCTGAAGCCGGCCAGGCTGACCTCTGAGCGCTCGTTGACCTGCCGCCCGCCCGGCAGCTGCAGCTCGGCGGTGAAGATCTGCGCTTCCGCCCCGAACAGGCCTTTGCGCTGGACGCGCACCAGTACGTCGTCGAAGTCGGTCATATGGTGAAGGATGAAGGATGAAGGATGAAGGATGAAGGCCGGGATGCCTTCTGCTGCCCCAATCTTAACACACCGGCGACCGAGATTGCGCCCCGTGTTTGCGCGAGCGTATCTTGTGCGCCGCCGCGTCGGTAGATCGCTAGGACCCGGACGAGTGTAGATCGTCACGCCTATGCTAATTCGCCTGGCCATCGCCTGGATGTGCGGCGTCGTCGCCGCCCACTACCTGCGCCCCGCGGCCGTCTGGCCCGGGGCCGCCGCGGCCCTCGCTCTGCTCGTGGCCCTGCTCGTCCGTGGCCATCGGCGCGCCTTCGCGCTGATCGTCCTCTGCGCCGCCCTGGGGTCGCTGCGCTATGCCGCGGGCCTCTCCGTGCTCGGGCCGGGCAGCGTCGCGGCCCTCGTCGGCCAGGGCGAGCTGACCCTGCTCGGCGCGGTGGCCGGCGACCCCAAGCGCAGCGAAGAGGGCCAGCGCGTCGTCGTTCAGGTCGAGGCGGCGCTGCGGGGCGAGGCCCTCGAGCCGGTCGAGGGTCTGGCCCTGGTGGTGCTGCCGCCCTACCCGGCTTACAACTACGGCGAGCGGCTGGCGCTCACGGGCGAGCTGGGCGCGCCGCGGGCGGCCGAGCGGCCCGGCGACTTCGACTACCGGGCCTACCTGGCCCACCGTGGTATCTTCGCGATCATGCAAGAGCCGAAGGCGGCGCGGCTGTTGCCCGGCCAGGCGGGCCTCGGGCCCCTGGCGGGGCTGCTGCGCTTTCGCCAGCGCTGCCGGGCCGTGCTGCTGCGCGAGCTGCCCGAGCCCCAGGCGGCCCTCGGCGTCGGCATCCTGCTCGGCATCCAGTCGAGCATCCCCGCCGAGGTCTATGGGGCCTTCTCGGCCACGGGGACGAGCCACATCCTGGTCGTGTCGGGCTGGAACTTCACCATCGTGGCCGGGGTGCTGGGCGGGCTGGCGGCGCGCCTGCGGCTGGGGCGTGGGGCCACCCTGGCCCTGGCCCTGGCGGTGATGTGGGTCTACGCCCTCTTCACCGGGGCCTCGGCGGCGGTGCTGCGGGCCGCGGCCATGGCCAGCATCGCCGCCGTCGGGCGGGCCGCCGAGCGCCAGAGCGAGCCGTGGCGCCTGCTGCTGGGCGGCTGCTGGCTGATCACCCTGGCCGACCCTCACACCCTCTGGGACCTGGGCTTCCAGCTCTCGGCCCTGGCCACCGCCAGCCTGTTCGCCTTCGCGCGGCCGGTGGAGGGCTGGGTCGGCGCGCGGGCGCCCTTCAGCTGGCCGGTCATGGCTCCGCTGAGCGAGGCGCTGACGGCCACCCTGGCCGCCCAGGTCCTCACCTTGCCCCTGATTCTCTACCAGTTCGGCAACCTGAGCCTGATCGCGCCCCTGGCCAATGTGCTGCTGGTGCCGGTGGTGCCGTACGCGATGCTCTTCTGCACCACGGCCCTGGTGGGCGGGCTGCTCTGGCTGCCCCTCGGCCAGCTCCTCGCGCCCCTGGCCTGGCTGCCCCTGGTCTGGCTCAGCGAGGGCGCCCGCCTGCTGGCCGGGCCGCGCTGGGCGGCGCTGCAGTTCCCGCGCTTCCCGCTCTGGGCCCTGCTGGGGTTCTACGCCCTGGTCGGGCTGTACTACTGGCGACAAGAGAACGGGCGCGATAGGGCAGAGGCGGCTGTGCTAGATTAGTGCGACGCACAGGTGGAAAAGCCTGGCCTCACCGACGCTGCCGAGCTTCTTTGAGGGCATCAGGAGGGGCGCGTGGAGGTCTGGCCTCTCCGAAGCTGCCGAGCCCACTTGATGGCATTAGGAGGGGCACGGGGAGGCCTGGCCTCCCCGACGCGGGCGTCCCCCCTCCTCCACGTCTGGAAGAGGGGGGACGGGGGTTGCCCGCGCAGGCGTCTAGCGGGTGACGATGACCAGCTGCGGCCGGTTCGCCGCGCCGCCCTCGCGAGAGGTGAAGGCGAAGCGGTCGGCCCCGGTCTGGCTGAGCCGGAAGTTGTAGACGCCATTGCCCGTGATCGCGCCGGTGATGTCGATTTCGAAGTACGCGCCGCTTGGGATATTCGCCGTGCCGAAGCTCCCGACCGTCACGTCGCTGGCCGCCGTCCGCGGGCGGTTGTTGAAGGTGATGCCGCGCTCAGTCCAGCTGTTGTTGACGATCTTCGCCACGCTGCCGTTGGGCAGAGGCGGCCGCGCCGCGTTGGTGACGAAGACCCGCAGCTTCGCCGAGACGACGGTCCCGCTCAGGTTCTGCACGTTGAAGCGCAGGAAGCTCAGCTGCTGCGGGTTGCCGCCCTGCGTGCGCAGGGTGTTGGCCGTGCCGAAGTTGCGGTTCGCGTTGGCCGAGGTCACGTAGGCGTCGGCCGTCGGCCCGAAGGTCCGACTCACCGTCGCCGCCTGGGGCGTGGCGCTGGCCTGGGCCGAGTTGGCGCCCTCGCCCGAGCTGTTCACGGCGCTCACCACGTAGTAGTAGGTCGTACCGTTGACCAGCCCGAGGTTGACGAAGCTGCGCACGGTCGTGTTCGCGACCAGGGTGTAGGGCCCGCCGGCAACGGTGGCCCGCTTCACGTTGTAGCTGAGCGCGCCCGCCGAGGCGCCCCAGGCCAGGCTGACCTGGGCGTTCCCCGGGGTGGCCGTCAGGCCGGTCGGGGCGGCAGGGACGGGCAGCGGGGCGGTGGTGAAGCTCCAGGCCTCGGGGGCGAGCGAGTTGCCCGCCGCGTCGGCGATGCCGGCGCCGATCCTGGCCGTGTAGGTGGCGCCCGCGGCCAGGGGCGCCGCCGGGGTCAGGGTCGCCACGTCGCTGGCCGCGCTGTAGCTGAAGGCCGCCGCCACGGCCGCGCCGCCCGGCCCGCTCAGGGTGAAGCTGGTCGCGCTCACCCCTGTGAGGTCCTCGCTAAAGGTGGCCTGGACCGTCGCCCCGTAGGCGACGTTGGTCGCGCCGGAGGTGGGCCCGCGCCCGGTGACCGTCGGCGCCGTGGCGTCGAGGGCGAAGGCGTAGATGGCCTGCCCGCTCAGGCCGGCGACGTTGACGCCCCGCACCTTGAAGGTGTAGGCGCCGTCGTTCGTCAGGGTGTACGCCTGGGCCGATGTGCAGGGTGCGAAGCTGTCGGCCGCCGCGCCTGCGACCAGCGAGCAGGTGAACTCGGTGCCGGCCTGGTTGGAGCTGAAGCCGAACGCGACGTTGCGCAGATTGGTCAGGGCCGCCGGCTTGCTGGTGATTGTCACCGTGGGCGCCGGCAGGCCGAAGGTGAAGGCGTAGGCCTCGCTCGGCGGCGACACATTCCCCGCCGCGTCGACGGCGACGAAGCGGACCGTCGTCGAGGTGCTCAGCACGATCGGGCCGCTGTAGCGCGTGCTGCCGGTGCTGGGGGTCGAGCCGTCCAGGGTGTAGTAGAAGCTCGCGTTGGGGTCGCTCGCCGCCGCCAGCTGCACCGACTGCTGGGTGGCGTAGGCGCCGGCCGGCGGGTCTGTGCTCAGGCCGCTCGGCGCGACGGTGTCCTTGATGATCGTCAGGGTGCCGCCGCCGATCGTGCCGCCTCCGCTGAGGCTGTAGCTGCCCGCGGCCGTCAGGGGGCCGTCGGCCAGGGCCGCCACCGCGACGCCGTCGAGGGTGACCGACCACGACTGGGCGCCGCCGTTGGGCACCGGGGTCGCGTTGGCGCTCACGCTCGCCCCGTTCGTGTCGCTCAGGCTCACGGCCACACTCGTCGTGTTGAGCGAGACACCCTCCAGCACCACGTCGGTATTCAGGTTGAGGCTATTGATCAGGCTGGGGCTGGCGGTGTTCACGGCGTAGTCGGCCGCGGGCGGGCAGCCGCCAAAGCCGGGTCCACCCAGCTCGCCGACCTCGTAGATGGTGAGGCCGAGCCTGTTGGCCGCGGCGTCCACCGCGTGCCAGGCCATAATCCGGGTCCCGCCGGCCAGGGCCAGGGCGCGCACGGTCGCGTCGAGCCCGCTGTAGGTCGCCGTCCAGTTGATCGAGCCGGGCGCGTCGTAGGCGATCGTCCCGTCCGAGCCCGGGTTCGAGGTGGCGCGGATGTCGCGCCTGCTGATCACGGTGTTCGTTAAGGCGGGGTTGATGATGCGCTGCTCGAGCTGATCGATGGGGAGGGGGTTGCCGTTGGCGTCCTGGGCCGTGCCCTGGACGATCAGCTGCTCGCCCACCTCGCGCACCGCCGTGGCCGTCACGTTGATGATCGAGCTGCGGTCGCCCGAGCCGGGAGCCACCAGGGCCTCGACCACGTCGCCGGGCAGCAGGTTCGGCGTGGTCCCGTTCCAGCAGGCCCCGCCGGGGTGGTTGACCTCGAAGATGCCGGCGGCGCCGGCGAACCCCGAGGCCGAGCCGATCTGCACGCCGTTGCGCAGCAGGCGCACGCTCACCGGCTGGTTCGGCGCGTAGCCCTCGAGGCTGACGAAGTCGCGCTCGGGGAACAGGGTGAAGAGATGGGGCGGCAGCGGCGGGTCGTTGATCCCGGGCGGGGGCGGTGTCGCCGTGTCGAGGGTGAAGCTGTAGCTCGCCTCGCCCACGTTGCCGGCGGCGTCGGTTGCGCGCACCCTGAAGGTGTAGCCGCCGTCGCCGTTCGTCAGGGTGAGCTCCTGGGGCGAGGTGCAGGGCGCGAAGCTCGCCGGGGCCGCGCCGAAGCTCAGGGCGCAGCTCAGGGCCGCCGTCGAGTCGTTGGCCGCGAAGCTGAACGCGACATTCGGGCTGGCCGTCGGGTTGCTCGGCGTGGCGCTGAAGCTCACCACGGGGGGCGTCGCGTCGATGGTATAGCTGTGCTCGCCCACGGCCGAGCTATTGCCTACCGGGTCGATGGCCACGAAGCGCAGCGTCGTCGAAGTGTTGACCAGGATGGGCGCGCTGTAGAGGGCGCTCGCCGCGGTCGGCGTGCTCGCGCCGAAGGTGTAGTAGAGCTTCGCCGTGGGGTCGTCCGAGGCCAGGGCCACCAGCTGCGAGCTCTGGTAGGCGCCGCCCGCCGGCGTGGCCGTCAGGCCCGCGGGGGCCACGGTATCTTTGACCAGGGTCAGTGGGCGACCGCCGATCGCGCCGCCCGCGATGACGTAGCTGCCGACGGCGAGCAGGGGCCCGTCGGCCAGGGTCGCCACGTCGGCGGCGGCGAAGGTGGCCGACCAGTTCTGGACGCCCGTGGCCGGGGCCAGGTTCGCGCTCTGGCTCAGCTTCCGTCCATTGGCGTCGCTCAGCTCGACGCTCACCGCCGAGGCGTTCTGGGCCAGGCCGCTCAGCAGCAGGTCGCGCCCGGCGGCGGCGAGGTTGATGGCGGGCGGGTTGGCTGCGGTGACGGCGTACTCGGCCAGGGGCGGGCAGCCGCCCATGCCGGGGCCGCCGGTCTCGCCGACCTCGTAGATGGTCATGCCCAGCCGGTTGTCGGCGGCGTCCGTCGCCTGCCAGGCCATAATCCTGGTCTGGCCCGCGACGGCGAAGGCGCGCTCGGCGGCGCTCAGGGTCGCGTAGACCGCCGTCCAGCTGGTCGAGCCGGGGGCGTCGTAGGCGATCGTGCCAAGCTCATTCCCGGCCGAGGTGGCGCGGATGTCGCGCTTGCCGATCGGGGTGCTATTGAAGTCGGGGTTGATGATGCGCTGCTCGAGCAGCTCGATCGGCAGGGGCTTGCCGTCGGCGTCGCGGGCCGTGCCCTTGACCACGACGGTCGTCCCCACCTCTACGGCACTCGTGGCGGCGACGTCGAGCAGGGTGAGCCGGTCGCCGTCGCCCGCGGCGTTCACGACCTCGACCACATCGCCGGGCAGCAGGTCGGGCGTATAGCCGTTCCAGCAGGCCCCGCCGGGGTGGTTGACCTCAAACAGTGTGCCGGCCCCGTCGGGCGCGACGACGCCGCCCGAGGTGCCGATCAGCACGCCGTTGCGGAACAGGCGCACGCTCAGGCTCTCGCCCAGGGTGTAGCCGGCGGCGGAGATGAAGTCGCGAGTGGGGAAGAGAGTCACTTCGTGAGGCATCGCCGGCGGCTCGACGATGACGGCCGCCGCCGCCTGCCCCGGGTTGAGCAGCGGCACCAGGAGGGCCGCAAGGGCGAGCAGGCGAATGACCAGACTAAGGGCGCTTCGCGGTCTCTCGTAACCAGGCTCTGACGGCAGCGTAAACATAGCCCCCCTCCTGTCGGCTCGCCGTCGCGGCGAGCGCTTCTGGTGCCTCAGTCACCTGGAGAGGACGTGCTGCTGGTTACGATGAAGCGTGAACGTGCGTAAGGTGCGGGGCAGTGCAACCTATTGATTGGATCGGTCCCCCGCCTCTAGGATCCCACCGAAGGTCCCCCGTTACCACGGACCATAGTCGCGGGGCAGTATCCTTACCTTCGGCGGCTATCGATCCGTCTTTAGACAGGTGGTTATAGGTGCAATCAGTGGCGGGAACTTATCCGCGCCGGCGCACGTCCTCTGTCGTGCTACACTCTGGTGAGATCGCTTGCCTGGAGGGGATGTTATGCACCGCAACTGCACCAAGCTGACGCTTGCCACGCTGTTGCTCACCGCGCTACTGACCGCCTGCGGCGTGGCCGAGCCGGCAGCCGGCCCGCCGCCCACGCCGCCGCCGAGCGAGCAGGCTGCCCAGGCGACGGGCGGCCCCGGTAGCTCCGATATTGTCCCTACGCCCCCGTCGCTGGCCCTGAGCGAGGCCGACCTGGCGGCGAGCGCCACAGCCCAGGCCGCGGCCACGCCCACGCCCTTCACCCAGGCCGAGAGCGAGACCGCGACCGCCCTGGCCCAGAGCATCGCCACGCCCACGCCCTTCACCCAGGCCGAGAGCGAGAGCGCGACCGCCTTTGCCGCGGGGGTCATCGGCACACAGCCCGCCCTGGTGACGCGCACCCCCATCGTCGGCATGCCCGAGCTGCTGCCCGCGCCGATCTATCTGCGCTCGAGCGAGCCGCCCCAGGTGATCCGCGTCACGCCCAACCTCGTCGACTACGCCCAGATCACCTTCGAGCAGCAGCCCGTGGTCGAGCTGGCCGTGCCCGCGCGGGCCGGCGGCATCTTCTATCTGATCGGCGACCCCGACGAAGCCGAGCGCACCCTGGTCTCGCTCAGCGGCGCGGGCCGGCGCGAGCTGCTCTACGGCGAGCTCTCGAGCCTCGTCGTGAGCCCCGACGGCCAGAGCATCTTCGTGCGCATCGACAACCCCGAGCCGGGCCTGATCATCGGGCAGGACGAGTCGCCCGCCGGGATCTGGCGCACTACCCCCGATGGCCTGCGCCCCGGCCTGGTGCTCGCCGACGAGCCGGCCGACGGGGTCTACGATGATATCGCCCCCGCGTGGACCTACAGCCCGATCGCTTTCTCGCCCGACGGTTCGCGCCTGGCCGTCTACGCCTACGACGCCGACGGGCCGGGCATCCCCGGCGGCGAGCTGGTGCTCCTCGGCGATGGCCTGCCGGTGAGCGGCCCGACCTGTTGCGAGCTGCCGGTCTGGAACGCCGACGGCACGGCGCTGTACAGCGCGGGCGGCGGCCCGGCCCCTGATACCCGCTATGGTCTCTACCGCAGCGACGCGGCCACGGGCGAAGAGACGGCTGTAGTCGACGGTGCGACGAGCGATACGGTGCCCCTGGTGACCGCGCCCTGGCAGCGCCCCGATGGGCGGCTCTTCGCCTACGTCGAACTGGCCGCGAGCCAAGGCTTCAGCTGGGAGCACCCCTTCCGCCCGGCCCTCGCCGAGATCGGGCCCGACGGCGCGCTCACCTTTCTGGCGCCGCCTGGCGAAGCGCCGCTCGAGGTGCTCTGGTCACCCGATGGCGCCGGGGCCGTGCTCGCGGCCCTCGCGCCCGAGTATGGGCGCCCCGACCAGCTCTTCTGGCAGCCGGCGGACGGCGCGCCCGCCACCCTCATCCCGTTCGCCGGCGGCGACATGGCCTGGGTCGAGGCGAACGCGCCCCTGGCGGCCGGCGACTGTAGCATGTTCGACCCGCTCGCGTACCGGGCGGGCAGCGAGCCGAGTGCGGCAGTCTTCGACGTGCAGGGGCGTCTGCGCTCGCTGGGCTTCGACGCGGGCCAGCCCGACGGGCTCTACGGCGAGCAGACCCGCGCGGGCGTTATGGCCTTCCAGCAGGCTCGCGGCCTGCCCGTCACGGGCAATCTCAGCTGCGCAACCTGGCAGGCCATGCTGGCCCAGCCGTGAGCCTCCCCGCCGACATCGTGCGCCTGGTGAGCGCCATCCACGCCGCCCCGCCGCTGCTGGTCTATAGCTTCGCCGGGGCCGGCAGCCAGGCCCTCTACTGGCTCCACGCCGTGGCGGGGTCGTCGCGCACCGTGCTCGAAGCGCGCGATTGTTACGCTGCCACCGCCCTCGCCGAGCTGCTCGGCGCGCCGCCGGCCCAGGCCGTCAGCGCCGACACCGCCGCGGCCATGGCCGCCTGGTCGGCGCGACGTGCAGTGGCTCTCGCCCCGGGCGCCCCGCGGCTCGGCGTCGCCTGCACCGCCGCCATTGCCACAGACCGGGCACGTCGCGGCGCCGACCGGGCCTGGGTCGCCGTGCAGCGGGCCGACGGCGGCGACCCAACCCTCTACGAGCTGGCCCTCGCGAAGGGGGCGGGCCGTCTGACCCAGGAGGCCCAGGTGAGCCGCCTGGTGATCGAGGCGATCGCCCGGGCCTGCGAGGTCACTAGCTAAGGCAAGCCTCGTAACCGAGTTACGTTCTTCGCCGCTGCACGCGGCGGGGTGCGGCGCCCCTACGCTTCCGCGACGTCTGCCGTATGGGCCGCGATCGCCGCGCGCACCTCGGCCAGGAGCGTGTCGCGCTCGTAGCTGCCCTTCTGCAGCACGCGCTGCACCGAGGAGTTCAGGGCGGCCCGCTCCTCGGCCCCCAGGTCCATGGCGGTGACCACGACCACGGGGATGGCGCCCCAGTCGGGGTTGACGCGCAGCTCGGCCAGGAAGCCGAAGCCGTCGAGCTCGGGCATCATCAGGTCGAGCAGGATGAGGCCGGGGCGACTCTCGGCGACCCGCTCGAGACCGATCCGCCCGTTCTCGGCGTAGCGCGTGGGCCAGCCCGCCTGCTCCATGGTCCGGCAGAGGATCTCGCGGGTGACCGGGTCGTCCTCGATCACCAGGATATCGGCGCCGGCCAGGCTATCGATGCCGCGCGAGCAGTAGCGGCCGACTAGTTCGACCAAACGCCGGCGGTCGACCGGCTTGGTGAGATAATCGGCGGCGCCCAGGGCGAAGCCCGTGTTGCGCTCGTCCATGATCGTCAGCATCAGCACGGGGATGTGGGCCAGGTCGGGGTCGGCCTTGATCGCCGCGAGGATCTGCCAGCCGTCGGCGCCCTTGAGCAGTACGTCGAGGGTGATCACATCGGGGCGCAGGGCCCGCGCGCAGGCCAGGCCCTCTTCGCCCGTGGCGGCCGAGACGACCCGCAGGCCCTCGCGGGCCAGGGTGCGCCGCAGCAGGTCGTGGGTCGCCGCGTCGTCGTCGATCACCAGAACCGTGCCGCGCACCGGGCCGACGTGCTCCTCGGCGACCACGCCGCTCTCGGGGGCGACATGCTCGACCATGTGGACGGGCGCGGCCACCTCGCGCGGCACCACGATGGTGAAGGTCGAGCCCTGGCCCGGCGTGCTCGCGACAGTAATGTCGCCGCCCATCATCTGGCAGAAGCGTCGGCTGAGGGCGAGCCCCAGGCCGGTGCCGCCATACTTGCGCGTGGTCGACGAGTCGCCCTGGGTGAACTCGCGGAAGATCTTGCTCAGCTGCTCCTGGTTCATGCCGATGCCGGTGTCGCTCACCTGCAGGCGCAGGAACTCACTCTCGCCGATCGTCTGGCTGTCGACGTTGAGGGTGATCCGCCCGCCCTCGGTGAACTTGGCCGCGTTCGAGAGCAGGTTGAGCAGCGACTGGCGCAGCTTGGTCAGGTCGGCGAAGACCGTACCGCCGGTGTCGCCGGTCACCTCGAGCAGGTTGCCGTTCTTCTCGACCATGGGGCGCATGGTCGTCACCACCTCGCCAATCAGAGTGGCCAGGCCGAAGCGCTCGAGGTGCAGGTCCATCTTGCCGGCCTCGATCTTCGAGAGGTCGAGGATATCGTTGATCAGGGCCAGCAGGTGCTTGCCCGCGGTGCGGATCTTCTCGAGGTCGGGGGTGAGGTCGTCGTAGCCGAGCTCGGCCGTCTCCTCCTGCAGCATCTCGGAGTAGCCGATGATCGCGTTGAGCGGGGTGCGCAGCTCGTGGCTCATATTGGCCAGGAAGGCGCTCTTGGCGCGGGTGGCCTCCTCGGCGGCGACCCTGGCGTCCTGGGCCTCGCGCGTGGCGGCGGCCAGGGCTCTGGTGCGCTCGACGACGCGCTGCTCGAGATGCTCGCGGCCGGCCTGCACCTCCTCGGCCATGGTGTTGAAGGCGTGGCCGACCTGGGCCACCTCGCTCGAGCCCGACACGGCGACGCGAGCGTCGGGGTCGCCCGCGGCGAGGCGCCTGGTGGCCTGGAGCAGGGCCTCGAGGGGCAGGCTGATCGAGCGCATCAAGCTCATACCCGCCGCGAAGGCCGCGCCCACCAGCAGCATTGCGAAGACCACCGTGAGAGCCTGGCGCTGCTGAAGGGCCGCGATACGGGTCTGCAGCAGCTCTTCGAGGGCCGGCGAGGCCGCCTCGTAGAGCGAGCGGCTGGTCTCATGGGCGAGTTGCCCCTCCTCAACCAGCTGGCGGGTGCCGAGCAGGCGCGCGGGGGCGTTGGCGGCCTCCTGGAACTGGGCGAGGGTGCTAGCGAGGACCGAGCGGTAGACCGCCTCGGCCGGCTCGACATCAGCCTGCATGTGGTCCGAGCGGGTGTGGGCGTAGGCGGTGCCGAGGTTCTTGTGCAGGGCGGCGCTGTTCGAGCGCAGCAGGCTGATGGTCATGATCAGCTCGGTGCGGCGGTCGGCGACCATCCGCTCGCTCGGGGCCAGGCCCTCGTTGATCAGCAGCATGTCCGCGATCAGCTCCTGGGCCTCGGGCAGGCGCAGCAGCACCGCGTCCATGAGATAGTAGCTGTCGAGGTCGGGGTCGAGGATGAGGTTCGACTGATCGCCGACCAGGGCGATCAGCTCGCGCAGGTCGCGGATGAAGCGCTCGTAGCGGTCGTAGCCCGCGAGGTGCTCGCCGGTCAAGGGGTCGACCCGCAACTCGGCCCAGGTGGCCTCGACGCGTTTGTACAGGGGGGTCGAGCCGAAGGAGGAGCCGTAGCGCGTTTCGAGGGGGCCCAGGGTCGCGAATCCGGCGTCGACGCTGTCGCGGGCGGGCAGCAGGGCGGCGTCGACCGGGATGCCGAGGGCCAGGCCGCGCATGGCCTCGTGGCGGTGGCGCAGGGCCCCGCCATAGATCTCGCTCAGGGCGCGCAGGTAGCGGGCCCCGGCGATCTCCTTCTGGGCGAACCTGATGCGCACATTCTGCTCGGCCACCATGAAGTACATGGCCACGGCCAGGGGCAGCAGAAAGAGCAGACTGATGAGCAGAAACTTCTGCGGGTAGCGAAGCCGTGAGATCATGACGTAGGTGTCGGGCTCAAGAGCGTGCGGCCTGACTAGGCGGCCCGCTGGAGCAGGCTCTCGATTTTGCCGAGCAGGCGGGTCAGCTCGACCGGCTTGGTGTCGTAGTCGTCGCATCCGGCGGCGACACACTTCTCCTGGTCGCCGGCCATGGCGTGGGCGGTGAGGGCGATCACCGGCACCGCGTTGATGCTGGGGTCGGCCTTGATCGCGCGGGTGGCCTCCCACCCGTCGAGTACGGGCAGGCTCATGTCCATGAGGATGAGGTCGGGCCGCTCGGCGCGGGCCATCGAGACGCCCTGCTCGCCGTCTGTGGCGATCAGGACATCGTAGCCCTTGCGCTGCAGACGACGCGAGAGCATGTCGCGGTTCATCTCGTTATCTTCGACCAGTAGAATCTTCGCCATTCTCATTGCTCCTGGCGGGCTTGGATGCTGATTAGCGCTTCGTGGTACGATAAAAATGATAACATGGCGATATAACTGTTTTAGCCCGCCCAGGTAACACTTGTATGACAGAGGCCGCGCCGGCCGTTCATCAGGCCTTCCCGATCGACGAGGTCCTGGCGTTGCTTGCGGCTGAGATGCCGCAGTATGCCCAGCCCCTGATCGACCAGATGGGCGGCGAGGGCGCCACCCCCTTCCGCATCCTGGTCGCCACCATCCTCAGCCTGCGCACTAAGGATACGCTCACCGCCGTGGTGGCGCCGCGCCTCTTCGCCGTGGCCGACACGCCCGCCGCCACCCTGGCCCTCGGCGAAGAGCGCCTGGCCGAGCTGATCTACCCGGTCGGCTTCTACCGCAACAAGGCCCGCAGCATCGTGCAGATCGCGCGCCTGCTGATTGAACGCTACGACGGCCAGGTCCCCGCCGACCTCGAGGCCCTGCTAGCCTTGCCTGGGGTGGGCCGCAAGACCGCGAACCTGGTCGTCACCGCGGGCTTCGGTCTGCCGGGCATCTGTGTCGACATCCACGTCCACCGCATCACCAACCGCTGGGGCTATGTCCAGACCCGCGACCCCGACGCCACCGAGCTGGCCCTGCGGGCGAAGCTGCCCCCCGAGCACTGGCTGACGATCAACAGCCTGCTCGTGACCCTCGGCCAGAATATCTGTCACCCGACCTCGCCCCGCTGCTCGATCTGCCCCGTTGCGGCGTACTGCGCCCGCGTCGGGGTGACGCGCAGCCGCTAAAAGGAGCCGCCAATGCCTCGCCTCCGACTCCCGATTGCCCTTGGGCTCGCCGGCACGCTGCTGCTGGCCGCCTGTACGCCGCAGTCCCCGGCCCCCGCGCCGACCGTCGCGCCGACCGTCGCCGCGAGCGAGCCCACCGCCCCGCCCGCCGACGCGCCGACGAGCGCCCCCACTGTGGCGTCCGAGCCCGCGGCCCAGGCCGAGGGGCCGGTCGCGATCAGCGGCGGCATGAGCTTCACCGCCGACTATCTGCTCGATAGCCTCACCGACCACGCCGTGGCCCTGGTCGATCTGCACGGCTTCGTGATCCGCGACCAGGAGTGGGAGGTCCCGGTCGACGGCCAGGTGCTCGGCCCGATCACCTTCGACCGCGACGCCGGCACGGCCGAGTACGCTCTGCGGCTGCCCGCCCGCCCCGCCGGCACGCCTTCGGACGTCGATAACGACGGCGCCGACGACCCGGCCCTGCAGGTCTTCAATATTACCTGGCAGCCCAACCTGATCGGGATGGTCTTCAATACGGGCGACGACCGCACCCTGGGCTGGGCCTCGAGCTTCACCTCGACCATCCACGACCCCAATACTGAAGACGAGGTCAGCGGCGGCAAGCTGGTGATCTGGGCCCCCGACGGGCAGCAGCAGTTCCCCACCGCCTTCGGCGCCGACGGGCAGCTCTTCACCGCCGACGACCCGGTCGGCCCGGTGCCCGCGGGCTGGAGCGTGGTCGACCTCGACCAGGAGCCCTTCGCGCTGCTGCGCGAGGCCGAGCAGGAGATCGCCCTCTTCGAGCCCGGGAGTATCGAGGCCAAGGACTTCAGCGACCTGCCCTACGACGAGGCCCTGCGACGGACCGTCGAGGAGGTGCGCAAGGTCTACGCCTTCAACGGCATCCCCGGCAAAGAGCCCGACTGGGACGCGGTGCTGGCCGAGCTCGAGCCCAGGGCCGCCCAGGCTCAGGCCGACAACGACCCGATCGCCTTCTACCAGGTGATGCAGGACTTCACCTTCGCCTTCCGCGACGGCCACGTGGGTCTCGGCGGCAACCCCGAGGCCGGCAGCGCGATCTTCGCCGAGGCCACAGGGGGCGGCTACGGCTTCGCGGTGCGCGAGCTCGACGATGGGCGCTTTCTGGTCACCTTCGTGCTCGAGGACGGCCCCGCCGCTCAGGCCGGCATGGAGCTCGGGGCCGAGTTGACCGCCTTCAACGGCGAGCCGACGGCCCAGGCCGCGGCCGCGGTCCGCCCGCTCAGCGGCCCCTTCTCGTCGGATATCGCCGAGCGTTACCAGCAGGCCCGCTATCTGCTGCGCGCGCCGCTTGATACCCAGGCGAGCGTGACCTTCGTCAACCCCGGCGGCCAGCCGCAGACCGCCGAGCTGACCGCCGTCGCCGAGCGCGACAGCTTCAGCGCGACCTCGGTCTTCCGCAACGCCCCCAATCCGCTCTTGCCGGTCGAGTTTCGCATCCTCGATTCGGGGGCGGGCTACATCAACATCAGCAGCTACGCCGACGACCTGAGCCTGACCTGGCGCCTCTTCGAGCGGGCCCTGGCCACCTTCGAGGCGGCCCAGGTGCCCGGGGTGATCATCGATCTGCGCTGGAACGGCGGCGGCTTCCCGCTCGGCTTTGCCGGCTACTTCAGCGACGAGCCGATCATCCTCGGCCAGGGCGAGAAGCTGGACACCCAGAGCGGCCAGTTTGAGCCGACCGGCCCCGTGGATCAGGTGCTGCCCAACGAGCGCCAGTTCTCGTTCGGGCGCATTGCGGTGCTGGTGGGCCTGGCCTGCGCCAGCGCCTGCGAGCAGGAGGCTTACTCGTTCAGCAAGTTGCCCAACGCCGTGGTCGTGAGCCAGTACCCCAGCTCGGGCATCTTCGCCGGGGTGGTGCCCGACCAGTTCCGCCTGCCCGACGGCCTGACCCTGCAGGTCTCGATCACGCGCTTCACCAACCCCGACGGCAGCCTCTTCCTCGAGGGCGTCGGCGTCGTGCCCACGGTCAAGGTCCCGGTCGACGAGCAGACGGTCTTCGCCGAGGGCGACGTCGAGCTACAGGCGGCCGAGGAGGAGATCGTGCGGCAGTAGGTCTGGGAGGTTCGGAGGGGCCTGGCCCCTCCGGCTCCCCTCCGCAGCACGCTTTAGCGATAATACCGCTTTGCGATCTCGTGGGGCGGGATGCCGGCGACGTACTCGAGCCAGAGGCCCAGGTCGATGATCAGCTGGGGCAGCGCGCCGTTGGCCTGGAAGCGCCGGGCCGAGGTGACGACCTGCGCGGGGATTACGGCGACGGGGCCGCGGGCGCGGGCCAGCTCGAAGAGGCGCGCGTCCTCGAAGAGGGGCCAGTCGGGGAAGCCGCCCAGCTCGGCGAAGAAGGCGCGCCTGATCACGATGCCCTGGTCGCCGTAGCTGGTCAGGCGCGAGTCGAACCACATCAGGCGCGCGGCCACGGCGAGCACCGGGTCGGCCACGTCGAAGCTCAGGCGGAACTTGGCGGCCCGCACGCCCGGGTCGGCGAAGTATGCGCGCAGGAGCGGGAAGGCCTCGCTCGGCAGGGCCGTGTCGGCGTGCAGGAAGATCAGCACCTCGCCGCTGGCCCGTGCGGCGCCGGCGTTGCACTGGGGGCCGCGCCCGCGCGGGGCGGCCACGACGATCGCCCCGGCCGCCGTCGCGCGCTCGGCGGTGCGGTCGGCGCTGCCCCCGTCTGCGACGATCACCTCGACTGTCGGGTCGAGGGCCAGCACGGCGCCCACGCAGGCCGCGATGCCGCCCTCCTCGTTCAGGGCTGGAATGATCACGCTGAAGGTCGTCATGGCGCTATTGTAGCGCAGAGCGGGCTTCGTCACGCTAGCCCGCCGGTTTGCCGGCCGGGCGTGAGGGGCGGCTGCGACCTATTCTGGAGGGTCATTCTTGCGTGACATTTCCGTAACGAAGTTGCCCTTGATTATGAAGAAAACGTGCGCTATATCTAGCCGCGTGCTCAGCTACAGCCTCGACATCCCGCGCAGCATGCCCGAGGGCGCGG
>CAZKTU010000114.1:0-16451 GCA_964555675.1 uncultured Oscillochloris sp.
GCGTACAGTGGCGAGGCCAACGACCTCCCCGCCGCCGCCTTGCAATCGTTCCTCGACGCCGTCGCCGCTGGTCAGCTGACTGTGCCGCTCCACCGCACCTATACGCTCGACGAGATTCGCAGCGCCCACGCCGACATGGAGGCCAACAACGCGGCCGGCAAGCTTGTGGTTGTCCTCTAGCCGGATCTGCCCGAGCTCTGGCGATTAGGCGGCATCACATACTGGTCTCAGCTGATTCGTTGCGTAGAGTTACCTCTGTCTTGAAATGTTAGACACGCTGCGATAGAGTAGAGGGTAGTCATCGGCCGGGCCACCCAGGTGGATTGCAATGGCGCATAAAACTCCGCTGGTGGAGGGAGATCGGCTGGTTGGCTGCACCCACGCTGGACAGCCAATTATTGTCGGCACCTCGTCGTGGTACGAGTGGCTTGTGGGAGCCACCTCATTTGCAGTCGCCGGTACGGCCGGGCGCTTCACCGCACGCAAGGAGCGACGCGGCCGGGCCGACGGGTACTGGCGCGCGTACCGCAGGCGCGAAGAGAAACTGGTGAGCGTCTATCTCGGTCGCAGTGCCGAGCTCTCGCTCAACCGCCTCCAGACGGTCGCTATCGCCTTAGGGGTCTTGCCGGAAGACACTCTGAGCCCTGAACCACCGTCGCGCCTCGCCGTATCTGCCCAGTTCACAGCCTCGAGGACGCTGACGCTTCTGCTCGTTCGCGACGCCGATCCGTCGTCGCCGGCTGTTTCGGCGTCGCACCGCGCCCCCAAGGCCGAGCATCGTGCGCGCATTATCGCCGAGTCGCTGACGGCCGCCGGCGGCCAACGCTTCGATTCTGCTCCGTCTATCATCTGCGGGATCTTCAGCAATGTACTCGATGCGGTCAGCGCAGCGCTCACGGCGCTGCGCCTGTTGCTCGCCGCTGAGCCCGAAGTCGGAGCGCTGCATCTCCCCTGTATGGTCCTTCATACCGGCGTGCTGACCGAGCACCACCTTGCCTATGCCAGCCAGCCCGTCCAGTGGGCCCTCCAGCTCCTGGCGTGTGGCCATTCAGGCCAGATCTTGCTCTCCCAGATCACCCATGCGCTGGTCGAGATCCATTTGTCTGGCGGACTGAGCACGCGCCATCTCGGCGCCTACTGTTTCGGCGATCTGCACCAGCCGGAGCACCTGTTTCAGCTTGTCACGCCTGATCTGCCCGCTCCAGAGATCCATCTCCAGCCGCCAGCCCGTCGCCCCCACAATCTGCCCGTCCCGACAACGCCACTGATCGGTCGCGACCGCGAGCTCGCCGCGGTGTGCGCTGCGCTCAAGACCGGTGTTACGCGCCTGCTCACACTCACAGGGCCGGGTGGTGTAGGGAAGACTCGGCTCGCCCTCGCCGCCGCAACCGAACTGCGCGCTTCATTCGCCGACGGAGTCTTTCTTGTCGAACTCAGCGATATTCGCGACCCTGGTCTGGTCCTCCCCGCCGTTGCCAGGGCGCTCGGAGTTGCCGAAAACAGGCAGACGACGATCCAGGAGGGGCTAGGATCGTATCTTGCCTCAAGGCAATTGCTCCTGGTTCTCGATAACCTTGAGCAGGTGCTGCCAGCGGCCACCGCTCTTGCTGCCCTCCTCATTGCTGCGCCCCGGCTCACGCTCCTCGTCACCAGCCGGGCAGCCTTACGCCTCACTGGTGAGCACGAGCTTTCGCTCACCTCCCTTGCGCTTCCAGAGGCTGGCGCCTCGTTAACCGATGAGCAGCTCACTGGCTACGGGGCAATCGCACTCTTTCTCCAGCGCGCTCAGGCCGTGCGCCCAGAGCTTATGGCCACCTCCGAGACGCTGGCCCTCGTCACGGAGATCTGCCGGCGCCTCGACGGCCTGCCTTTGGCCATCGAGCTCGCGGCGGCACGCAGCCGACATTTCCCGCCGGCCGCCCTCCTGAGTCGCCTGGAGCGGCGCCTCACGCTGCTTACCGGCGGCGCGCGCGACCTCCCCGCTCGCCAGCAGACCATGCGTGACACTATTGACTGGAGCTATCAGCTGTTGACCCCTGCGCTTCAGCGCATCCTGCATCAGCTGGCGGTCTTCTCCGGTGGCTTCACTGTCGAGGCTGCCCAGGCCGTCTGTGGCACTCAGGCTGACGAGATAATTGATTCGCTGAACGCGTTGATCGACCAGAGTCTGATCTGCCAGGGAGGCTATGAGGCAGGCGGGTTGCGCTTCGTGATGCTGGAGACAATCGCTGAGTATGCGCTCGAACACCTTCAGGCGAGCGATGAGGAGGCGGCAGTCCGCGAACGCCACGCCGCCTACTTCTTGCGGTTATCGGAGCAGCTTGAGCCGGCGCTGCAGAGCGGGGCGCCCCAGGCTGCCCTCGACCAACTGGATGGTGAGCTGCTGAATCTGCGCGTCGCGCTACGATGGCTCCTGGTGCATAGTAGCCCTGACGACGCGGCGCGGCTGGCTGCGGCTCTCCAGGTGTTCTGGGATGTGCGCCCACATCGCCGCGAAGGGCGTGAGTGGCTTGCCTCTGCCCTCGCCGCGAGTAGGCCGCTGAGCCCTTTCACGCGCGCCCGCGCCTTGCGCGCCGCAGGACACCTCGCGCGGGCGCTCTACGATCGCGAAGCAGCATTAGCCTATCAGGAAGAGCATCTTGCGATCGTGCGTGTCGTGGGCGATACGTCTACGCAGGCGGCGGCGCTCACCAACATCGGCTGGACGATGGTCATGCTCGGCGGCGATCTCCAGCGAGCCTCCGCGACCTTACAAGAAGGGCTGGAATACTACCGGACGCTAACGGATGCACGCGGGATGGCCTGGGCGCTCCAGGCCCTGGGCTGGATCGATCTGCAGCGCGCACTTGGCTCGCAGAAGGGCGCCTTCGTGCCGTTCACCGGACTAAATTGGGTCGCGCGTCAACCTGGCCGCCTCGATGGAGCCCGGACAATGCACATCGAGAGTCTGGCCCTGCGGCGGTCAGCCGGCGATATTCACGAGATCGGCTGGTCATTGGTGAGCCTGGCGATGGTCGCCGCCGCTGCGGGTGATTATGACGCGGCGCAGGCCTATGAGGAGGAGCGCCTGGAGATCGAGCGCTCGCTCAAGAACTACCACGGAGTCTGCAGCTCGCTCCACCAGCTCGGCGCCATTGCGCTCCGTCAGGCCAACCTGGTGACTGCGCGCGCCCGGCTCGAAGAAGGGTTGGCAATAGCGCGCACAATCGGCGAAATGAATATCATCGGAGTTGCGGTGCTGGGCCTGAGCGAGATCGCCGCTATTGACGGCGAGTATCCGCGCGCCGAGACCTTGCTCAGCGAAGCGCTCCATCACTTCAGCGACGTGGGCGACCAGTACCGCATCGCGCGCGTGTATGCCATGCGGGCGCAGCTTGCCCTGGCGCGCGGCGATGGGCAGTCGGTCCAGGAACTGGCGCTGCAGTGCTTCCAGTTGGCCCAGGCGCTTGGCGAGGCCGGACTGATCATCGCCTGCCTCGCTGGCCTGGCAGACAGCGCTGCACGCCAGCAAGCGTTCCTTTGGGCAACGCAGCTCTGGAGCGTTGCCGAGGCGCAGCTTGAAGCCACAAACCTGCAACGCGTTCCAGCTGCCTCGCCGGATCGTGAGCAGCTCGTCGCAGCCGCTCGTACGGCCCTCGGCGCGCAGCGATTTGTTACCACCTGGCAAGAAGGTGCGCGGCTCACGCCTGAGGCAGCTCTCCAGCGCCCCGAGTCCTCCGTATCTTTCGCACCCCCCTTTGAGCGAGCGGTTACGACGCACCCGACCACGCTCACGCGCCGCGAACTCGAGGTACTCCACCTTATCAGCGCCGGCCTGAGCAACGGGCAGATCGCCGAGCGGCTGGTGATCAGCACCGCGACCGTCAAGACCTACCTCAGCACGATCTATAACAAGATTGGCGTCCGCTCGCGCACGGCGGCGATGCGCTATGCCATCGATCGTCAGCTCTAGATGCTTGCACGCTACGCTTGCCTCCCTCCACCTCCGTACATGCCCCCTGTGTCTAACATGTGACGCTCCATCCTCGCGCGCTCCGGTCTGATGTCCACACGATCACTAACTTTTACCCGATAGCTCCGAGTGTCAGCCGTACCTACACTACGGTCATTCAATCGGTTACGCAATCGGTTCAGCTAGTGCAGGCATCTTATGGCCACGATGCGCGATGTCGCGAATCAGGCGGGGGTCTCGAAAGCGACGGTCTCGCACGTCCTTAACGGGACGCGCTTTGTGGAGCCACAGACACGGGAGCGCGTGGAGCGCGCCATTGCCGAGCTCAACTACCGCCCGAACTTGCTGGCCCGCAGCCTGCGCCGTCACGAGACGCTGACGATCGGCTTGATCACACCGAACATCGCCAACCCTTTCTGGGCTGAGTTCGCGAGCGAGGTGGAGCGGGCGGGGCGTGCGGCGGGCTATACCGTACTGCTCTGCAACACCAACTGGTCAGTCGAGCAGGAGCGTGCCTACGTGCAGACCCTGCTCGCCCGCCAGATCGACGGGATCGTGCTGGTGCCCTCCACCACAAGCGTGAACGCGGTCGGCGACTTGCAGGCGGCGGGCGTGGCGACCGTGGTTGTCGGCCAGCAGCTACAGCATGAGGGCCTGAGCGCCGTGATGGTGGACGATTTCGGCGGCGGCTACCTCGCCGGGGAGTACCTGCTCGCGCTCGGCCACCGGCGCGTGGGCTGTATCACCCCGCCAGCGGGCATCGACAGCGCCGGCCAGCGGGTCGCCGGGTTCCAGCAGGTTTTTGCCGATGCTGGAGTAGTGCTTCCCGACTCAGCCTTCGTCGGCGGAGACTTCGAGTACGCCAGCGGCGAATCGGCGGCCCGCCGGCTCCTGGAGCGGGATGCCAGGCTGACGGCGCTCTTCGCTGTCAACGACCAGATGGCCATCGGCGCGCTTGGGGGCCTGCGGCGGCTCGGGCGCTACGTCCCCGACGATATTTCGGTGCTCGGCTTCGACAACATCAGCTACGCCGCGCTGCACGAGCCGGGGCTCACGACCGTCGGCCAGCCCCTGGCCGAGCTCGGCCGCCAGGTGGTTGAGCTGCTGCTCAGGCAGATCAACAAGCCCGGTAGCCCGCCCGAGGTGCGCAGGCTGGCACCCACGCTGATCGTGCGCGAGAGCTGCCGAGCGCTGAGCTAACGTCTTGCTTGCTTCGAGGGCGCCGGCATGGTGCCGGCGCCTCGCACCCGATAGAGATAGATGGTCTTGTAGTCGCAATGGAGGCACAGATGGACGACCAGCAGCGGAAGACGATCAGCCGGCGGCAATTTCTCACCGGCCTGGGCGCGGGCGCGGGCGCCCTGGTGCTCGCGGCCTGCGGCGCCCAGCCGGGCGCTTCGGGCGGCACGGCCCCCACGGCGGGCGGCGCGGCCCCGGCCGCGGGCGGCGGCAGCGCCGAGATCCAGTTTTGGGACATGGTCTGGGGCCCGCCCGAGTACATCGACACCACCAAGAGGATCGCCACCAGCTATAACACCGTCAACCCCGCCGTCAGCGTCGCCTACCAGTCGAACCCCTGGAGCTCGTGGCCCCAGGTCTTCACCACCGCGGTCGGCTCGGGCACTGCGCCCGACATCAGCACCGGCGGCGGCTATCAGGCCATTCAGTTCTACCCCCAGGGCGCCATCCTCGAGATCGATGATGTGGTCAACGAGGTCGGCGTCGACGCCTTCCTGCCCGGCCAGATCGACGGCATGAACTACGAGGGCCACTATATCGCGCTCCCCTGGGGCATCGACATCCGCATCCCCTACTACCGCAAGGACCTCTTCGAACAGGCGGGTGTGACGCCCCCGACCACGATGGATGAGCTACGCACCGCGCTCAAAGCGCTCACCAGCGGTGAGCAGTACGGCATCGCCTTCGCCGGCGCCAGCCCCCTCGGCTGGCAGCAACTCTTCTCGCTGATGTTTTGCTTCGGCGGCGGTCTCTTCACCGCCGACAACCAGCTCGACGTCATGAACGAGCGCAACGTCGAGGGCCTGACCTTCATCGCCGACCTGATCGCCGACGGCGTGGTCCACCCCGGCAGCGCCGGCTTCCAAGACGCCGACCTCTCCAAGGCCTTCGGCAACGGCAGCGCCGCGGTGATGTTCTTCGGACCCTCCGCCGAGGAGCGCGTGCCCGAGATCAAGGACCAGGTCGGCCTGCTCTCGCCGATGGCCGGGCCCCGCGGCGACAAGGCCACCCTGATGTTCGCCAACAACCTGATGATCTACAAGCAGACCCAGAACCCCGACGCCGCCAAGGCCTTCCTGAAGTGGTGGTCGGAGAACTCGCTGCCGATCTGGAAAGAGGGCCACGCCGGCAATCTGCCCGCCCGCAAGTCGATCGCCGCTGACCCGTACTTCCAGGAGAACCCCTTCATCAAGCCGATCATCGACGAGTGGATCCCGGTCGGCAAGCTCACCGGCAACCTATCCACCGGCACCTTCCCGGCGCTCGCCGACATCGACTCGGGCGGCATGCTCAACACCATGGCCACCGACATCCTCCAGGGCAAGGGCGTGGAGGAAACGCTACAGAAGCTCGAGACGACGCTCAAGGGCCTGAAGTCGCTGCAGGGCTAAGCTAGCCCTACTGCGTGGAGGGTGGGGCGGTAGCTGCGGCACCGCCCCACCTCGTGCAAGGAGAGACGTGTGAGTGTCAAGACCGCCAGCCCACGCTCCAGCGAGCTGCCCGCCGCGCCAAAGCGCCAGGGCTTCGACCTCTTCCCACTCTACCTGCTCATCCCCTCGCTGGTGCTGATCACCCTGATCAACATCTACCCCTTCGCCACCGGTTTCTACTACAGCCTCCAGGATGGCACCTTGCTCCAGACCGGCAGCTTTGTCGGGCTGCAGAACTACATCGACCTCCTGACCCGGCCCGAGTTCCACAACGCCCTGCGCTTCAGCGCCATCTTCGCCCTCTTCAGCGTCTTCGGCAGCTGGGCGGTCGGCCTCGGCCTGGCCCTGCTGCTCAACCAGGACATCCCCGGGCGCGGCTTCTTCCGCGTCGCCCTGCTGCTACCCTGGATCCTGCCGTCGATCGTCAGCATTGTCAGCTGGCGCTGGATGATCAGCGACCAGACCGGCCTGGTCAACGTCGTGCTCGGTTTCTTCGGCATCCGCCCGATCTACTTCCTCAGTACCGGTGAGTGGGCCACCTTCTCGATCATCATCGTCAAGATCTGGCGCAGCTACCCCTTCATGATGCTCTCGCTGCTCGCCGCGCTCCAGACGATCAGCCTCGAGATCTACGAGGCGGCCGGCATCGACGGCGCCTCGCCCTGGCAGTCCTTCCGCTTCATCACCCTGCCCCAGCTGCTGCCGATCTCAGTCGTACTGTGGATCCTGATGACGATCTGGAGCGTGAACGACTTCGAGACACCCTGGCTACTGACCCAGGGTGGCCCCTCCAACGCCACCGAGAACCTGAGCGTGCTCTCCTACCGCTTCACCTTCCTCTTGAACAATGTGGGGCTGGGCGCGGCGGTGGCCTTCTTCACCATGCTGATCCTGATGGTGTTTGCGATTATCCTGCTGCGCCGCCAGGGGAAGGAGAGCTGATGAACTCGCTGCATCAACGCCGACTGCTCAAGCGCTGGGGCCTGTTCGCCCTGATGGTGGTGCTGGTGATCGTGGTCGACCTGCCGATCATCACGCTCATCCTCAACTCGTTCCGTTCGACGTCCGAGATCCTCTCGACGCGCTCGTTCTGGCCCGAGGCGCCGACGCTGGAGAACTACGCCTTTGTGACCCAGCGCACCTCGTTCTTCCAGTGGCTGCTCAACAGCCTGATCATGGCCGGGGGCGGCATGGCCCTGAGCATCCTGGCCGCCACCCTTGCCGGCTACGCGCTCTCGCGCTTCAATACGCGCTTCGTCAATGCCTACGGGCGCGGGCTGTTCATGGTCCAGATGTTCCCCATCCTGCTGGCGCTGATCCCGCTGTTCATCTTCTTCCGCACGCTGGGGTTGGTGAACACCTACTACTCGGTGATCATCCTCTACACGGTGGCCCAGTTGCCGTTCGCGACCGCGATGTTCCGGGCCTTCTTCGACGGCATCCCCAACGACCTGGAGGAGGCGGCGAAGATCGACGGGGCCAACCGCTTACAGGCCTTTGGCCTGGTGGTGCTGCCGTTGGCCGGGCCGGCGATCGCGGCGGTGGCGATCTTCGCCTTCCTCTTCTCGTACAACGAGTACCTGATCGCCTCGGTCTTCCTGCGGCGCGAGGCCCTCTACACGGTGCCGATCGGCATCCAGCAGTTCATCCAGCAGTTCTCGACCGACTGGGGTAGCCTGATGGCCGCCGCGGTGCTGGCGATGCTGCCCACCTTCGTGCTCTTCCTCTTCATCCAGAAGTACATGATGTACGGCGCCATCGGCAGCGGTGTGAAGGGCTAGAAGGGCAACCGATATGAAGCGGCTTCGCGTAGGCATCGTCGGCTGCGGCGAGGTAACCCAGATCATGCATCTGCCGAGCCTGCAGCAGCTGGCGGACCAGTTCAGCGTGACGGCGATCTGCGATGTGAGCGAGCGCGTGGTCCAGAACGTCGGCGAGCAGTGGCAGGTGGCGCGGCGTTTCCGTGACGAGCGCGAGCTGCTGGCGCTCGACGACCTCGACGCCATCCTGGTGGCCAACCCCGATGCCTACCACGCCACGACGGCGATGGCGGCTATCGCCGCCGGCAAGCACGTGCTGATCGAGAAGCCGATGTGTATGACCCTGGGCGAGGCCGACGCGCTCGCCGCCGCCCAGGTGCGAACTGGGGTCGTCGTGCAGGTCGGCTACATGCGTCGCTACGCGCCGGCCTTCGTCGAGGCCTGCCGCTGCCTCCCCGAGCTCGGCCCCATCCGCCTGGCCCGCGTCCACGCCGTGCTCGGCTGGAATGCGCTCTTCGTCAAGGACACCTCGTTTGTCGTCCGCGGCGATGATATCCCGCCCGCGCTGCTGGCCGAGGGCAAGGTGCGGCGCGAACAGTTGCTAGACGAGGCTCTGGGCGATGCGCCCACGGCTTTGCGGGGGGTCTACGGGTTGCTGCTTGGCCTCAGCTCCCACGACCTGTCTGCCATGCGTGAGTTGCTGGGTATACCGCGACGGGTGCTCTATGCGGCACAGCGCCAGGGCGGCCTCTACGTCTCGGCCGCCTTCGACTACGGCGACTATGTCTGCCAGTTCGAGACCGGCATCGACACCATCCCGCGCTTCGACGCACACCTCGAGGTCTACGGCGAGCAGCAGGTGCTGCGCGTGCAGTACAACACGCCATATGTGCGCAACCTGCCCATCCGGCTCACCATCACCGCGGGCAACGGCCAGGGCGGCGTGGTAGAGCGGAGTGAACACCCGGCCTGGGGCGACGCCTTCGTGGCCGAGTGGCGGGCTTTTTATACCAATGTTACCGAGGGGCGCCAGCCAAAGACCGGCCCGGCCGACTTCCGCCAGGATCTAGAGCTGTTCCGCGAGATGGTCGCGCGTATGCGCGACTGAGGAGCATCAGGATGCGCCTTCAACGTTGCTCACCAGCTTCGATGTCTGGGATATGTACGCGCCCGCGATGACCATCTACGGCTCGGCGGGCACACTGACCGCGCCCGACCCCAACACCTTCGGCGGCCCGGTGCGTCTACGGCAGGAGGGGGCCGAAGACGGCCGCGAGGTGGCGCTCACCCACGCCCACGCCGAGGACAGCCGCGGGCTCGGCGTCGCCGACCTCGCCTACGCGTTGCGCACCGGTCGCCCGCACCGCGCCAGCGGCGAGCTGGCCTTTCATGTCCTCGACGCGATGCACGCCGTGCTCGAAGCGGCGAGCACGGGGCGCTGCGTCGAGCTGACAAGCAGCTGCGAGCGCCCGGCGCCGCTGCCCGAGAGTCTTGGGCAGTACGAGCTGGACGCCTGAACTAGGGAGACGAAATTATGGCTGAGACAGCATTAGGCACGACAACGGTGATGCAGGTGGGGCTGATCGTTCGCGACGTCGAGGCGACAGCGCGGGCCTGGTCGAAGATCCTGGGCCTGCCGATGCCAGAAATCATGATCACCGACACCTACGAAGGCGCGCAGACCGAGTATCAGGGCCGGCGCTCCGATGCGCGCGCCAGGCTGGCCTTCTTTCACCTCGGCCAGGTAGACCTGGAGCTCATCGAGCCTATCGGCGAGCCCAGCACCTGGAACGATCAGCTGGTCGCGCACGGGGATAGCCTGCATCATATCGCCTTCTTCATCAAGGGCATGGCGGATAAGACCGCCTACCTGAGCGCCGCAGGCCTTCCGCTGATCCAGCGCGGTGAGTACCCGGGCGGCCGCTACGCCTACTTCGACAGCGCCGCACAGCTGGGGGCGATCCTCGAGCTCCTGGAGAACGACTGATTTGAAGGGAGAGGAGCAAGACCGGTGAGTGAACAGACGAGTGAACGCCGTTCCGCGACACGCGACATCGACGATCTGCTAGAGCAGTTGACGCTTGCCGAGCAGGTGGCCCTGCTCGCGGGCGCGGACTTCTGGACTACGGTGCCGATCCCGCGCCTGGGCATCCCGGCCCTCAAAGTCACCGATGGCCCTGCCGGCGCGCGCGGCGGCGGGGCTCTGGTCGGCGGCAAGCATACTGCGGCGTTCCCCGTCGGCATTAGCCTCGGGGCGAGCTGGAATGTGGAGCTGCTGCGCGAGATCGGCCGCTTGCTCGCGCGCGAGGCCCAGGACAAAGGTGCCGGGGTGCTGCTGGCACCCACCGTCAACCTGTTCCGCAGCGCGCTCAACGGTCGTAACTTCGAGGGCTACGCTGAGGACCCCATGCTGGCCGGGAGGCTCGCCGTCTCCTACATCCAGGGCCTTCAGGCCGCCGGAGTGGCCGCGACGGTCAAGCACTTCGCCGGCAACGAGTCAGAGTACCAGCGCGGCACGATCAGCAGTGACATCCCGCCGCGCGTGTTCCGCGAGCTGTACCTCCTGCCCTTTGAGCTGGCGGTGAAGGAGGGCGGCAGCTGGGCGGTTATGAGCTCGTACAATCGGCTCGACGGCACTTACGCCGGCGAGCACCCCTGGCTACTGACCGAGCTGCTACGCGGCGAGTGGGGCTTCGACGGGCTGGTGATGAGCGACTGGGGCGGCGCCCACTCGGCGGGGCAGAGCGTGCGCGCCGGCCTCGACCTGGAGATGCCCGGCCCCGCCAAGGCACGCGCCGAGCTCCTGGCCGAGGCCGAGGCCGACGAGGCCACCCGCGCGGCCGTGCGCGCGGCCGCCGGCAACGTCCTGCGGCTGTTCGAGCGCACGGGCACTTTCGATCGCCCGCGCGACGTGAGCCTGGAGGCCGAGCGCGAGGAGGAGTACGCCGACACGCGCGCCTTGATCCGCCGCGCCGGCGCCGAGGGCGCAGTGCTGCTGAAGAACGCAGGCGGCCTGCTGCCGCTCCCCGTCGGTGCCACGGTAGCGGTGGTCGGGCCGAACGCCGCCGCGCCCCAGGTGATGGGCGGTGGCAGCGCCCAGATCAACGCTCACCGCAAGGTCTCGCCGCTGGACGGCCTGCGTGAGGCTCTCGGGGCAGAGCGGGTGAGCTACACCCCGGGATGCGAGAACGACAAGCTGCTGCCCGTCTTCCCCTCGCCGCTCACGGTCGAGTACCGCGCCGCGGACGGCAGCGCCGTGCTCATGCGCGAGGAGCGTCCGTTCGGCGAAATGATGTGGTTCCACCCGCCCGAGGGCGTCCCCGCAAACTTCCGCGCCCGCCTCACCGGCACGCTCGCCATAGCCGAGACGGGCCCGTACGAGCTCAGTTTGGCCAGCGCCGGCCTGAGCCGCCTCAGCCTCGACGGCGAGCTGCTGATCGACAACTGGGATCAGTTCCGGCCCGGCGACACCTACTTCGGCTTCGGCAGCGACGAGCTGCGGGCCCGCCGGGATCTGGTCGCTGGCGCACACGAGGTGGTGATCGAGTTCACGCCGCACCGCGTGGAGGTGGGGATTGCCACGATCAGCGCCCTGCGCTTCGGCTTCCGCAAGCCCCTGCCGGAGGGCAGCGTTGTGGAGGCGGCGCGGGTGGCCGCGGCGGCCGACTATGCCGTGGTGTGCGTGGGCACGAACGGCGACTGGGAAACCGAGGGCGTCGACCGCTGGGGCCTCACGCTGCCCGGCCGCCAGGACGAGCTGGTGCGCGCGGTGGCGGCGGCGAACCCAAACACGGTCGTGCTGCTGCAGACCGGCGGCCCAGTGCTGATGCCCTGGCTCGACGAAGTGCGGGGGGTGCTGCAAGCCTGGTTCCCGGGGCAGGAGGCCGGCTACGCGATCGCCGACGTGCTGACCGGCGTGGCCGAGCCGGGCGGGCGGCTGCCGCAGACCTTCCCGGCCCGCCTAGAGGACGACCCGACCCACCCCGAGACACCCGACCGCCAGTACCCCGGCGAGGACGGCCACGTCGAGTACCGCGAGGGGCTGTATATAGGCTACCGCCATGTCGACCGCGCCGGAAAGACCCCGCTCTTCCCCTTCGGCTACGGGCTCTCGTACACCACCTTTGCCCTGGGCGAGCCACGCGCGAGCGCGGTGGCACTCCAGCCGGGCGAGGCGCTGACGCTCAGCGTCCCGGTGACCAACACCGGCAGCCGGGCTGGGCAGGCGGTTGTCCAGCTCTACGTGCGCGACATTGAGGCTGCCGTCGAGCGGCCGGCGAAGGAACTGAAAGCCTTCGCCAAGCTTACGCTAGAGCCGGGGGCGACGGGCGAGGCCGCCCTGGCACTAGATATGCGCTCGCTGGCCTACTACGACGAGGCGCGCCAGGCATGGGTGGCCGATGCGGGCGACTTCGAACTGCTGATCGGCACCAGCAGCGCCGACCTGCCGCGGACGGTGCGCGTGCGGCTCACCGCCGAGTGGACCCAGCCGGCGAGCGCCGGTAGCAATGTGGTGCTAGACGCCCGCTAGTGTGTTTGCGACTTGCCCGCTTGGGTACGATGTGGAGAGAACTCGGGGAGGGCTTTGCCCTCCCCTGATGCTTGGGAAACGCCATGGAAAGCAAGACCAAGAACAAGAAGACACGCTCGCAGATTGCAGCCATGGCCGCCAGAGCCTTTGGCGGCATGATGCTGGAAGGCGGCGACGATGCGGTGACTGAGTTGAAAGGTGGCTGGTTTAACGCCGCCTATGTCGTCCGGCTCGCCGATGGCCGCGAGGTCATCCTTAAGATCGCACCGCCTCAAGCTGTCGAGGTGATGCAGTATGAGCAGCAGATCATGGCGACCGAGGTCGCCGCGATGCGTCTGGTCAGGCAACATCCGGCTATCCCTGTGCCCGCGATCTACTTCTTCGATACCGCCCATGATCTATGCGACGCGGACTATTTCTTCATGGAGAAGATCGCTGGCGACAATCTGGAGCATGTGAAGGCGAGTCTGCCCGCCGAGACACAGGCCGCGGTTGAGGCTCAGATCGGCGAGATCATCCGTGAGGTCAACAGCTTTACCGGCACCTACTTCGGCTATGACGGGAACCCGGCGCTGCGCGCGGAGACCTGGAGGGCAGCATTTATCACGATTATGGAAGCGACGTTGGAAGATGGCGCCCGAAAAAACGCCGTCTATGGCTATACCTATGACGAGATCCGCGCCACGTATCGAAAGCATCTCTCGGCGCTGGAGGAAGTTACCATGCCCTGCCTGGTACATTGGGATGCCTGGGACCTCAACCTATTTGTGCGGGACGACCAGATCGTGGGCATTATCGACTTTGAGCGCGCGCTGTGGGCCGAGCCCTTGATGGAGGCGCAGTTCCGGGCGTTCTCGATCGACGGCGGGGTCTCGAGGAGCATGCACGGCTACGGCAAGACGTCCTTCACCTTTGCCGAAGAACAGCGTTGCTGGCTGTACACATTACACCTCGCCCTGGTAATGAACACCGAGTGCTACTACCGCAATTACGATAGCGATTTTATGTACAACCTCGCCATGAAATGGCTCGCCGCTTCGATGGAGTGGCTGACCGCCAACTGATCGCCTATAAGCAGTGCCTCCAGGGTTGAGTGGCTCGGCACCGAGAAGATCGGGAAACTGCTGCTGGAGCTGTCGTCGCAGACGACGGTTTCGCTGCTGGTCTATTGATGGCCGACGATAGAATGCGGCGCATATGGCGCCTCCAGGGAGGCGACCTCGTCCGGAGCTAGCTTCACCGACAGCGCGCCGATGGCATCCTCCAAATGTGAGCTCTTCGTCGCCCCGATGATCGGCGCCGCCACAGGTTGCTTCTGGAGCAGCCAGGCGAGCGCGATATGCACGCGCGGCGTCCCGTGCCTGGCGGCAAGCTCAGCGACCCGATCGACCACTAGGCGGTCGGCGTCAGCGGTCGCATCATACTTGCTTTTGGCGATCTGGTCGCTCTCCGAACGGGCGGTACGCTCCGAGCCCCAGTCGCGCGTCAGGCGCCCCGACGCGAGCGGGCTGTACGGGATCACCCCGATACCCTCGGCGCGGCAGAGCGGCAGCATCTCGCGCTCCTCCTCGCGGTAGATCAGGTTCAGGTGGTTCTGCATCGAGATGAAGCGAGTCCAGCCGTGCCGCTCGGCGACGTACAGCGCCCGCTGGAACTGCCAGGCCCACATGGCCGAGGCGCCGATGTACCGCGCCTTGCCGGCCTTCACCACATCGTGCAGCGCCTCCATTGTCTCCTCGATCGGTGTGCCGTAATCCCAGCGGTGGATCTGGTACAGGTCGACGTAGTCGGTTTCGAGCCGCCTCAGACTATGGTCGATCTCGCTCAGAATGGCCTTGCGCGACAGCCCGCCGCCGTTCGGCCCCTCGCGCATCTTGCCGTGGACCTTGGTCGCGATGACTACCTCGTCCCGCTTCGCGAAGTCTCGCAGTGCGCGGCCGAGGATCTCCTCACTTGCCCCAAAGGAATAGATGTTGGCGGTATCGAAGAAGTTGATCCCGAGCTCAAGGGCGCGCTTAATGACCGGCCGGCTGTCTTCCTCGTTCAGCACCCACTTGTGTACCCAGCGCTCCGCATCCCCGAATCCCATGCAGCCGAGACAGATACGCGACACGTCCATCCCAGTGCTGCCGAGCTTGGTGTACTCCATATCATCGCCTTCACTTTCTCTTACCGGGCCTGGTACTGCTCGTCGCTGACATGCTCCATCCAGTCGACGGCCTTGCCGTCGAGGGCCTCCTGAATGGCGATGTGGGTCATGGCGGTGGTCGAACCGGCGCCGTGCCAGTGCTTCTCGCCAGGCTCGAACCAGACCACGTCGCCCGGCCGGATCTCCTCGACCGGGCCATCCCAGCGCTGGACCCGGCCACAGCCCGCGGTCACGATCAGGGTCTGGCCGAGCGGGTGGGTATGCCAGGCCGTCCTGGCACCTGGCTCAAAGGTCACGCTGGCGCCGCGCACCCGCGCCGGTGAACCACTCTGCCGGCCCCTTGCCGGACGGTTGGGAGCCGCTTCGCTTGATTTTCATTGTCTCACTCCTCGTGCATGGCGCTGGACGCCCAGCGGCCCGATGCTGACCATTCCCAGAACGATCACAGGCTGCGCCCGCGCCTAGGTCGGACGCTTCGCTTCGCCCAGCCACTTCACCATCGCCGGGTCGCGATGGTCGAAGAAGCTGGTAGTCCTGGTGTCCAGCGTGGCGATCGCCGCCATGTCGTCGGCGCTGAGCTCCACGTCGAAGACGTTGAAGTTCTCCGCGATGCGCTCGGGGCGGACCGACTTGGGGATGGACACGACCCCGCGCTGAGTGAGCCAGCGAAGAATGATCTGTGCCACCGTCTTCTGGTACTTCGCCCCGATCGAGCGCAGCAGCTCGTTTTGGAAGATGTCATGCTTGCCCTCGGCGAACGGCCCCCAGGACTCAATCTGCACCCCGTTCTCCTGCAGGAACTGCTGGGTCTCGATCTGCTGATTGAAGGGGTGGGTCTCGATCTGGTTCACCGCGGGAACCACCTGGTTGTGAACGATCAAGTCCATCACCCGGTCGGGGAAGAAGTTGCTGACGCCGATCGCCCGTACGCGGCCCTCGCGGTACAGTTCCTCCATCGCGCGCCAGGCGCCGTAGACGTCCCCGAAGGGCTGGTGGATGAGATACAGGTCCAGGTAGTCGAGCTGGAGCCGCCCCAGCGAGCGCTCGAAGGCCTGCTTCGCGCGCTCGTAGCCGGCGTCCTGGATCCAGAGCTTGGTTGTGACGAAGAGCTCCTCGCGAGGCACGCCGGAGCGCTTGATGGCGGCGCCCACGGCGGCCTCGTTGCCATAGGCAGCGGCGGTGTCGATCAGGCGGTAGCCCGTCTGGAGCGCCGTGACGACGCTGCGCTCGCACTCCTCGGCGTCGGGAACCTGAAACACGCCGAAGCCGAGCAGGGGCATCGCCACCCCGTTGTTCAACGTGACCGATGGCGCTGGTGACATTGTTCTTTCTCCTCTGGAGTATGCGGTGGGGCAGAAGCACGAGCGTCGTCGTGCTCGCGCGCATAGGA
>CAZKTU010000114.1:16551-19592 GCA_964555675.1 uncultured Oscillochloris sp.
CTGGAGTATGCGGTGGGGCAGAAGCACGAGCGTCGTCGTGCTCGCGCGCATAGGAAAACTTCCTTTGCTGCCAGTGTCACAGATTGGGCTTCGAGGCGGTGAGTTCTCCGCCCTGATTGCCAGGAAATCCAGGCTAGTCGCAGTTTCTGGAGTGATACACTCTTGTACAGAAGCTATTGTACGCGCTTCTAGGCCCGGGGCGATATACTGATTCTCCAGAGTTATTGTACGATCCTGTAGGATTATCTGAGGGCGGGGTGAACCGGTGAGCAAGGTCACAGCACAACACGTAGGCGGAGGAGCGCCGCCTGCGCGAGAGGAGGAGCGCGCACAGGCCAGCCGCGAGGAGCTGGCCGAGCGCCTCGCGCGCACGCTCTGCACGGACGGGGCGATTGAGCCCCTCGATGGGCTGCGGCTGCGTCGCGTATCGTCGCCGACGGAGCTTGGGCACGGCGTGTCTGAGCCGTGCTTCTGCGTGATCGCCCAGGGCAGCAAGGAGGTGCTGCTGGGTGAGAACCGCTACCCCTACGATCCCGCACACTACCTCATCGCCACCGCCACCCTGCCCATCGCCAGCCGAGTGATCGATGCCTCGCCGGAGCGGCCCTACCTGAGCGTCATCCTCACGCTCGACCCGGCCCTCGTCGGCTCAGTGATGGTCGAGGCCGCCCAGCCGGCGCCGCGGAGCACGACCGCCCTCACCGCCATCGACGTGAGCCGGCTGGACGCGGAACTGCTTGATGCTGTGGTGCGGCTGGTCCGGCTGCTGGACGCCCCGGCGGACGCGCGCTTCTTAGCGCCGCTGATCAAGCGGGAGATCATCTACCGGCTGCTGCGGGGCGAGCAGCGGGGGCGGCTCGCCCAGGTCGCGGCGCTAGGCGGCTCACCCCATCGCATCACCGAGGCCGTGGAGCGCTTTCGCAGGGAGTTCAACCAGTCGCTGCGGATCAAGGACATCGCGCGCGACCTGGGGATGAGCGTCTCAGGCTTCCACCACCACTTCCGGGCGCTCACCGCGATGAGCCCCTTACAGTTCCAGAAGCAGCTGCGGCTTCAGGAAGCCCGCCGGCTGATGCTTGGCGAGGGCCTTGACGCGGCGAGTGCCGGCTATCGCGTCGGCTACGGCAACCCCTCGCACTTCACACGTGAGTACAAGCGCCTCTTCGGCGCGCCACCCATGCACGATGTGGAACAGCTACGGGGAGGAACGAGGGAAAGCGCCGGCATCTGAACACCTCAGAGCCTGGTAATGCGCGCTTCCGGTCGTTCGATCCGGCGGTGCCAGTGTGCCGAACTAGCGGGCACGGAACGGCGCCACCAATGCGCGTACGGCCTCCGTTGAGCCCCAATCATGGTCGTACATCGCGATTAGTGCCATGTGTTGACGAAGGTGCAGGAGCGGCAGGTGCTCAAGCCAGCTCGTGTGCTTACTGTGGTGCCCCCACTGAACGAGCGTAGCTCTATCGGTGACGCCAGAAGGAGAAGGCTCCCTCGTCGCGTCCCTTGCTGAGCGCTTCGCTGGTCCAGGGCACTGCATGGCGTTCAGCGCCCTGCCAGCCGCGCGATGATCGGCGCTATGGTCTCGACCGTCTCCCACCTACTGATGTAGGAGATGCCGTAGCGCTCGCGGCGCTCCAGCAGCAGGTCGACGACGTGGTCCAGACTCCCCACCAGGATCGACGGCGACTCGAGCGCCGCCTCAACGCTGAGGTTCTTAGCCTGGTTCTCGTACCAGACGCACGGCGGTTCCCAAGCTGGAAGGGAGATGGTGCATACTAGTGCGCAAAATCGCCGCGAGCCCGGCGAGTCGGCTGTACCTGGTGGTCGGCGGCGTTAGATGGCATTGGTGAAACGAAACGAGACGCGCCGGCCCCAGGGATGGTCGATTTCGTTCTCCGAGAATCGCATCGACGTGTACCGACTCACAACCCGTCTCCAGAATGCGCGGGCGCGCAGATGAGTGGGGTACGTCACAACTTCCCATTCCCCCCGATGCTGATTGAATCCCTCAACTGCAGCCTGCTCTGCTGCAAAACCTCCTCGGTATCGATGCAAGACAAAGAACTCGTGTACAACGAAGTCAGCTCGAAGCCCCACTGGCAGTCTCGAGCGCGCGGCGATCAAGTTAAACCCCGCGGGGGACCCATCGACCACAATAAGGTAGGGAAAAAGCGACATTGGGTCTCTCCACCAGGGATCGAGAGAAGCGACGTGTTCTGCCGGGGTCGTCACCGTATCATCGTCACTGAAGATACCATGCCGATTCGGAACTGCGCCGTCAAACTCCGACAAGTCGTGCTGGTAGAGCGGCCATAAATTCTTGATTACCTGGGCAAGTTCACCCGCACCCAGCTGAAGTTCGACCTTCATCATTACAACACCTTGCTACTCCATTGACCAGAAGCCTAACGGTTAGTCTGAGCCACCCGGCGAGAACGAGACTGGCAAACGGCTTTGACGGCGGTGCAGCGCGGAAAATCGGCCAGACGGGGCGGTCGGTTCCAGCGCGTATTGAGCCGCCAGCCCTAAGCCAGCGTACCCTGCTTGCCGAAGCGATGCAAGCGGGCGAGCCTGACAGCTACAGCGAGGAGGAGCTCGCGGGCTGCTGCTCGTCACGCTTGGGGCTGAGGCCGCGGAACCCCACCTCGCGTCTGCCTCCGCCTTGCTCGCCCAGGACCAATGGCCCGCTCACAGCGAGCCATTGGTCCTGGGCCGGAGATCGAGGTCGCTTAGCTCTGTTCCGCGCATCGTGAAGGAGTCGCTGACCCGGGCTGGGATCGACGCCAAGGACTACAGCGGCCACAGCCTGCGCGCCGGGCTCGTGACGGCGGCAGCGATGGCTGGGGTGAGCGAGCGGATCCCTCATGATGCAGACCGGCCACAAGAACATCGCCGTCCTTCGACGCTACATCCGCGAAGGCTCAGTCTTCCGTGAGAACGCTGCGGCGTCTGTCGGCCTGTAGCCAGGAACGAAATAGGGCCAGGGCGGTCACGCATCGCCCTGGCTCTATCCGGTTGCTACTGTTCATGACCGCGCATTA
>CAZKTU010000115.1:0-12543 GCA_964555675.1 uncultured Oscillochloris sp.
GGGTCGGCAGGCCCCCCTGCCACAGGAGCGCGAGCCCCCTCGCACCCCACCTCTCAGCGCCTCAGCACCGGCAGGTACAGCGTCGTGCTGACGAAGCCCCCCGGCAAGGGTCGAAACTGCGCCCCGCCGCCCGCGCCCTCGGTGACGCCGCCGGGGCCCGTGCCAAGCACCCCGACCAGGTAGGCCCGCAGCATTTCGGCCCAGGGGCCCTCGCCGGGCGGCTCGCCCGCTGCCTCGAACAGGTAGCTCTCGGCCAGGGTCGTCTGCCCGCCCAGTCTGTCGCCGCTCGGCATGAAGATCGCCAGGCCGCTCGCTCGCGACAGGTCGAGCTGGTTCCCGCCGGTGCTCTGGCCCGAGCGGATGGTGGCCGTCATGATCGGCGTGGTGGCCGGGTTCTCGAGGGCGCTCGCGAGGTCGCCGGCCGACTGCTGCATATAGGCCGGCGCGCCGACGGCCAGCTCGAGCTTCGCGGCCAGGTCGCGCAGGTCGAGTAGGGCGTCCTCTTCGCTCGCCAGGGGGTCCCCGCCGGTCTCGAGGCTATCGAGGCGCCCGTTGCCCGAGCTGTCGTAGCTCTGGGCGGCCGCGCGGGCCGCGGCCAGAGCGGGCCGGGTCGTCGTGGTCTCCGAGCTGAGGGCCGCCTTGATGTCGGCGGCCAGGGTGTTGACCGCGCCCTCGAGGGCCGCGGCCCGCCCCAGGTCGTAGGCCGCCCAGGTGCTCGCCCTGAGGCCGCCCACCGCGGCGAGGGTGGTGGCGTAGGCGGCGACGGCGCCCCTGGCCGCCGCCGCCGGGTCGTCTTTGCCCGCCCCGGCCAGCAGGGGCAGCAGCTCGTTGTAGGGGCCAAGCTGCCAGATCAGGCCGGCCGAGGCCACCATGTAGCGCGCGAAGGGCGCGGTGACGCGGAGCGTGTCGAAGCTGCCCAGGAGCGGGGCCTGGTAGATCACCAGGTCGAGCTTGCTCGCGCCGCCGAGGCCGGCGGCCTGGTAGGCGCTCTCGAGCTCGGCCAGACTCATTGCGGGGGCGCCTGTCGCCGTCTCGTCGAGGGCCAGCTGCCCGGCCGCCTGCCCGGGGGCCACGATCAGCAGGGCCGTGTGGCGGGCGGGGTAGCGCGTGCGCCCGTAGGCGATAAAGCTGGCCAGGGTCTGCGGGTCGGCGCTGTTCACCTCGGCCCGTAGCCGGCAGTCGGGATCGCGCCCGGCCTGGTAGGTGCACAGCTGCGCGCCGCCGGGCCCGTAGCGGTCGACATAGCTGACCAGGTTGAGCGTGGGGTGCGCGGCGGCCAGGGCCGGCAGGCTCGCCAGCTGCCCCGAGGGACGCCCGAGGTTGGGCGCCCGCCGCGGGTCGCCGATCGTATTGTCGGCCGCCATATAGATCAGCAGCGTCCAGTCGGCGGCGGGGACCCCCGCCGCCGGGTCGCCCGCCTCCGGTGTGCCCGGCGGCGTGTGCTCCTCGGTGGGCGCGCCCAGCAGAGTGATCGCGCGCTCGCCGAAGCTGTAGCCGTACTGGGCGTTCGGGTCGCTCTGCGGGTCGCTCGCGTAGACGATGACGTACCACCTGTAGCTGCGCCCGTACGTGAAGCCGAAGGCCGGGGCGGCGGCGAAGCTGGCCGGGCTCAGGCTGAAGACCCGCTCTTCGCGGCTCGGGTCGACGAGCGGCCCGCAGACCTGGGCGGGCAGCTGGGTGGTCGGGTTGGCCCGGGCCGGGTCGTAGAGGCAGAGCTGGTGGCGCTCGCCCGGGCTCGCCGTTCTGCCGCCCCAGCGCAGCGCCGTGGGTGCGGCCGCGCTGCTCACCACCTCTGCGTACGAGGCGGGGCTCTCCAGCGCGATGTCGGCCACGTCGAAGTCGAGGTTGCCCTGGAGGCCGCCCTCGCTCAGCTGCGGCACGATCGGGCCGGCCCAGAAGCCCAGCAGGCCCGCCTGACGTGGCGCTGCGGCGGGCTGGTTGAGGAACCAGACCCTGTAGCTGACCCCTGACGGCTGCACCGGAGCCGAGACGAAGCTGTACGCCCCGTCGGGCGCCGTGCGCGTGCTGGCGAGCACTGTGGGGCCTGAGGCGCCGGTTGCCACGAGCATGACCAGGGCGTCGCTCGCCGCGGCGCCCCCGCGGCTCACCCGCCCGCTGATGCTCGCCGCGGGCACGCAGCTGTTGGCGGACAGGTCGTCGAGCCAGAGCCGGGTCGAGCCGGGGCTACCGCCGCTCACCATGGTGAAGACTACCGCCGCGCGGCCCAGGCTGCGCAGCCTGCTGATCGCCGTGGGGTCGGTGACCTCCCAGTCGAGGGGCTGCCAGCTACCCTCGACCCTGCCCGTGGCGGTGAGCACCTTCGCAGTGGTGATCAGCTGGCCGAGGTTGCCCCCACTCGCTTCGAAAAGCTGGACGCGCAGCTCGTCGCCGGCGCTCGGCGTGCCGGCGGCGTAGTAGTAGCTCAGGCTGCCGTAGAGCTCGGCGAGGGTGGTGGTCACGGTGATAATCTGGCCGACGCTATCGATGTCGGGGCCGCTGGTGGGGTCGGTGTCGCGGTCGGCCGGCAAGGAGAGCGATGTCAGCCCCGACAGCGCCTCGTCGTTCGAGAAGCGGCGCGCCTTGCGGTACTCGACCCACGGCGTGCCGACGTCTGTGGAGCTCACGTCGGTGTCGGCGAGCAGCTGGTCGCAGCGCAGGGCGCTCGTCTGGGCTAGGGTGGGCGCCCCCGAAGGCTGGGCGGCGAGCAGCGCGCGCGGCGGGGTGGGCGGGGTCGCGGCCGGGTCGAATAGGGTCGGCCCGGTCTGGGCGGCGCGGGCCTGTCCCGCCGGGGCGGGGCCGGGGGCGGCGACAAGGGCGGCAAGGGCCAGGAGCAGAGCGAGGAGTCGTTTCATTGGTGACCGGGGCGCGGCGGCGCCGGCGCCGCCTGCGAGCCCCACTGTTGCGCGGCTTCAGCTATAATAGGCCGGAGAGTCATGTTGTTGGAGCAACCCTCATGTCGGAACTGTACAGGCTGACCGTGCGCGAGGCGAGCGCCGCGCTGGCGGCCGGCGAGCTGACCTCCCTCGAGCTGACCGAGGCCCTCCTGGCCCGCATCGAGGCCGTCGAGCCGACGGTGCAGGCCTTTTTGACCCGCACGAGCGAGGCGGCCCTGGACGCGGCTCGCGCCGCCGATGCCGGTCGGAGCGCCGCCAGCGGCCCGCTGCACGGCGTGCCCCTGGCGATTAAGGACGTGATCTGCACCGCCGGCGTGCGCACCACCTGCGGCTCGGCCATCCTCGAGACCTTCGTCCCCCCGTATAGTGCCACGGTCGTGGGGCGGCTCGAGGCCGCCGGCGCGGTCAGTCTCGGCAAGCTCAACTGCGACGAGTTCGCCATGGGCTCGAGCACCGAGAATAGCGCCTACCACGTCACCCGCAACCCCTGGGACCCCGAGCGCGTGCCGGGTGGCAGCAGCGGCGGCAGCGCGGCCGTGGTGGCCGCCGGCATGGCCCCCGCCAGCCTGGGCACCGATACGGGCGGCTCGATCCGCCAGCCCGCCGCCCTCTGCGGCGTGAGTGGCCTGAAGCCGACCTACGGGCGGGTCAGTCGCTTTGGTCTGGTGGCCTATGGCTCCTCCCTCGATCAGATCGGGCCCTTCGCCTGGACGGCCGCCGATCTCGCGCTGGTGCTGCAGGCGATCGCCGGCCACGACCCGCGCGACGGCACCAGCGCCGCCGACCCTGTCCCGGATTATACCGCCGCCCTGAGCGGCGAGGTGCGCGGCCTGCGGGTCGGCGTCCCCCGCGAGTACTTCGTCGAGGGCATGGAGCCCGGCGTCGAGGCGGCCACCCGCGCGGCCATCAGCGTGCTGCAGGACCAGGGGGCCGAGGTGGTCGAGGTCTCCCTCCCCTACACGAAGTATGCCCTGCCCACCTACTATATCGTCGCCCCCGCCGAGGCCAGCGCCAACCTGGCCCGCTACGACGGGGTGCGCTTCGGCCCCCGCGAGCGTGGCGAGGGCATGTGGGACGAGATCGAGCTGACCCGCGGGCGCCGCTTCGGGGCCGAGGTGCGCCGCCGGATCATGCTCGGCACCTACGCCCTCTCCGCCGGTTACTACGATGCCTACTACATGCGGGCTCAGCAGGTGCGCACCCTGATCAAACGAGACTTCGAACAGGCCTTTGCACAGGTCGATGTGCTGGCGGCGCCGACCTCGCCCACGGTCGCCTTCAAGGTCGGCCAGAAGCTCGACGATCCCCTGGCGATGTACCTGAGCGATGTCTGCACCCTGCCGATCAACCTGGCCGGCGTGCCCGGGCTGGTCGTGCCCTGCGGCTTCAGCGAGGGTCTGCCCGTCGGCCTGCAGCTGATCGGCCGCCCCTTCGACGAGGCCACACTGCTGCGGGTCGGCGACGCCTACCAGCGCGTCACCGACTGGCATACGCGCAGGCCTGGCCTCTAGTTGTGGTATACTATCCGACAGTCTGTTCGTTTTTGGGCTGCGGCCCGCAGAGACTATTAGGAGCTCCAAACACATGGGTATGAGAGGTCCGCGAATGGGTGGCGGTGGCGGCGGTGCGGGCGGCATGGGCCGCATGCGTGGCCGACGCCGCGAGTGTGAGTTCACCAAGCTGGGGATTCTGCCCGACTACAAGGATATCAAGCGGCTGCAGAAGTATATTACGGCCCAGGGCAAGATCCTGCCCCGCCGCCGCACCGGCGTGACGGCCAAGATGCAGCGCCGCCTCAGCATTGCGATCAAGCGGGCCCGCCACCTGGCCCTGCTGCCGGCCGCCCCGCAGCACAGCCGGGCCTAAGGTCAGCCTACTGAGGCAGGGGTGAGGGGCCTGGGTCGGCGGCGCAAAGCGACCCGATCCGCCCTCACCCCTGCCTCCGCATTTTGCCCCCTATGAACCAGCCGGAGCGCGTCAACCCTGAGGCCTGGGCCAATGCCGTGCGCGGCGCCTGGCAGTCCGGCGGCCTGCGCGCCACCGAGCCGCGCCTGCGCCTGCTCGAGACGATGGCCCGCTACGTCGCCCCCTTCAGCGCCGAGCAGCTCTATGGCGACCTGCTGGCCGCCGCCCCCGAGCGCCCGGGCCGCGCCACGGTCTACCGCACCATCGAGCAGCTGCACAGCGCCGGCTGGCTGGCCCGCATCCACCAGCAGGGCGTCGAAGCCGGCTACGCCCCCAGCTTCCCCGGCCACCTGCACCACCTGGTCTGCACCAGCTGCGGCGTGGTCATCGCCTTCGAGGGCTGCGCCCTCGACGACCTGCTCGCCCGCCTCGCCTCCCAGACCAGCTTCGCCATCGAGGGCCATCTTCTGCAGCTCTACGGCCGCTGCGCGGAGTGCCGGAACCGGGCCTAAATCGTGATGCCGTGCTCCCCCAGGCGCACGCGCAGCAGGCTCTCGGCCTCGAGCAGGCGGGCTCGCTCGAGCAAGTAGGCCGGGTCGAGGCTCTGGCGTCTGATCACGCCGGCCGCGTCCTCGTGGTCGTGCTTGCCCTCGGTCGGGCCGCGCCCCAGCAGCAGCTTATGGGCCACCACGTCCTCGGGCGAGACCACCCCCACCATGGCCCCCAGCAGCGACAGCCGCCTGATGCGCAGCTGCATCGGCAGGTCGAGGGTGAGCGGGTGGGCGCGCCCACCCTGGCGAATGGTCAGGTCGTCGAAGAGCTTGATGCCCCGCCAGAGGATTCGCTGCCCGTCGAACTGCACGGCCTTGCCGCTGCGCTGCAGCAGCCCGACCACCGCGCTCAGCTTGCCCTTCGGGACCAGCAGATCGACGTCCTGGATCGGCCTGCGGTTGCCGTAGAGGTGGGCGGCCGCCCCGGCGAAGACGCACCACGGCAGGCCGTCGGCGTCGAGCAGGCGCTGGACGACGGCGAGGTTCCCGGCGATCAGGGACATAGGTGGCTCCCCCGGCAAGCAGCGGGGCGGCCGGTGGCCCGGCCGCGATGGCCTATCGTAGCAGCCGGATATTACCGGGTGCGGGTCTGCCAATCGCCGCGCGTGAGCACCATTTCATAGAACTCGACGAAGGTCTCGAAGCGGTTGCGGCGGAAGAAGGGCGCCACGTCGGCGTAGCGCGGGTCGTCGAGCAGGCGCAGGGCCGGGTCGCTCCCCGCGCTGCGCCACTCGCTGTCGACGTAGCTGAAGGCCAGACGCTCGTAGCAGCGCACCGCGCGCCGGTTGAAGGCCGCCACGTCGAGGCAGAGGCGCTCGAAGCCCAGGGGCCCGAAGTAGTGGTCGAGGAACAGGACCAGGGCCTCGGTGCCCAGCCCCTGGCTGACGTAGGGCTGGGCGAGCGAGATGCCCAGGCGGGCGCTCGACTCCTTTGGCTCGACCTCGCGCAGCGAGATGCGCCCGATCAGCCGGCGCTGACGATCCTCGACCGCCCACGCGTAGCGCTGCCCGCTCCAGCCGCGGCCAACGATATCGTCGTACGAGACCGAGCGGGGGATATTCCAGAGTGAGCTGAAGGGCTCGGTGTAGCGCGGCCAGAGCTCCTGGGCCAGAGTGTCGCCCCGCTGCCATGGCCTCAGGGTTACCCGCTCCCCGTGGATCACGCGCGCCCCGGCGTCCTCGTTCATGGCCACCTCAACCTTTCGGCCGCAGATAGTTCAGCGACATCCAGCCCTCGACCTCGCGGCCGTCCACCTCGGCCCTGACCAGCAGCCACGGGATATTGCCCTCGACCCGGGGTCCGTCGAGCTTGCGCACCGGCGCGCCGTTGGGCACGACCGCGATCACATTGGCGGTGTCGGTTGCGTCGGGCTCGCGCCTCAGGTTCAGGCCCTCGGCGATATTGACGATATAGATCTCCTCGTCGCCGCCAAACAGGCCGCCGATCCAGTCGAGGGGCCCGCCGCTGTCGGGCAGGCTCGGCAGGCTCGGCAGGCCGGGCGGCGCCGGCCTGGGCAGACTGGCCACCCCGCCGGCCAGGGCCCGCACGGCCAGGTAGCTCGCGGCCGCCACGGTGAGCACCAGGCCCACCATGACCAGCCAGCCCACCAGGCCGCGGGCCAGGCCCCGCCTGCGCAGCAAGTCCGGGTCCACGGCGCGGCCGGCGGGGAGCCCAGCCCCGCCCCGTCGCGGGGCGCTGGCCCGGGCGGCCGGCGAGGCCTGGGGGGCCGGCTTCTGCAGCCCGACGGCCGGCTCGGGGGTGGTGTCGGGCAGGGCGGGGCTGTGGCCGGGCGCGGGCGCGCCCAGGGTCGCGGCGCGCCCTGGCGCCACGCTCAGGGGCTGCGTGGCCGCCCCCAGGTCGCGCCAGAGGCTGTCGAGGGCGACCCCGAAGGCCTGGGCGTCGGCGTAGCGCCGCTCGGGCGCGCGGGCCGTGGCGCGGGCCACGAGCACCTCGGCCGTCGGCAGGAAGAGGCCGGGGCGGGTCTGGCGCAGGGGCGGGATGTGGGCGCTCAGATGGGCCAGGGCTGTGGCGCGGGCGTCGGGGCCGCTGACCGGCCGCTCGCCGGTGATCAGCTCGTAGAGCAGGATGCCGAGGGCGTAGACCGCCGTAGCCGGGGTGGCCGGCAGGCCCTCGCTCAGCTCGGGGGCCCTGTAGTGGGCCTGGTCTGCGGGGGCGTCGGCGGGCGGGTTGAGCCAGCTGTCGACCAGCTTCACGCGGCCCTCGTCGACCAGCAGCACATTGCCGCTGCTGATCGGGGGGTGGTAGAGGCCGAGCGGTGCGTCGGGGCCGCGCTGGGCCTGGCAGGTGCTCACGGCGCCGGCCACCTGGCGCAGGTAGAGCAGGGCCTGCTCGACCGTCAGCAGGCCCAGGCCGCGCAGCGGGCGCCCGGCGCTGTGCTCGGTGACCATAAAGGGCCGGCCGCCGACCTCGCCGCTGTCGAAGACCTCGAGCAGGGCCTGGTGCGAGCGGCGGGCCATCTGCCCGATCTCGGCCAGGAAGCGCGCGCGCGGCCGCTCCTGCCCGACCAGATCCTTGCGCAGCAGGTGCAGCAGCACCCTGCGCTGCAGGCGCTCGTCGGCGGCCGCATAGACGGCCGTGAGGCGTGTCTCGCCCAGCTGCTCGCTGACGCGGTAGCGCCCGAAGAGCACGGGCTGGGCCGAGGGGGTTGCGCGGGCCTCGTCGGTCATTGCACTCTTTCAGCTATCTTCCGGGCCACCACCAGCTCGTAGTGGTCGGGCTGCCAGGGCAGAACACGGATGCCGGTGAAGCCGAGGCGGGCGAGCTCGCGGCCGAGGGCCTGGCGGGTGAGCCCGTGCCCGGGGAGCAGCCGGGCCCAGCCATCGGGGAATTTGCTCAGCACTAGGGCCCCGCCGGGGCGCAGCACCCGCGCCAGCTCGGCCAGGGCCTGCCGGGGATGCGGGAAGTACTCCAGGGCCTCGAGGCAGGTCGCCAGGTCGAAGGCGGCTGCGGGCCACGGCAGGGCCCCTGCCTCGGCGAGGTGCCAGGCCACCCGCCCGGCCCCCCCGGCGGCATGCTCCTTGCGCCGGGCCTCGCTCAGCATGCTCGGGGTCAGGTCGAGGGCGGCCAGCCGGCCGGCGAAGCCCGGGTCGGCCAGCAGCAGCAGCGGGACCCGCCCTGTGCCCGTGGCGACGTCGAGGACGCGCGGCCGCTCGGCGTCGGCCAGGGCCGCCATAAGCAGCGGGCGCAGGGCTGCGTCGGCGGCGGCCTGGGTGGGGGCGCGCACCTCGTCGTAGCGGCTGGCGCCCAGTGAGTAGATCAGGCGCACGGCCCACGGGCCCAGGTAGGCGCCCTCTGCCAGGATGACCTGCCAGTAGAGCAGCGCCGCCGCCCCAAGCCCGCCGCCGAGCCACCAGAGCGGCGATCGCTTCATACGCGAGATTATAGCACGGAGCGCTCCTCGGACGCCGCGCGCCTCGCGAGGCAGGAATGCTCTTCTCAATGCGCCGCAGGTGCAGTACAATCCCACGGCCGGTGTGGACAACGATCAGAGTCACAGCGAGTGACCTGCGAAGAGCGCAAAGGAGCGACCTATGCGACCGACCCGACTTGGTGTGGTCGGCACGGGCCTGATCTGGAGCCGGGTGCATCAGCCGCACCTGGCGCGGTTGCAGGCGGTCTTTGAGCCGGTTGCCTTCTGCGATATCAGCGCAGAGCGCAGGGCCGCGATCGCCGCCGATTTCCCTCAGGCCCGTGTGCTGAGCGACTACCACGAGCTGCTGGCCCTGCCCGAGGTGGAGGCAGTGCTCGTGCTGACCCCGATCGCGCTGAATGAGCAGGTGGCCCTGGACGCGCTGCGTGCCGGCAAGGATGTCTTGCTCGAGAAGCCGATCGCGCGCTCGGTCGCCGCGGGGAGCCGGATCGTGGCCCAGGCCAGGCAGGCCGGGCGGCGCCTGTTCGTCACCGAGCAGATGGGCTATCGCCGGGCCGAAGATACGCTGCTCGAGCTTTTGGCCTCTGGCGAGATCGGCGAGCTGATCACCTGGGATCGCGTTCAGCACCGCATCCTGGCGACCCAGCCCGAGCCGATGAACTATACCAGCACCCCCTGGCGCATCAACCCCGACTATCCGCTCGGCAACCTGTTTGATGGCGGCATCCATTTGATCGCCAGCGTCACCAGACTCTTCGGCACCCCGGCGAGCATCTTCGCCGTCGGCAGCAAGAAGTTTCGCCCCGGCTACGGCGCCCACGACCAGGTGACGATGCTGTTCCGCTACGAGGGTGGGCTGGTCGGCACGCTCAGCCACTCCGACTGCCTGTACGAGGCCCAGAACCACTTCCACATCCACGGCGTCGCGGGCGTGATCAGCTGGAGCGGCGAGCAGCTCGTGGTCCAGAAGCCGGGCGAGCCTACGCGCACGATCGCTCTGCCGGCCGAGAACTCCTACTCGACGATGTGGCAAGCCCTCGCCGAGGCCTGGCAGGCCGGGCGCGAGCCCGCCTACACGCCCGAGCGCGCGCTGCGCGACCTGATGGTGATCGAGCTGGTCCATCAGTCTATCACCCTTGGGCAGTCCGTGGACGCCAGAGCGAACGGCGAGGCCGCGGCGCTCCTCGCCTGATCCACCTGGGAGGCATATGGAATATCGCACGCTAGGCAAGACCGGGCTGCGCGTCTCGGCGCTCGGCTTCGGCTGCGGAGCCGTGGGCGGCATCCTGGTCAGGGCGAGCCGTCGCGAGATGCTGCAGGTCGTCGGGCGCGCCCTCGAGCTCGGCGTCACCTACTTCGATACGGCCGCAATCTATGGCGATGGTGCCTCCGAGGAGCACCTTGGGCTGGTGCTGGCAGAGCTGGGCGGCGATGTGATCGTCGGCACCAAGGTGCGCCTGGCGGCGGCGGCGCCCGAGCCGATCGAGCAGGCGGTGATCGCCTCGGTCGAGGGCAGCCTGCGGCGCCTGCGTCGCAACTGTATCGACCTGATCCAGCTGCATACGCCGGTCGCCGTCGCGCCTCGGCCCGAGCGGCAATGGCTGGGCATTGCCGAGCTCGAGGCGACCATGGCCGCCTTTCGCAAGCTACAGGCCGCAGGCAAAGTCCGCGCCTGGGGCTTCAACGGGCTGGGGGAGAGCGCCGCGCTGCACCGGGCGATCGCGGGCGATGTCCAGACGGTGCAGGCCTGCTTCAACCTGCTGAACCCGACGGCCGGCGTCGCGGCCCCGCCCGGCTTTCCGTTTCAGGACTATGGCCGGCTGATTGATCGTGCGGCTGAGCACCAGGTAGGTGTCATGGCGATTCGTGTGCTGGCCGGAGGGGCCCTGAGCGGCTCTGCTGCGCGCCATGCCCACGCGGCCCAGCACGTCGAGCCGATCGCCTCGGGGGGCAGCTATGAGGCTGACGTGGCTCTGGCGCAGCGCTTCGGCTGGCTCGTCACCGAGGGGTATGCGCGTAGCCTGCCGGAGGCCGCGATCCGCTTCGCGCTGGGCAAAGCCGGGGTCAGCACGGCCGTGATCGGCATCTCGACGCTCGAGCAGCTGGAAGCGGCGGCGACAGCCGCCCAGAGCGGGCCTCTGCCCGCGGCGGCCTCTGCCCGCCTGGAGACGGTCTGGGCAGGTCTGGCCGACGCCGCCTGAGGGTGGGGGGTGTGGAGGGCCAGAGCCCTCCACTTCAAGCTGCGTCACGGAAGGGTCGCAGGGAGGGCTTGCCCTCCCTGAAAAACCCTCATTTCGTCCTATGGCGTGCCGCAAGCATGGCTTGTGAGCTTTAGCGGCCGACGCACTCCTCGATGGCCAGGGCGAAGCGCTCGACGGCCTCCTCGGCCTGCTCGTGGGTGACGCTCAGGGGCGGGCAGAAGCGCACCGTCGAGGGGCCGCAGGTGAGCACCAGCAAGCCCTTGCGGAACGACTCCTCCATGACCGCCTCGGCCAGGTCGTGGTCGACCTCGCCGGTGGCCGGGTCGACGAACTCGACCCCGATCATCAGGCCGCGGCCGCGCACGTCGGCGATCTGCGGGAAGCGCGCCTTCAGCTCGCCGAGGCGGCCCATCAGGTGCGGGCCCACCTCGCTCGCGTTCGCCATCAGCTCCTCTTCGACCAGGCAGAGCAGCTCGTGGGTGACGGCGCAGGTCAGACCGTTGCCGCCGTAGGTATTGCCGTGCGAGCCCGGCTCCCACTTGCTGGCGTGCTCCTGGCGGGCGATCATGGCGCCGATCGGCAGCCCGCCGCCCAGGCCTTTGGCCGAGGCCACGATATCGGGCACGATGCCCTCGTGCTCGAAGGCCCACATCTTCCCGGTGCGGCCGACCCCGCTCTGGACCTCGTCGGCGATCAGCATGATCCCGTGGCGGTCGCAGAGCGCGCGCAGGCCGGGTAGGAAGCCGGGGGCCGGCACGACGTAGCCGCCCTCGCCCTGGATGGGCTCGACCACGATCGCGGCCAGCTCCTCGGGGGGGCAGGTCGTGGTGAAGAGCTGGCGCTCGATGAAGTTGAGGCAGGTCTCGGCCACGCGGGCCGGGTCGCTGCCCAGGGGCGGGCGGAAGGGGTTGGCGTAGAAGGCGTGGAAGCTGCCGGGCAGCAGCGGGAAGAAGCCCTTGCGCTGGCGCGGCTTCGAGGCCGTCAGCGAGAGGCTGCCGTACGAGCGGCCGTGGAAGGCCCCGTAGAAGGCGATCACATTCTGGCGGCGGGTGACATAGCGGGCCAGCTTGAGGCTGGCCTCGATCGACTCGGTGCCGCTGTTGGTGAAGAAGACCTGCCACTCCTGCTCGCCGGGCATGAGCGAGACCAGCTTCTCGGCGGCCTTGATCATCGGCTCGTTATAGAAGTCGGTGCCGGCCATGTGCGTAAAGCGGGCCACCTGCTCCTGGGCGACCTTGACCAGGCGAGGGTGGCTGTGGCCCGCGGCCAGCACGGCGATACCCGCGTTCATGTCGAGATAACGATGCCCATCGACGTCCCACACCTCGCAGCCGGCCGCGTGGTCAATCACGAGCGGGTAGACCCGGCCCATGGGGGCCATCACCCGCCCGTCGCGCTCCACCAGGGCGCGGGCGAGCGGCCCGGGCACATCGGTGGGCATGTAGTCGATCCCGTACCTGGTCTCCGAGGGGGAAGTCATGAAGGCTGCTCCTTTGGTTGTCGACGCCATTGGCGACGGTAAATGCCGGCAGCCGATTGTAGCCGAGCCCCGATCCGGCGTCAAGGCGCGCTAGAACGGCCGCCGGCCGGCGAGTGAGGGG